>JBCBCS010000058.1:0-17672 GCA_038530475.1 Pseudomonadota bacterium
AGATGCGACCGACCCGCGTGATCACGTCGATAGCGGTTCCCGGATCGTTGATCCCCGCCGACAGCGCTTTCGATGCAATTTCGCCCATGACTTGAAGGCCAAACCGAGGATCCTGGTCGTAGTTGCGGATGTCGCTGATCAAAACGTCAGAGATCACCGCCTTTCGCAGCGCATCCATATCCCCGTCATCGTGCCAAATCACACCGAAGAGCGGCTCGCCTTCGAACACGAATTGACCAATCGACCGCAGCAGATAAAGGGTGGCGCCTTGCGCCTCTGCCGCATCATTAAGCCGTTCAGGATATATCCCCGCGACATAGCCGCTCTCGTCTGCGGTGATGATCTGCGCGGTCGCAGGCAAGTCATCAGTCCATGGCACGGCACCCATACACGGCATATGCATGCGTTCCTCAAACTGGTCTTGGGTGATTTCCTCGACCTGCCGCGTTGTCGTGATCAAGCTTCCGAGGCTTTGCAGGTGCAGTGTCCAGCGGACCACGTTGAAAACGATAAAGACCAGCACTGCGACAGTGACCCAGAACAGCACCATGGCGCGGTCATCCCCGAACACGCCGACCTCTCTCAGAACGATAGCAACGAGGGCGTAAACATAAGCCCCAATAAACGCAGCGAGGGTGTTTTGCGTGATCTTGTCTTCCTGAATCAATCGGTGGACGCGCGGCGTCCATTGAGAGGAGGACGACCGATAGACTGAAACCATCACAGTCAGTGAGAACGTAGTGACCGCCAACATGGCCGTCGCGATGATCTGCAAAAGACGGTCGGCGGATGCGCCGTTGACCGATTTTGCCATCTCAACTGGGACGAAAGCCTCAAGCACTTGAGTGGCGCCAACCACCAGAAAAGCGAGCACTCCCATGCCCACGACCCGGACCCAAAGTTTGCGACTGTAACTGCGGATTTTTCGCAGTGCAGTGTCCGGCACCACCCAGCCGAAGAGCGACGCGATGGCTTGTCTCGTTTCGGCGATCCCTTTTGGCATCTTCTCAAACGTCCTTGGTTGCGACATCTGGTGTCGGAAATGATCCACGGCAGGATGCCTTGGTTGCGCTAAGCATAGCCCCGTTGCAGTAGAAAGGCAGGACCATGAAATCCACAATCCGTGTCGTTGTCATCGGTGGCGGCGTCGTAGGCGCATCGGTTCTTTATCATCTGACAAAGCTTGGGTGGTCGGACGTAATGCTGGTCGAACGGTCTGAACTGACATCTGGTTCAACGTGGCATGCGGCTGGCGGGTTCCACACGCTCAACGGCGACACGAACATGGCCGCGCTGCAGGGCTATACGATCAAGCTCTATCGCGAGTTGGAAGAGATGACCGGTATGTCATGCGGGCTGCATCACGTGGGCGGCGTGACGCTTGCTGATAATACGGACCGGTTCGACATGCTGGTCGCAGAGCGGGCCAAGCATCGCTACATGGGGCTTGAGACAGAGATCATTGGCCCGGAGGAGATCCGGAAGATTGCGCCCATCACCAACACCGACGGGATCTTAGGGGCGCTCTATGATCCGCTGGATGGCCACCTTGACCCGTCAGGGACCACCCATGCCTATGCGAAGGCCGCGCGAATGGGCGGGGCTGAGATCTTGACCCATTGCATGGTCACGGCCACGACCCAACGGGCGGATGGAACGTGGGATGTGGTGACCGACAAGGGGACGATTCACACCGAACATGTGGTCAATGCAGGTGGCCTGTGGGCACGTGAAGTGGCCGCCATGGCAGGCATTTATGCGCCGCTCCATCCGATGGAGCATCAATACATCGTCACCGATGATGTACCCGAGATTTACGAGCGTGAAAGCGAGCATCCGCACGTCATGGATCCGGCGGGCGAAAGCTATTTGCGGCAGGAAGGACGCGGGCTGTGCATCGGGTTTTATGAGCAGCCCTGTCGTCCATGGGCGGTGGACGGCACGCCGTGGTCCTTCGGGCATGAGCTGTTGCCCGACGATTTCGACAAGATCGAAGACAGCATCGCCTTTGCCTACAAACGCTTCCCGGCGCTGGAACGGGCCGGTGTAAAATCGGTTGTGCATGGGCCGTTTACCTTTGCGCCGGACGGCAATCCGTTGGTCGGGCCTGTGCCGGGAATGCGCGGCTATTGGTCGGCTTGCGGTGTGATGGCGGGCTTTTCACAGGGCGGTGGTGTTGGGTTGATGCTGGCGCAGTGGATGATTGACGGCGAGTGTGAGCGAGACGTCAGCGCGATGGATGTGGCCCGGTTCGGAGACTGGATCACGCCCGGCTACACGCGACCCAAGGTCATCGAAAACTACCAGAAACGGTTCTCTGTTGCCTATCCCAACGAAGAATTGCCCGCCGCGCGGCCCCATCGCACCACCCCGATGTATGACATTTTCACGGGGCTTGGCGCGGTCTGGGGCCATCAATACGGGCTCGAAGTCGTGAATTACTTCGCCCAAGATGGCGATCCCACCTATGAGACTCCGTCCTTCCGCCGCTCGGACGCATTCGATGCCGTTGCACGGGAAGTCAAAGGTGTTCGCGACAATGTCGGGATCACCGAGGTGCATAACTTCGGCAAATATCGTGTCAAAGGTGCACGTGCGCGGGCGTGGCTGGACCGGATCATGGCGGGCCGCATCCCCAAGCCCGGTCGGATATCTCTGACACCGATGTTGTCACCGAAAGGCAAGCTTTTGGGTGATTTTACAGTCGCCTGTCTTGATGAATTCACGTTCCATCTGACCGCGTCATATGGTGCTCAAGCCCAGCATATGCGGTGGTTCCTGCAACATGAAGAAGATGGCGTAAGCATTGAGAATATAAGCGATAAGCTCAATGGTTTCTCCATCGCAGGACCAAAGGCGCGCGACCTTCTGAAACAGGTCACCCGCGACGACGCAGAGATGGCGTTCCTCGACACGCGTGCCATGACCATCGGACAGGTCGCCTGCACCGTTCAACGAGTCAGCTATACCGGCGATCTGGGATATGAAATTTACTGCAATCCGATGGATCAACGGGCCCTGTGGACAATGTTGTGGAATGCGGGGCAGCCGATGGGGCTGTCGCTGTTCGGGATGCGGGCGATCATGTCGCTGCGGCTGGATCGGTTCTTTGGCTCATGGATGCGGGAATTCAGCCCCGATTACACTGCCAAGGAGACCGGAATGGACCGGTTTATCCGATGGGACAAGGAATTCATTGGCAAGGACGCGGCGATGGCCGACACCCCTACCCGCGCCTTGGCGACCTTTGTTGTTGATGCGACCGACACCGACGTCACCGCCTATGAACCGATCTATATCAACGGCGAGGTTCAGGGGTTCTGCACTTCGGGGGGCTACAGCCACCACACGGGCAAAAGCATCGCCTTCGGTCTGATCCCGGTGGAGCACGCGAAAGCTGGCTTGCGGGTCGAGATTGAGCTTTTGGGCGATATGCGCCCGGCGACCCTGATCACGGAGCCAATTTTCGATCCGGATGGGAGCCGCTTGCGGGGCTGAAGCGCGCCAAAACATGAACTTGGAGGCTTGGCGCCGACTGAAGCGTTTCGACCTTCGCCGCAGGGGCCGTGTTGTCACGTCTGCGCGAATTCGTCCCAGCGGATACGAAAAAGGGCCGGATCGTTCGGTCACGACCCGGCCCCCTCTCTACGTCGGGGCAGATCAATTGCCCCGATGTAGCTGCATATTGTTTTACTTCAGCAGCAGCTTGGCTTCGTGCTTCTTCAGGGCGCGGCGTGCGGACTGGTAGCCCTCGATGCCTTGCTTGGTCTGAAGCTCAGGGAAGAGTTCAAAGATCTCGTTCCGCTGGCCGTTGCCAATCCCCTTGAGGCTGTAATCGCCCGGCTGGAAGCTTTCCGTCCATGCGCCGTTCGACAAGACCACTTCGTGGCGGTCGAACATGAAGTGGATGTAGGCAGTGCCCATCACGTCCAGCTCATGGATGCCTTCTGCACCGACCAGGTGCTTGGCGGCGGCCAGGACTTCACGCTCTTCGAAGTAGAGCTGGGTCTTCTCGCTAGCGACCAGGCAGCGGTGGTTCGGGCTGACGAGCATGTCGCGCTCCGGCAGACCGTTTCCAAGCGCACCCGCTTTGATCAGGATCGGCTTGAGATGCGGGTTGGCGACAAGTGCCTTGCCGGACATCTCTTTGCGGCCTACCCAACGGATCTCCTGGATGCCGTTGTCGCGGGTGATGATCCGGTCACCTTCGCGCAGTTCTTCCACCAGACGCTCGCCTCGTGGGGTGGCAATCGTGGTCCCCGGCGTGAAGCACGGAATGACGTTCTCAATCTCGGAGAAGGTCATGGTTGAGCCGTCGAGGAACGTCACCGTCCCTGCTTCCGGGTCGCCATCGACATAAGTGATGAAGTCGACGTTGGAACCCGTGAGGTCAAGCACGTCCACATCGTCTGACTGACCGTCGCCATCGAGGTCGGGATCTTCGCCGCCGACAACTACGTCGCCGCCATTGCCACCGAGGAAGGTGTCATTGCCCAGACCACCAAATTGCTGGTCGTTGCCCTGACCGCCGATGATCGTGTCATCGCCTTCGTTGCCGTAGATCTCATCATCGTCGACGCCGCCGTCGAGGACATCGTTCCCAGTGCCACCGAACAAGGTGTCATCGTCGTCCTGACCGAAGATCGTGTCATCGCCAGCCCCACCGAACAACGTGTCGTTGTTGTTGAAGGTGACCAGATCTTCGCCCGGATCGTTGCTGTCTCCGTCGCCGTCCAGATCGTCTGGCAGGTTGGCAAACCCATCAAGCTGACCAGGCTCAAGACCACCGTAGATGACGTCGTTGCCGTCTTCGCCGTAGATCTCGTCATTGCCCTCAGAGCCGATGACGGTGTCATCGTCAGCGCCCGCTTCAACGAAGTCGTCGTCAATGCCCGCGTCGATGATGTCGCTGCCGGAGCCGCCGAAGATCGTGTCATCGTCGTCGCCGGTGACGATGCTGTCATTTCCAGCGCCGCCGAACACGGTGTCGAGGTCATCGTTCGGATCAAGATCCGCTGGATAGAGGCCGGGATAGCCCACATCCGGAAGGTTCTGGCCCGGATCGGTCGTGAACGGGTTCTCATCATTGGCGGTGTCGATGATGTCGTTGCCATCCCCACCTTCCACGATGTCATTCCCCTCGGCCGTAGCGATCGTGTCATCGCCGCGACCACCATCCACGGAGTCGTCGCCAGAGGCGCCCCACAGATCGTCGTCGCCTTCGCCACCTTCGATGGTATCGTCGCCGGAGCCGCCTTCGATCTTGTCGTTGCTGTCCCCACCGGCAAGGCTGTCGTCGCCAGCGCCGCCGAAGATCATGTCTTCGTTGTTGCCGCCATCGATCGTGTCGTTGCCGTCGCCACCGCGAAGGATGTCGTCACCGCCACCGCCGAGGATGCTGTCATCGCCAGAGCCACCTTCAACGGAGTCGTCGCCACTTTGCGCGTCGATCACATCGTTATCGGCCCCGCCAAAGATGGTGTCGTTCTCAAAGCCACCGAGGATGCTGTCCTCGCCGTCTTCACCAAACAGGGTGTCGTTGCCACCCCGCCCGTTGATGGAGTCGTTGCCAGTGCCACCAAAGATGGTGTCATCATCCGCGCCACCAGACAGCCGGTCGTCGCCTTCGCCACCGAACAGCGTGTCAAAGCCGCCATTGCCGTTGACCGTGTCGTTGCCGATGCCGCCATAGGCTTCGTCGTTGCCATCGCCCGCATGGATGCGGTCATCGCCTTCGAAGCCGTAGATGAGGTCATCATCACCCACGTCACCCGGCAGGATCGCGTCGTCATTGTCGACGCGGTCGCCATCAGGATCGCCGAGGTAGCCGCCGTCGATCAGATCGTCGCCAGCGGTGCCTTCGACGGTGCCGTCGAGCGGTGCATCGCCCACAGTGACCGTATGGCTTGAGCTGGCCTGCAGCCCTTCCTCATCCTCGATCGTGTAGGTGATCGTCGCGGTACCGGTGAAGCCAAGCGCCGGAGTGAAGGTGAACGTGCCATCGCCATTATCGGTCAGGCTGCCTTCGGTGTCCGGTACAGTGGCGTCGACGACCGTCAGGTCATCGCCATCGACATCAAAGTCGTTGGCCAGCAGATCGACCACGACAGGAGTGTTGAAGTCGGTCGTGTCGCTGTCCGGATTAGCTTCTGGCGCGTCGTTCACACCTGTCACCGTGACTGTCACGGTCGTCGTGTCTGTGCCGCCATTGCCGTCAGAGATGGTGTAGGTGACCGATGTGACGGCAGTGTCGCCGGCGCCCAGGGCATTAAAGTCACCGTTCGGATCGAACGAGGCTGAGCCATCTTCGTTGATGGTGATCAGACCACCATTGTCGCCCACAACCGGGTCGCCGACATTGCCAGCGTCGCCATTCACAGAAGACACGATGAGCGGATCGCCGTCCGGATCGCTGTCATTGCCCAGCACATTGTCCAGCGTGATCGGCGTATCCTGATCGGTTGTGTCGGTATCCGGTGTCGCAATTGGCGCGTCGTTGGTGCCGGTCACGGTGAAGGTCACCGTTGCGGTGTCCGTCAGGCCCTCCGGATCCGTGATGGTGTAGCTGATCGTCGTGGAGGCGGCTTCGCCCGCACCCAGATCATCAAACTCACCATTCGCATCAAAGTCGACCGTGCCGTCCGCGTTGATCGTGAAGAGGCCGCCATTGTCGCCCGCAACAGCCACGCCGACATTGCCAGCATCGCCGTCCACGGCTGCAACCGTCAGCGGATCGCCGTCGACGTCGCTATCCACGCCCTCACCGGTATCGTCGGTGATCGCGTTGGCATCAGTATCGCCAAACGTTTCGTCCTGATTGACGATGTAGGAGGAATTCTGAGCGACCGGCGCATCATTGGTGCCGGTCACAGTCACCGTCACTTCTGCAATCGCGGTGCCGCCATTGCCGTCAGAGATCTGATAGAGGACCGTGGTCTCTGCCATCTCGCCTGTGCCAAGTTCATCGAAATCGCCATTCGGATCGAAAGCGGCCGTGCCATCCGCATTGATGGTGATGAGACCCCCGTTAGAGCCCGGAACCGGATCGCCAACATTGCCCGTCTCCCCTTCGACGCGGACCACCGTCAGCGGGTCGCCATCGGGATCGCTGTCATTGTCGAGAACGTTGTCGAGGACAATGGCAGTGTCCTGATCGGTCTCATCCGCATCATCGACCGCAACCGGACCGTCATTCACGGCCCCCACGGTGACCGTGACTGTCGCTGTGTCCGTGCCGCCGTTGCCGTCATCAACGGTGTAGGTGATCGTGGTCTCACCGTTGAAATTCTCATCCGGCGTAAAGGTGATCGTGCCATCCGGATTGATCACAACTTCACCGTCAGGCGACATGGCTTCGGTCACGGTCAGCGGATCGCCATCCACGTCCGTATCATTGTCGAGCACGGGGATCGTGACCGGCGTGTCTTCGTCGGTCGTCGCCGTGTCATCATTGGCCACCGGATCGTCGTTCACTGGATTCACCGTCACGGTGACCGTAGCCGTGTCCGTGCCGCCGTTGCCGTCATCAACGGTGTAAGTGATCGTGGTGTCACCATTGAAGTTCTCGTCCGGCGTGAAGGTGATCGTACCATCCGGGTTGATCACAACTTCGCCGTCCGGACTGGTCGCTTCGGTGACGGTCAGGTCATCGCCGTCCACGTCCGAGTCGTTGTCCAGGACTGGAATAACGACCGCCGTGTCTTCGTCCGTTATTGCAACGTCATCAACCGCGACCGGGTCGTCATTGACGGGGATAACGTTCACGATGACTGTCGCGGTTGAGCTGTCATCGTCATCATCATCGTCGTCGTCGTTCACCGTATAGGTGATCGTCGTTTCGCCATTGAAATTCTCATCCGGGATAAAGGTCAGAGTTCCGTCAGGATTGATGACAACCTCTCCGTTCGGGCTCGTTGCGCTGATGATGTCGAGGTCATCGTCATCATCATCGTCATCGTTGCTCAGAACGTCGATGGTGATCGGCGTGTCTTCAAGCGTTTCAGCAACATCATCGTTCGCGTTCGGATCATCGTCGACTGGATTGACGTGGACGTTGACCGTAGCCGTATCCGTGCCGCCATTGCCGTCGTCCACCGTGTAGGTGATCGTCGTGTCGCCGTTGAAGTTTGCGTCTGGCGTGAAGGTGATCGTGCCGTCGGGGTTGATCACGACCTCACCGTCCGGCGATGTTGCTTCGATCACCGTCAGCGGATCACCATTGGGATCACTGTCGTTGTCGAGCACTGCAATCGTGACGGGCGTGTCTTCGTCAGTCGTTGCTGTGTCGTCGTTGGCGTTCGGATCGCCGTTCACTTCGTCGCCGATAATCTCTTCGATCTCGGTGAAGACGAGTGTTTCGCCGGTCGGATTACCGTCCGCATCCACAAAGATGACGGTGCCGTCGATACCGTTGCCATTGCTGTCGGCCACAGGGTTGCCAGTGCCATCCGGACCAGCAAGGAAAAACGCCCCCTGCCCCGTCAGATCAAGGATGTCGTGGTCATTGCCAGCCGCACCGCCGTCAACCGTGTCACCAGCGCCGCCCAAGATCGTGTCCCGATCAGCACCACCAAAGATCTCATCCGCGCCGAGGCCGCCTTTGAGAAGATCATCGCCGGCATTGCCTTCGATATAGTCGTTCCCCGCGCCACCATCGATGGTGTCGCCCGTATCACAATCGTCCGCATTGATCGCATAGCTGATGTTGTCGATCGCACCGGAATTGGCAAAAATCACCTCGATGGAGCCGACATTGCTCAGGTTCGTGTTGACGACATGTTGGCCATTGTCGGGCGTGTTCACGTCCACCTGCTGCAGCAAGTTGCCGTTCACATCGTAGTATTTCACCCAAGCGCCACCATCTGCGTCCAGCAGAGTGAGAGAAGTTACTGATGCCGGGCCTTCGAAGTTGATGTTGAACGTACCGCCCGACCCATTGTCGTCCGGGTCAGACCCATCGCGATCCTCAGAAAGAATGAGCACCTTGCCGAGGTTGTTGGTCGCAAGGTCGGTGTCACCGCCGGTCGGGTTCGCTGTGTCGAACACCATGACCGGGTTGCGGGGATCGGCGGAAGTGATCGTCATGCCCTCACCGATATATTGACCGTCAATCAGGTCACCCGCGGACAACTCATTGAAGTCCTGCGTGCCGTCGAAGGTCATGTTGCCGCCGATCAGCGTGTCGTTGCCAGAGCCACCTTCGATGCTGTCAGAGTTGCCGCCGCCATAAATGACGTCGTCGTTGTTGCCGCCCTTGAGCGTATCGTTACCTTTGCCGCCGGACAGCAGATCCTCACCCGATCCGCCGAAGACTTTGTCGTTGCCGTCACCAGCAGAGGCCACATCGTCGCCGGCATCGCCGTAGACGGTGTCCGCGCCATCGCCGCCAAAGAGCACGTCGTTGTTGTTCATCCCTTCCAGGATGTCCTTGCCAGCGCCGCCATAAAGAACGTCATCACCGTCCTGACCGCACAGCGTGTCGTCGCCGCTGCCGCCATAGACTTCATCGTCACCGTCACCCGCGAGAACGAAGTCATCGCCGCCGCCGGCCAAGACGATGTCGTCTTGTGCGCCTTCCCCAGGCAACACAGCGTCGTTGTTGTCGATTTTGTCGCCATCCGGGTCACCGACATAGGCCGCATCGATGACGTCGTCGCCATTGCCGCCTTCGACATAGCCGTCCAGAGTATTCACCGCATCAAAATGAATGTCACCCAGACCCACGGTGCCGGACACATGCGCGCCCGCCCCATTGTCGAGAATGATTTGGAGGGACGCGACGTTGCCCGCAATATGGACCGTCACGTTTGAGCCTGGGTCACCTTCGCCGATAGAATTGCTGGTGGCGTCAAGCTGGTTGCCGTTGACATGCTGGGTGTGGTTGAGGCCGGAGAAAGTGACAGGCAGAATATTGCCGTGCGCGTCTTTCGCGATCACCTTCACGCGGTCGTCCCACTGACCATCGCAGCTATCGACATCAATCAGATCAAAACTGACATTGGTGACCGGTTGATCGAAATTGATCTTCACCTTGGTTGGCTCATCAACGTCCCACGCCTTGAGGCCGTCAACACCATTTACTGTGCCTTTCATCCACTGGTCGTGGTCGCCGTTTTCAGGCGTCGCAACCGTGAAATTCACCGTGCCATTCGTTCCGGACACGCTGTTGTTGCCATCAATGTTCGTTGCGGACCAATCAATTGTGTAATCAGACATTGTCAGTTCCTATTTGCGCTTGCCGACCCCAAAGGCCCGGACCGTTTCTTCCCGCGACGGCGCCCACCAGCAAATTGGCGCACAAGGTCACGTCCCCGCCGAAGCGAGGCCCTAAATTCATCCGCAAGTGTGCAAAGGGCAAAACCCAACTCCCGCAGACACCATACACATCCAGAACAAGCTGTTCTGGTCCGGCAGCCCCAGATCGCCGGTACGCCCCCCAGTTGGGCCCATATGATCTACCGCGTCGAATTCTTCCAAAAAAGGAAAAAGTGTCCGAAATTTGTTAACTTTTGGGTAGGCATGAGACGATAAAACCCGCTTGGGTTGTATCGCGTCCTGAGTCACACCGGACAATTTGTTTCCACGATGCAGTTGGATCCACACAATTCACTGGTTTCGCCGCATTTTCATACACAATGACATTCTGGCAGAACGATTGATGAAGAGTTGGCAACAAATTTTTGGCGGGAATTCTGCATTAACTTTCCCACGACAATTCGCCTTACCTTTGCCCCATTTCCGGCTGCGACTGTTCCCTGCAGAGCTTAAATCGAAGGCATTTCATATCGATTGTTAACGTAAAGGTCAGGTTTTGCCGAATCGCCAGCGATGTGACGACCGCTTCCGCCACATTTCCCAATTGACGTCACATCGGGCAGGCTCTAATCCCGCTCTCGCGTGCCGGTGTGGCGGAATGGTAGACGCAGGGGATTCAAAATCCCCCGATGGCAACATCGTGTCGGTTCGAGTCCGACCACCGGTACCACCCCTTCAGGATAAACGATCCTGACCTTCATGAAATCCGCCAAAACGATTGCAGGCAACTGGTCGGTTGACCGATGGCGCCACCCGTGGCCTAAGGTCCGCACGAGCAAACTAACGAAACAGGGCAATCGCGCGTGACCGCCGCATCTTCCCATGACGCTGCCATTTCTCAGCAACTTGCAAAATTGGCCGCTGATGCGCCGATACCGCACGCATCACTCGCATGGGTGATGGGGCAGCTTAACGAACGCGCCTTCGGCCTGTTCCTGTTGGTCTTGGCTCTGCCATGCTGCATTCCGTTTCTATATGGCATCCCCCAGATCGTCGCCCTGCCCTTGATGTTTGTTTCGGCACAAATGCTGATCGGTCGAACGTCGCCCTGGTTGCCGGCACGACTTGGCGCGCGAAATGTCTCTAAGGAGGGTCTTGAGAGCCTCTCTCGCCGCTCTGGACCTTGGTTGCGGCGGATTGAGGCGGTCAGCCGACCCAGGCTTCAGGCATTGTCTTATGCACCGGCAGATCGCGTCGTTGCACTTGGGCTCGTTTTGTTCAGCGCCTCAATCCTTCTTCCAATTCCCGCAACCAATACAGTGCCTGGTTTTGCTGTCGTCATTATTGCGATGGGGTTGTTGCAACGCGACGGGATCCTCATTCTCTTGGGGCTCGTACTAGGCATAGCCTGGATTGCAGCACTGATTCTTGCTGGCGCCACGCTGGTGAGCCTGATGATGGGATGGCTTGGGCTGTGAGGAGCGCAGGGCCTGAACAGTCTCAACCCGCGTGGGAAAGGAAACGTCGATGACACGTCGCGCCCTGATCTTGATGGCTTCTGGCGGCAGCGCCGCAATGCTTGCCGGAGCTTTTCTGTTTCAGGCGTTGGGGTTTGCGCCGTGCATGATGTGCCTGTGGCAACGCTGGCCTCATGCCGCCGCTGTCGTGCTGGGTGGTGTCGCCCTTGTCGCGGTCTCAGGTCAGCGTACGCTGGCTTGTCTGGGCGCTTTCGCGGCCCTGACAACGGCGGGACTGGGGCTCTACCATACCGGGGTTGAACGGGCATGGTGGGACGGTCCTGGCACCTGCTCCGGGATCAGCACCATCAATCTGGAGGACCCGCTCAGCACCGATATCGAGCCTATCGTGATGTGTTCTGATGTGACCTGGTCCCTTTTCGGCCTGTCCATGGCCAGTTACAACGCGCTCTTTTCCTTGCTTTTGGCAATGATCTGGATCGGCGCCGCGACCCGTCGCGCCTGACCGTCCTATCCGCCTGCCCTGCGGGTGCTCAGCAACAGGTTCGTCTCGGACCGCACAACGCCATCAAGTTTGCGGATCCGGAACAACGTGCCGTCTAAGTCCTCAAGCGTCGCGGTGCCGATTTCAGCGATCAGATCCCACGTGCCGTTTGTCGAATGAACGGCCTGCACGTCGGGCAAAGCAGTCAGTTGGCGCATGACCTTCTCAGTCCCGCGTCCTTCAATCCCCAACATCATCAGCCCGCGCACCGGATGTGCGGCCACGTCCTGCCGGGTCAGGACCGTGAAACCCGCGATCTCTCCGCGCTGTCGCAACCGCTCCATGCGCGCTTTCACAGTCGCTCGCGTCACGCCGAGGTCCAGCGCCAACTCTGAAAGCGTTGCGCGCCCATCCCGGCGGAGGGCGAGGATCAACCGATTGTCCAAATCGTCCATACTCATTGCTCAATCTGCGTAGTTTCTGCGCATATTGGACAATGTGCGGTCTTCCTTCAAAACGCAAGTCGCCGCACCTTGATCTCAGGCAAAGGAGGGTCCAATGGCGGCACAAAATATCATCCTCATCGGGGCACCGGTTGACAGCGGCAAGGACCGCAAGGGCTGCATCATGGGGCCGGATGCCTACCGGACGGCGCGGCTGGCTGAAACGCTGATCGATCTTGGCCATGAGGTCAGCGATCGTGGCAACCTGACGGCCGTCCCTGCCGACCTGCCCGATCATGATCATCTCGTGGCCCTGCCCGAAACCGTCGGTTGGACTCAAGCGCTGCACGATGCTGCCCGCGAAGCTGCAGCAGAGGGGGTGCCGATCTTTCTTGGTGGCGACCATTCCCTCGCGCTTGGCACTGTCACCGGCGTCGCTGATCACGCAGCCTCTGTTGAACGGCCGCTTTTTGTGCTCTGGCTGGACGCCCACAGCGATTTCCATACACCCGATACGACTGAAAGCGGCAATTTGCATGGCACACCGGTCGGGTATTTCACTGGGCGCCCGGGCTTTGACGCCTTCCCACCGGTCGCCAATCCTGTGCCAACTGCGCAGGTTTGCATGATCGGGTTGCGATCGGTCGATCCGGCGGAACATGCCGCGCTTTCCGAAACCGACATGTCACTCGCTGATATGCGGGCGATCGACGAATACGGCATCAAGGCCCCACTGGCCGAGTTTCTGGATAAGGTTGCGGCGGCAAACGGTCTGCTGCACGTGTCACTGGATGTCGATTTCCTCGACCCTGATATCGCCCCTGCCGTGGGCACCACTGTGCCCGGGGGCGCCACCTTGCGTGAGGCGCATCTGGTGATGGAAATGCTCCACGACAGCGGGCTTGTCACATCGCTCGACCTTGTGGAGCTCAACCCCTTCATGGATGAGCGCGGCAAGACCGCAACGCTGATGGTGGACCTCACCGCCTCACTGATGGGGCGCCGCGTCTTTGACCGCCCGACCCGCGCCATTCTGTAACAGGAGAGACCCATGCTTGCCCCTTCAGACAAGGCCCTCGTCCCGTTTGTATCGGTCGATAACATGATGCGTTTGGTCCACCACGTGGGCCTTGAGCCGCTGCTGGTCCGGATCGCCAACGCCATTGAGGAAGATTTCTTGCGTTGGGACGCGTTCGACAAGACCCCGCGCGTGGCCTCCCATTCCGAGGTCGGTGTCATTGAACTGATGCCCACCAGTGATGGGGAGATGTATGGTTTCAAATACGTCAACGGCCACCCCAAGAACACCGCTGAGGGCCTGCAAACGGTCACGGCTTTCGGGCTGCTGGCGGATGTAGAGACCGGTTATCCGGTGCTTCTGTCCGAAATGACGCTTCTTACAGCGCTGCGGACCGCCGCCATGTCGGCGCTTACGGCAAAGCATCTGGCCCCCAGGGGAGCCAAAACAATGGCGATGATCGGCAATGGGGCCCAGTCGGAGTTTCAATGCCACGCATTCAAGGCGATTTGCGGCATTGATACTGTTCGGCTTTGGGACACGGATCAGGCGGCCACCGCGAAGTGCGCACGCAATCTGGACGGATCGGGGTTGACCGTAAACTCCTGCGCGAGCGCGGAAGAGGCTGTCGAAGGTGCTGAGATCATCACGACCTGCACAGCCGACAAGCAATACGCAACAATCCTGACCGACAACATGGTCGGCAGCGGGGTCCACATCAACGCAATTGGCGGTGACTGCCCCGGCAAGACGGAGCTACACCGTGATATCCTGTTGCGGTCAGACATTTTCGTGGAATATCCGCCGCAAACGCGCGTTGAAGGCGAGATACAAGCGCTCGATCCTGATCATCCGGTGATCGAGCTCCACGATGTTTTTGCCGGGCGAGCGTCTGGACGCTCATCTGACAAACAGATCACTCTGTTCGACAGCGTCGGTTTCGCGATTGAGGATTTTTCTGCTCTTCGTTACATCAAGTCAGCCATTCAAGGCACTGAATTTTATGACGATCTAGACATGCTGGCCGATCCAGACGACCCGCGCGATCTGTTTGGAATGCTGCAACGGTCTGCTTGATTGATCAAGGCGACGTTCGATGTCGCCTGTCAGTGGTAAGTGAATTCACCGGTCACATTGCGCCATTCGCCCGCGCCGATCAGCTTGCGGTGAACAAACCGGACGGAATGCAACGGCCCCTCAATTTCCGCGTGCCAGTACGAAATGAACTCCAGCAATCTGTCATGGTCCGGGGCACGATCATACTCTTGCCAGACAAAGGTATTCAGCACGGCAGGATGATCCGGCATGCCGTAGAAAAACTCGGCTGTCGTGAGCCCATATCCGCGCATCAAAAGCTCTGTTTCCAGCATCTTGGTCACCTCTGCTCTTGTTGTTCTGCGACTATCAGAGCAGAAATTCGTTAACAGTCAACGAAAACAGAGTGTTAGCAGTTTGACCGAAAGGCTGCCAGTCGATTGGGCGCTTTCGATTGCATACCAATACTGGGCTCTGATATAAGTTTCCCAACAAAATATGGGGCTGGCCGCTGATGCGAGCCCTGACATGCAGGACAGTTAAGGCATCACATGAGCGACACGCCAGATATCCCTGAAACGGAAGGCGAAATGCCGCCTGAACGCCCCGCTTATGACGGGCCGTCGATCTCCATCACAGCGGAGATGAAGACCTCATATCTTGATTACGCGATGTCGGTCATCGTCAGCCGGGCGATTCCCGACTTGCGAGATGGCCTGAAACCGGTGCACCGCCGGATCCTTTACGCGATGCATGAGGTGGGCAACACGCACGACAAACCTTATCGCAAATCGGCCCGTCCGGTCGGCGATGTCATGGGGAAATACCACCCCCATGGCGATTCAGCGATTTACGACGCCCTTGCCCGGATGGCGCAGGATTTCTCGATGTCATTGCCGCTGCTCGACGGTCAGGGCAATTTCGGGTCGATGGACGGCGATAACCCGGCGGCCATGCGCTACACCGAAGTGCGGATGGACAAGCCCGCCGCTTATCTGCTGGCCGACATCGACAAGGACACGGTCGATTTTCAGGACAATTACGACGGCAAGGATCGGGAGCCGACCGTCCTACCTGCGCGCTTCCCCAACATGCTGGTCAATGGCGCGGGCGGCATTGCGGTCGGCATGGCCACGAATATTCCGCCGCACAATTTGGGCGAAGTGGTGGACGCCTGTCTGGCGCTCATTGACGACCCAGACTTGAGCTCTGAGCAACTCATCGAATACGTCCCCGGCCCCGACTTCCCGACGGGTGGCATCATGCTTGGCCGCTCCGGCGCGCGCAAAGCGTATCTGGAGGGGCGCGGCTCTGTCATCACTCGGGCCAAAACGCGGGTAGAAGAGCTGCGCAAAGACCGCTGGGCGATCATCATTGATGAGATCCCCTATCAGGTGAACAAGGCCGCAATGATCGACAAGATTGCTGAGGCCGCGCGCGAAAAGAAGATCGAGGGCATCGCCCACGTGCAGGACGAAAGCGACCGCAATGGCGTGCGTGTGGTTGTGGAGCTCAAGCGTGATGCGACGGTTGAGGTTGTTCTCAATCAGCTGTTCCGCTTCACACCGATGCAAACGTCGTTTGGCTGCAACATGCTGGCGCTCAATGGCGGTCGACCTGAAACGCTGACGCTGCGCAAGTTCCTGACATCGTTCCTTGATTTCCGCGAGGACGTTGTCATTCGCCGCACGGCGTTTGATCTGCGCAAGGCGCGGGACCGGGCCCATGTTCTGTGTGGTCTGGCCGTAGCTGTCAGCAATGTGGACGAGGTTGTTGCTACAATCCGCGCCTCTGCGGATGCCGCCGCCGCCCGTGCCGCGCTGATGGAACGCCGCTGGCCCGCAGAAGAGATCGCGCCGTTCATTCGCCTGATCGACGATCCGACCCACACAATGAACGAGGATGGCACCTACAACCTGTCCGAGACCCAGGCCCGCGCGATCCTTGAACTCCGCCTGCAGCGTCTGACCCAGTTGGGCGTTCAGGAGGTCACGGATGAACTCGAAGAGTTGGCCGGGAAGATCAAGGAATACCTTGAAATCCTTGGCAGCCGCGAGCGGATCATGAACATCATTCGCGATGAGCTGGCCGAGGTGAAAGACCTCTTTGCCGTCCCCCGCCGCACCGAGATTGTCGACTGGTCCGGCGACATGGAGGACGAGGACCTCATTGAGCGTGAGGACATGGTCGTGACCGTGACCCAAGGCGGCTATATCAAACGGACCGCGCTGGCTGATTTCCGGGCGCAGAAGCGCGGCGGCAAGGGTCTGTCGGGGGGCGGCCTGAAAGAAGACGACGTTGTAACCACACTTTTTGTGGCCAACACCCACACGCAGCTTTTGTTCTTCACCACCGACGGAATGGTCTACAAGCTCAAGACATGGCGCCTGCCGCAAGGGTCGCGCACGTCCAAGGGCAAGGCAATCGTCAACATTCTGCCGATCCCGGCTGGCGTGTCGATTGCCGCCATCATGCCGGTGGACCGGGATGAGAAGGACTGGGACGATTTGCAGATCGTATTCGCGACCTCTGCGGGGGGCGTGCGTCGCAACCGGCTGTCCGACTTCACCAACGTTATGCGCAACGGCAAGATTGCCATGAAGTTCGAAGAGGATGAAGACACAACGCTCATCAATGCGCGCATCTGTTCCGAAGACGACGACGTGATGCTGGTGACAAATTCCGGCCGTGCGATCCGGTTCCCGTCCACGGATGTAAGGGTGTTCAACTCGCGCGCCTCACAAGGTGTGCGCGGCATCAAGCTGTCGGGCGATGATAAGGTCGTGTCGATGTCCGTGATCCGACACTTTGAGGCGGACCCTGACGAACGGGCCGCTTACCTCAAGATGCGCCGGGCGATGGCCGGTGTGACCGACGATGAAGGCGCGGATGAGGAAGACGGCAATGCTAACGGTCCGCTGGCGCAGGAGCGTTATGCAGAGATGTCGGCATCTGAGAAC
>JBCBCS010000059.1:0-17555 GCA_038530475.1 Pseudomonadota bacterium
CAGATTGGCACCAGCGCGATGATCATCATCAGCGCGAGCCCCAGCCCAAACCGTTGTGCCTGTGCGGTGGCCCACGGATCCATCGATCCGCCCGCCACGGAGTAAAGCATCAGGATGCCGAACCCGGTGACCGCAGTGATCAGAAAGACGATCGGCCAGTTGAGGTAAAGCAGCTTACGAAAGCCGCTCGGGACGTATTTGACCTGATACTCAAGATAGGACATCAGGCCTGATCCCCCGGATCAAGCTCTGTTCGACCGGGCGCGATGTCGCGCAGTAGGGGTGCGATGCGGCGGCGTGTCTGTTCGACACTGGCACGGGCTGCGGAGGGATAGGCGTCGAGCGGGGGTTCGCCTTCGTAGAGCGCTTGCAGCAGAACATCGCGGGCGATGGGGGCCGCCGCGGTTGAGCCGCCGCCGCCATGTTCCACGACCACGGCAACCGCGTATTTTGGATTGTCAGCAGGCGCATAGGCCACGTAGAGCGCATGGTCGCGGGCGTTCCAGGGCAGATCTTCATTGCGGGTGATCACGCGGCCATTCTCGTCGCGGACAATGGCGCGGACCTGGGATGTGCCGGTCTTGCCCGCCATGCGGAAGCGTTCTTCGGCGATGCGGGACCGGTAGGCGGTGCCGCGGGAATGGTTGCTCACGTCATACATGGCGCGGCGGATGCGGCGCAGGTTGTTTTCATTGAGCCCAAGGCTCTCACCCGCGCCAGAGGGCTGTTCGACCCCGTCGATGGATTTGATCAGGCGTGGGCGCACAGCCTGGCCGGTGGCAATCCGCGCCGTCATCACGGCGAGTTGCAGCGGCGAGGTTGCGACATAGCCCTGACCGATCGACGCGTTCACTGTGTCACCGACCCGCCATTCTTCGCCACGGGTTTCAAGCTTCCATGCCTTGTCGGGCATGATTCCAGACCGAACAGCAGACATCGGCAGGTCGTGCCGTTCGCCTAGCCCCAGCTTGCGGCCCATCGCGGCGATCTTGTCGATGCCCACGCGCTGCGAGACATCATAATAATAGACATCGCAAGATTGCTTGAGGCTCTCGTTGAGGTTCATGTTGCCGTGGCCTGCGCGTTTCCAGCAGTGGAAGCGCACGTCGAACACGTCGGAATGGCCGACACAGCGGACGGTTTCGTCCGCCGTCACGGCGCCGTCCTCAAGGGCGGCGAGGGCGGTGACCATCTTGAAGGTCGATCCGGGCGGGTAAGTGCCCTGCACCGATTTCGCGGCGAGCGGACGACGGTGGAGCTTTTCGTCAATCTCACGCTCGTTGAGCTCATCCCAAAGGGCGACGGAGATGCCTTGCACGAACACGTTTGGATCGTAGGTTGGGGCGGAGCCGATGCCGACAAGATCGCCGGTGTTCACATCCATGACGATGGCGGCGGCACTTTCGCCGTCCAATCGCGCCTGAATGTAGTTTTGAAGACGGGCATCGACGGTGAGCTGCACGTCCTTGCCGGGGATACCTTCCACCCGGTCGAGTTCACGCATCACACGACCAGCGGCGTTGACCTCAACCCGTTTGGTGCCAGCCGAGCCGCGCAGATCCCGTTCCAGCCGGTTTTCCACCATCGTCTTGCCGATCTGGAACCGGGGGATCTGCAACAGCGGGTCCTGATCGTCGATCCGGCTGAGGTCATAGTCAGACACCGGGCCCACATAACCGACCACATGGGCCATATCGGGGCCCTGCGGGTAATGGCGGCTGCGCCCGTGTTCGGCGACCACACCGGGCAGGGCGGGGGCGTTGACGGTGACGCGGGACACGTCCTCCCACGATACGCGCTCGGCGACCGTCACAGGGACAAAGGCTGAGAGGGTCTTGAGCTCTTCTCGCGCCTTTTCAAGGCGCTCAGGTTCAAGCGGAATGATCCGGTTGAGCCGGGCCAGAACCTCATCCACGTCGCCTGCGCCTTCGCGGGTCATGATAATCGAGTAATGCTGTTCATTGTCGGCCAGAAGCACACCGTTGATGTCAAAGATCAGGCCGCGCGCAGGCGGGATCAGTCCGATATTGATGCGGTTCTCTTCGGCCAGCATGCGGAATTCATCGGCCTGATCGACCTGCATCGTTGCCATCCGCGTGCCAAGTACGCCAACAAGCCCAAGCTGCGCCGTGCCCAGAAGCACTGCACGGCGGGACAGGCGGCGGGCGCTTTCCTCGGTCTCCTTGGGTCCACGTTTCATAATCGTTGTCCGTATGCGTCGACTTCGCCAGGGGCCGGGCGGCTGACGCCAAAGAGGGCGTATGACACGAAGACCACCAGCGGGTAGGCCGCTATTGTAAGGGTCAGCTGCAGGAGAGTCAGCCCCAACGAGGCCTGCGGAACCAGCACCATCGACAATGTGAACCGGTTGACCACCGTGATCGCAATAAGGCCAATTCCGACAGTCGCCCATTCGACCCAAAAGGGTTGCGTGCGCAGCGAATAGGTCCGCGCCCGCAGCACTTCCGACAGGATCAGAACGAGCCCCGCCCAAAGACCCGGCGGACGCTGGAGCAGGAAATCCGTCATAAGGAACAGCGCGGCCACGACAAGGGCAGGCACAAAGGACGGCCTGCGCGCAATCCACACGAGCGTCAGCAGCAACAGGAAATCGGGCGCGATCCAGCGCACGGGATCTTGAGCAGCGGGATTCACGAGGGTCGGGTCGCTCAGGTCTGATTCGCCGGTGGGCGGGTCAATCGCCTGAATGCTTTGACCGCCAAGCGACGGCGGGACCGTTTCAAGCGGGATCAGTTGGATCAGGATAAGGAGAAGACCGAGTGCTGCGAAGATCAGGCGCCCCAGCCAGCGTTGGCGGGTGGGCGCGCGGTCAGCCATCGGTGCCCCCCTCCGTATCCGCGACCACCTCATCCTCAACAGGCAGGATTGGCGGGATGGTGGGGGCGAGCAGCGTCCCCGCCTCTTCGATCCGCGCGGCGGGTTGGGATCGCAGGACGCGGAGAAATTCGAGTCGTTCAAGGTCAGCGCTCAACCGCACCCGCAAGCGTCCATCGGTGCCACGGGCGAGCTGGCCGACCAGCAAATCCGCAGGAAACACACCGCCGTCGCCTGAGGTCAGCACACGGTCGCCGGGGCGCACGAGGTCAGGGTCTTCAATGAAATCGAGCACCGGGTTGATCGTGTTGTCACCGGCCAAAATGGCGCGCTGGCCGGACGGTGTGATCGTGACGGGGATACGGCTGGACGTGTCGGTGACGAGGATCACGCGGGACGTTTCCTCGCCCACGCCTGAAATCCGCCCGACCAGCCCGATCCCGTCCATCGCCGGCCAGCCATCAAGGATGCCGTCGCGCGCGCCGACATTCAGCAGCACCGATTGCCGGAAGGGCGACCCGGAATCCGCCATCACCACCCCGGTGATCCGGGTCAGTTGCGGATCAAGCTGGACGTTGATGAGATCGCGTAGGCGGGCGTTCTCCTGATCGAGCTGGATCGCCGCCTCACGCCAGCTTTTCATGTCCTGGAGTTCCCGGCGAAGCTCGGCATTCTGCTGGGCAAGTCGTTGATAAGACTGAAAATCAGAGATTAGATTGGCGATGCCGGTCACGGGTGCCATTGCCCAGTCAAAATTCGGCACGACCCGGTCAATCACCGCCATGCGAAAGCGCTCGACACGCGGATTGTCGATCCGCCAAATGAGGAACGTGCCCAACAGAAACAGCACCAGCACTCCGATCAGGAGACGCCTGACCGGGCTGACGAAATCCTCTGACTGGTTTCGGTCCTTTGCCAAGGGTTCCCCCTTCAGGCGTTAGCTTTCGTAGTCAATAACGTGCCGCAACTGGGTTTCGTATTCCAGTGCCTTGCCGGTGCCGAGCGCCACGCAGTTCAGGCTCTCATCAGCCACGGAAATCGCAAGGCCGGTCTGTTCGCGCAGGGCGAGGTCCAGCTCACCCAGGAGCGCACCACCGCCCGTTAGCATCACGCCACGGTCTACGATGTCAGCGGCCAAATCCGGCGGGGTCGCTTCGAGCGCGGTCATCACCGCTTCGCAAATCTGTTGCACCGGCTCGGCAAGGGCTTCGGCGACCTGCGCCTGGCTGATCTCGGTTTCTTTCGGGACGCCGTTCAGAAGGTCGCGACCCCGGATCTGCATCGACTGGCCCCGGCCATCATCAGGCATGCGGGCGGTGCCGATTGAGGTCTTGATCCGCTCGGCGGTGCTCTCGCCGACCAGGAGGTTATGCTGGCGGCGCAGGTAGGAGATGATCGCTTCATCCATGCGGTCCCCACCGACGCGGACGGAACGGGCGTAAACGATGTCACCAAGGGACAGAACCGCGACCTCGGTCGTGCCGCCGCCGATATCAACAACCATCGACCCCGTGGGGTCAGTGATCGGCATGCCGGCGCCAATAGCGGCTGCGATAGGTTCTGCGATGAGACCTGCGCGGCGGGCACCAGCGCTCAGCACCGACTGTCGGATCGCCCGTTTTTCGACGGGGGTTGCGCCATGCGGCACGCAAACGATGATCTTGGGTTTTGAGAAAGTCGAACGACGGTGCACCTTGCGGATGAAGTGCTTGATCATCTCTTCTGCCGTATCAAAGTCGGCAATGACACCTTCGCGCATCGGGCGGATCGCCTCAATGGAGCCCGGCGTCCGGCCCAGCATCAGCTTGGCGTCTTCCCCGACGGCGAGCACTTTCTTCTGCCCGTCTTTCATGTGGTAGGCCACGACCGACGGCTCAGACAGAACAACGCCCTTGCCTTTCACATAGACGAGCGTGTTCGCGGTCCCGAGGTCGATCGCCATATCGGATGAAAATAAGCCGCCTAAGCCAAACATATCTGCCGTTCCCATTGCCTGCATGGTCCGCGACTCCCCCACGGGTGCGGACTGAGCGGCTTATAGGGGGATGGTGGGGTGGGCGAAAGGGGCGCGATAAACGGAATGCGCATTATTCCGCCGCGTTTCCTCGTGGCGATGAGGGCTGCATGAAGCAGCCCCCATCAATCCCAAGTCACTCACCCGGGGCGGTGTAGTGGATTTCCTTGGCATCCGCGCCCGGGCCTACCTTGTCGCGGCGTACGATCAGGCGGTTGAGGGCGTTGATATAAGCGCGGGCCGAGGCGACGACTGTGTCGGTGTCCGCCGATTGGCCGGTGGCGATGCGACCGTCCTCCTCCATACGGACGCTGACCGTCGCCTGCGCGTCGGTGCCTTCGGTCACGGCATGCACCTGATAGAGCTGCAGGCGCGCGCTGTGGGGGAAGATTTCCTTTACCGCGTTGAACGTTGCATCGATGGGTCCGTCGCCGGTCGCCTGCACCGTGTGATCCTTGCCGTCGACTTCCATCACCATCGTCGCCTTTTGCGGGCCATTCATGCCACAGATCACGGTCAGATCCTTGAGCTTCAGGTGGTCGCCTTCGCCGTCGGACTGACGGATCAGCGCGATCAGATCCTCGTCAAACACCTCTTTCTTGCGATCAGCGAGGTCTTTGAAGCGAACGAAGACGTCCTTGAGCTCATTATCGCCCATCTCAAAGCCCAGTTTTTCGAGCTTGTCGCGCAGCGCCGCGCGGCCGGAGTGCTTGCCCAGCGGCAGCGAGGTGCCGCTCAGGCCCACATCTTCGGGCTTCATCACCTCGAACGTTTCGCGGTTTTTGAGCATCCCGTCCTGGTGGATGCCAGATTCGTGGGCGAAAGCGTTCTTGCCGACGATGGCCTTGTTGAACTGCACATTGAAGCCGGAGACAGCGGCGACCCGGCGCGAGATGTTCATGATCTTCGTCGTGTCGATGCGCGTGTCGAACGGCATGATGTCATGGCGCACCCGCATGGCCATCACGACCTCTTCCAGAGCCGTATTGCCCGCCCGCTCGCCCAGACCGTTGATCGTGCATTCGATCTGACGCGCACCGCCATTGACCGCCGCGAGGCTGTTGGCCGTCGCCATGCCCAGATCATTGTGACAATGGGTGGAGAAGATCACGGTGTCAGCGTTGTCGACTTCGGCGATCAGACGGCGGATCAGATCGGCGCTCTCACCCGGCTCGGTGTAGCCCACCGTGTCGGGGATGTTGATCGTCGTGGCCCCGGCCTTGATCGCAATGTCGATGGTGCGCTTGAGGAAATCCCATTCCGTGCGGGTGGCATCCATGCTCGACCATTGAACATTGTCGCAGAGGTTGCGGGCATGGGTGACGCAGTCGTGGATGCGATCGGCCATTTCATCCATCGTCAGGTTCGGAATGGCGCGGTGCAGCGGTGAGGTGCCGATGAAGGTGTGGATGCGCGGGCGCTGGCTGTGTTTCACAGCCTCCCAACACCGGTCGATATCCTTGAAATTGGCACGGGACAGGCCGCAAATCTGCGCGTCCTTGCTGCGCTTCGCAATCTCGGTGACAGCGGCGAAATCGCCCTCTGAGGCGATGGGAAAGCCCGCCTCGATGATGTCGACGCCCATGTCGTCGAGCATCTCGGCGATTTCCAGCTTTTCCTCATGGGTCATGGTCGCGCCAGGGGATTGCTCCCCGTCGCGCAGGGTGGTGTCGAAGATCAGTACGTGATCGGTCATGTTCATAAATCCTTGTTTTCCTTAGCTTGGTCTGGCGCGTCGTCCCCTCTGAGCGGTCGCGCCAAAAGGCACGCTCAGAGGCGGCTAAGGAGGAGGCCAAGGAGGCCGGTGATGCGGATCATGCGCGTCATGGGAGAGAGTTATACCGGGGCGACGCGGTTTTAAAAGGGAAATATTGTGAAAATGTGCGGGCTGTGCCCGCGCGTCTTTGATTGATTGGGGCGCGGCCCCAAACCCCGGAGTTCAATGGCCAAGATGAAGGGTGGACCGATCCGAGGGGCAGGCTAGGTCGGCCCCCATGAGAAAAGCATTGGTGATTGGGGCGTCGGGCGGCATCGGGTCTGCTGTGGCGCAGGAATTGGGGTCGCGCGGGTTTGACGTGACCGGGCTGTCGCGGTCGGGCGATGGGTTGGACGTGACGGAGCCCTCATCGGTTGAGCGGGTTCTGGGCGATCTGACCGGGCCATTCGATCTGATCTTCGTGGCGACGGGAACGTTGGCAGCAGGTGGCGCACCCGAGAAGGCGTTGGACGCGGTTGACGCGGCGCGGATGGCGCAGGTCTATGCGGTCAACGCAATCGGGCCGGCCTTGGTTCTGGCGCAGGTGGAGAGGTTGTTGCCACGTGAGGGACGGTCGGTTGTTGGGGTGCTTTCGGCGCGGGTTGGGTCCATCGGGGACAACAAGATCGGGGGCTGGTATTCTTATCGCGCGTCGAAGGCGGCGGCGAACCAGATCGTGCATGGGGCGGCGATTGAGATTGGGCGCAAACGCAAAGAGGCGGTGATCGTGGCGCTGCATCCGGGCACCGTCGAGACGCCGTTTACCGCAGGCTACCCCGGCCATAAGAAGGTGCCCGCGGGCGAGGCTGCGTCGAATTTGTGTGACGTTATGATGGACTTGGGCGTGTCTCAGACCGGAGGGTTCTTTGATTATGCCGGGGAGGCGATCCCGTGGTGAAATTGGTTCTTGTCTTGGGCGATCAGCTGTCAGAGGGGCTGTCAGCGCTGGAGGCGGCGGACAAGGCGGCGGACGTTGTGGTCATGGCAGAGGTGATGGGGGAGGCGGAGTACGTGCCGCACCATCCCAAGAAGATCGGGTTTCTGTTTGCTGCAATGCGCAAGTTCGCAGCGCGGTTGGAGAGTGACGGGTGGACCGTGCGCTACACCAAGCTGGATGATGGCGATAACACGCAGTCCATTACCGGGGAGCTCATCCGGCGGGCGGATGAGGCTGGGGCGTCTCAGGTGTTGGCAACGGAACCCGGCGAGTGGCGCGTGATTGAGGCGCTGGAGGAGTGCCCGCTGGAGGTCACGACGCTTCCTGATGATCGGTTCATCGCATCGCACAAGGACTTCGAGGATTGGGCCGAGGGGCGTAAGGCCCTGAGAATGGAGTATTTTTACCGCGAGATGCGGCGCAAGACCGGCCTGATGATGGAGGACGATGAGCCCGCAGGGGGCAAGTGGAATTACGACCATGACAACCGCAAGGCCGCCCCTGATGAGGTCGATTATGCGGGGCCGATGCGGTTTCAGACAGACGACGTTGTGCGCGAGGTTATTGATCTGGTGCGCGACAGATTTGGCAGCAATTTCGGCACGTTGGACGATTTCTGGTTCGCCACGGATCAGGGACAGGCACGGCAGCATCTGGCCCATTGGGTGAAGAAAGGCCTGCCCAAGTTCGGCGATTTTCAAGACGCGATGATGGGGGAGGAACGGTTCCTTTATCATGCGATTGTCGGGCTCTACATCAATGCGGGGCTTCTGGATCCGCTGGAGGTCTGCCAAGCTGTTGAAGAGGCTTGGAAAAATGGCGATGCGCCGATCAATGCCGCCGAAGGGTTCATTCGCCAGATCATCGGCTGGCGGGAATATGTGCGGGGCATCTATTTCCTTGAGGGGCCGGAGTATACCAGCCGCAATTACCTCGGCCACGACCGCAAATTGCCGGGCTTTTATTGGGGCAGTGAGACGAAGATGCGCTGTGTCTCAAAAGCGGTGGAGGTGACGCGGGATGAGGCCTATGCGCATCATATCCAACGGCTCATGGTGACGGGGAATTTTGCTTTGTTATCAGGCATTTCGCCGCAAGAGGTGCATGAGTGGTATCTGGCGGTTTATGCGGATGCGTATGAATGGGTTGAGGCGCCGAATGTCATCGGGATGAGCCAGTTTGCCGATGGCGGGATCATCGCGTCGAAGCCATACATCTCCAGCGGCAATTACATCGACAAGATGTCGGATTACTGCAAGAGCTGTGCCTATAAGGTGAAGGACAAGACGGGCGAAAATGCGTGTCCTTTCAATCTGTTATACTGGCACTTCATGGATCGCCACCGGGAAACCTTTAAGGGTAATCCGCGGATGGGGCAGATGTATGCGACATGGGACCGGATGAAACCTGAACGGCGTGAGACGATCCTCGAAGAGGCGGAGGGTTTCCTCAAGCGTATGGACGCGGGTGAGGTCGTCTGACGCGCAAATTTACCAAATTGACCAGTTTCAGACCCCCCGATTTACCAAACTGACCAGTTTTTTGCGGTGTCGTTTGAGGGTCTTCTTGAGGCAAAATCGCCGCCATGACAGCCCGCCGACTGACCGCCGATGACCCCGATCTGACGCACGCGCTTGATGTGATGCGCGCGGCCTTCGCCGGGATGGAGGGGCGGATCGACCCGCCGTCTTCGATCACCCGCATGACGGTGGAGACGCTGTCACAAGAGGTGACCCGGTCAGAGCTTTGGGTCACGGGTGAGCCGGTCGCGGCGACGGTGATCCTCACCCCGAAGCCGCCCGTGCTCTATGTTGGAAAGCTCGCCGTGCGGGACCGCAGGTCCGGGTTGGGGCGGCACATGATGGCGCTGGCTGAGGACAGGGCGCGGGCCCTTGGGTTGGAATGGCTGGAATTGCAAAGCCGGGTGGAACTGACTGAGGTGCACACCGTTTTCAAGCGGCTCGGCTTTCACGAGGTCGCGCGCACGACCCATCCGGGCTTTGCCCGTCCAACATCGATCACTTTCAGAAAACGGGCAGGCGGCCGTTAGGCGGCGTCGGTGTCGCGTTTGGTGTCGAACGCGGTGGCGACCCTGTCGCGACCATTGTCCTTTGCCCAATAGAGCGCGTCGTCGGCCGCGGCCATCCAGTCGTCGATGGTGCTATAGTCCTTGCTCAGCGCGACACCAACACTGACGGTGCAATGCAGTTCAGGATGGTCCGGCAGCCTTATCTCCGAGATGGATTTTCGTATGGCTTCTGCCTTGGCTGTCGCAGCCGCGCCATCGGTGAGCGGCAGAACCAGTGCCAGTTCTTCACCTCCGAGGCGGGCGGCCATGCCGTTTTCGGGGCAATGCCATATCAATATATGCCCAGTGGCCCTGAGAATGTCGTCGCCGACCGGATGGCCCAGCGTATCGTTCACATCCTTGAACCGGTCGAGATCCGCAAAGAGCAGGGCGGTGGGTGTGTTTTTGTCCATCAGCTCTTGCAGGGCTGTGACAAAGGTGCGGCGGGTGGCCAGTTTGGTGAGGAAATCTGTGCTTGCCAGTGTTCTGAGTTCCAGCTCATTCATGATGATTTTGGCGAAGCCTTCCATCATGGCGATGTCGTGGGCGGTGAAATCGCGGACTTTGACGTCGATGGCGCAGATGGTGCCGACGGCATAGCCATCAGGTGTCAGCAATGGCACGCCAAGATACGCTCTGACATGGGGTTCACCCATCACAAATGGGTTGCTGGAAAACCGGGGGTCTTTGCGCACGTCGTTGATAACAAGACAGACATCCGACTTGATCGTGTGGGTACAGAACGTGTCTTCGCGATCGACATTCTGGGCATTGATCCCGCGCATGGATTTGAACCATTGCCGGTCGCTGTCGATCAGCGACACCGTTGCGATGGGAACGTCGAGGCAGGTCGTGATCAGATCAGTGACTTTCTCAAACTCCGGCTCAGGTTCGGTATCGAGGATGTTGAGCCGATCAAGCGCGCATTTGCGCCCAGCTTCATCCCCGGATTTGAAGCGTCGGGTCCTGCGGCTCATTCCGCGTCGTCCTGCATCGCCTTGAGGGCCCCGATGAGTTGGTTCTCATATCCCTCCACAAGGTCCCGGATGCTGGTGATGATAAATTCCTCATCAAGGTCGGCATTGCGGATCGAATTGATCACAACGCTGAGCGTTGTGACATGCCGTTCGATCACTTCAAGAAAAGATAGGGGCAAACCGCCGCTCGCGACACGCGTCGCTGTCGCAATAAAGGACGCTTTGGCCTGTTCCTGATCCATTCATGCACCGCGTGATCCCAACCGTGATGGGGTGCTAGCGCAGAGGTCTTAAATCAACGTAAAGGGCTGATTTCGAAAGGGTGTCGGGACATTATTCGCTGGTGTCTTCGTCGCCAACGATTGTATCCGCGGCCGGATTGCTCGCTGATTGCGTGACGAGGGCGCCGTCCTGCCATTCCCCTTCCGCGACCTGACCGGAGGCGGCATACGTCATCGTGCCGAGGCCTTGACGGCGGCCGGAGCGGAACTCGCCTTCGTACACATCGCCATTCACATACGTGGCGACACCCACGCCGGAGATTTCGCCCATCTGCCATTGACCTTCGTAAATGAACCCGTCGGCCATGGTGATTTTGCCGTTGCCGTCGCGCTGGCCGTTGGTGAACTGGCCCTCGTAGACGGTGCCGTCGGCGTAGGTCGCCACGCCCATGCCGTTGCGCTGACCATCGGACCATTCGCCGGTGTAGCTATAGCCGTCGGCGTAGGTCATGGTGCCTTGCCCATGGTTCTTGGCGTTGAGGAATTCACCCTCATACACCAGACCATTGGCATATGTTGCGATGCCGCGGCCTTCGATCACGCCCATGTTCCAGTCGCCTTCATAGGTCGAGCCGTCGGGATAGGTGATCTTGCCGGTGCCATGGGCGAGGTCATTTTCAAATGTGCCGGAATAGGTGGAGCCGTCGGGATAGGTGACGTCGCCAGTGCCTTCGATCTGCCCTTCCGACCATTCGCCCGAATACCGATAGCCGTCCGCACCGGTGAAGGTGCCGGTGCCGTCGCGCAGATCGTTGACGAAACCGCCCGCATAAACGTCGCCGTTGGCATAGGTCACGGTGCCGGTGCCTTCGCGCTTGCCCGCGATCAGGTCGCCTTCGTAAATGTCGCCATTGGGCTGGATGAGGCGGCCCTGGCCTTGGATCTGGCCATCGGCCCACGTGCCTTCGTAGATCAGGCCATCCGGCATGGTCAGCGTGCCGACCCCGTCGCGCTCGCCGTCCGACAGGGTGCCCACGTAGACAGCGCCATCGGGGTAAGTGATGCGGCCTTCGCCTTCTTTGATGCCGTTGACCCACGGGCCTTGGTATTCGTAACCAGACGGCGCGCGCATGGTGCCTTGGCCGTGATGCATGGCGTTGCGGAATTCGCCCTCATAGACGATGCCGTTGGCGTAGCGGGCGATGCCGACGCCGGTGATCTTGCCGTCGACCCAGTCGCCTTCATAGGTCCCGCCATCGGTGAAGGTAATAAGCCCTACACCTTCCGGTTTGCCGGCGGCAAATTCGCCTTCGTAGACGGAACCATTGGGGAATTGGGCGACACCGGTGCCCCGGATCTCACCCTCGAACCACTCGCCTTCGTAGCGGTAGCCGTTGGGCAGCGTGTAGGTGCCCATGCCGTGCTGCAGGCCGTTGAGGAACTGGCCCTCATAGATACCGCCATCGTCGTATTGCTTGGTCTGGATGTTCTGCGCCGCAACGGGCGTGGCCAGCAAAAGTGCGGCGACAATCGGTGTGATGAGACGCGTCATCGATGCCTGCTCCCCCGGTTTCAGGTTTTGCGGGAGTGTAAGCATGGGTTGGCCCCAAGACAATCTCTTAGGTGGCGCGATGCCGCGCTGGGCTTTCCCTTGCCCGCCCCACGGATTAAGTGCAGGGCAAGACCATAAAGGACGTGCCCGCCGTGACTGAGACGTTTCGCCTGATGATGGCCCAGCTGAACCCCACCGTCGGGGATATTGCGGGCAATGCCGAGAAGGCTTCGGCTGCCTGGTCTGAAGGCGCCAAGGCGGGCGCTGACATGGTCATGCTGCCGGAAATGTTTCTGGTGGGCTATCAGGCGCAAGACCTGATCATGAAGCCCGCCTTTGAGGCCGCCGCGATGGCCGAGTTGCACCGTCTTGCGGCCGAGTGTGCGGATGGCCCGATGCTGGGGATTGGCGGGCCGCTCTGGGAAGAGGGCAAGCTGCGCAATGCCTATTTCATCCTCAAAGGCGGCAAGATCCACAACATCACGCGCAAATATTTCCTACCCAATTTCAATGTCTTCGATGAGGTCCGTCTGTTCAGCCGCGCGGAAATGCAGGGCCCATGGGATGCAGGACCGCTGCGCGTCGGCACCCCGGTTTGCGAGGATGCGTGGTACGAAGACGTGTGCGAGGCGATGGTGGAAAGTGGCGCTGAAATGCTGCTGGTGCCAAACGGCTCCCCCTATTTCCGCGAGAAATTCGAGGTCCGCCTGAACCACATGGTCGCGCGGGTCGTGGAGAACGACGTGCCGGTCGTCTACCTCAACCTGGTGGGGGGACAGGACGATCAGGTGTTTGATGGGGGGTCCTTCGTGCTCAATCCGGGCGGCGAAAAAGCCGTTCAGATGCCGTGGTTCGAAGAGGATCTTCAGACCGTCGATTTTGAGAAAACAGAAGCCGGATGGCGGGCTTTGGTGGGCCCGCGTGAGATTTTGCCGGATGCGTTTGAAACCGACTATGCCGCGATGGTCCTGGGCCTGCGGGATTACATGCGCAAGACCGGGTTCAAAAAGGTGCTTCTGGGCCTGTCCGGCGGCGTCGATTCGGCGATTGTGGCCGCGATTGCGGTGGATGCGCTGGGGCCGGAAAACGTGCGTTGCGTGATGCTGCCGTCGGAATATACGTCCGAGGCCAGCCTGACAGACGCAAAGGCCGCAGCCGCCGCATTGGGCGTCCGCTATGACATCGTCCCGATCGGACCAACGCGGGCCGCAGCAACGGAAACGCTGGCCCCCTTGTTTGAGGGGTATGAAGAAGGCCTGACCGAGGAAAACCTGCAATCGCGGATCAGGGGCCTGTTGCTCATGGCGCAGTCCAACAAGTTCGGGGAAATGTTGCTTACAACCGGCAATAAGTCCGAAGTCGCGGTGGGATACGCCACGATCTATGGCGACATGGCGGGCGGCTATAATCCGATCAAGGACCTCTACAAGACGCGGGTCTTCGACATTTGCCGTTGGCGCAATGCAACGCACCGCCCCTGGATGAAAGGCCCAGAAGGCGAAGTGGTGCCGGTGGCGATTATCGAAAAGCCCCCGTCTGCCGAGCTGCGCGAAGATCAGAAAGACAGCGACAGCCTGCCGGATTATCCGATCCTTGATGGCATTCTTGAGATGCTGGTGGATGGCGAAGCCTCGGTCGCCGATTGCGTTGCGGCCGGCTATGATCGGGACGTGGTCAAGAAGGTGGAACACCTCCTTTATATCTCTGAATACAAACGGTTTCAGTCCGCCCCGGGCCCTCGGCTGTCGATGAAAGCCTTCTGGCTGGACCGGCGCTATCCGATCGTCAATCGCTGGCGGGATAACAGCTGACGGCGCTGTTTGGCCGTCATTGACACGACGCCAAAGACGCCCCGCCCGCCGTCCCTTTTCCATGCGCTTGCCCAAGATTGGTCGAATTGATGGTGCTCTGTGGCTCCATGACCCAGTGCCCTTTAATGACCCGGACCCGGATGCGCCGATGAGTAAACTCACACATTGGGCGCGGTCCGTTAAGCCTGCGCCCGCCGAAAATCCGTATGTTATCAAGATTGAGCAGCCAAGCGGCCAACTTGCCCATCACGCCATTGAGTCAGGTCTGGTCTTGCTCGGAGGTCTTATGCTGACGGTACTCGGCGGAAGTGCTCTTCCGGCCTTGGTCGGTCTCGGCATCGCGACCGTTGGTCTGGTGGCCTTGCTTTGGACTATCCGTGCGGAACGGCGGAACATCCCAGCTTTTGAGGCGGATCGCACGGGGTTTCGGGTACGCGGCGGGCGGCTGCGGCCCTGGCACAGTTACAAAGGGGTCCGCGTTCGCGATTTGCGTGGCAAGCACTTTGTGAAAGAGGGGGAAATCGTCGAAATCCTCGTGCGGGGGACTTTGGTCTTTGGCCATGTCCGTGTCGCCGTCCTCCGTTACTCTGAAAGCGGTTGGGTCATCGCCGACGAGATCGAGAGCTTCTATCACAAGATTTTGTCGCTGCGGCTTGATGAACGCGACGGCTTCTCTGCCGCCGCCCCGGTTGTTGCCGCCAGATCGGGCAGCCAAGCCATGCCGCGCAGCGCGCTGGGGCGGTTCTTCGCCCGGCTGTGGCCTTAATCGACTGGCGAATTGCCCCGGTAACATCTGCAAGACGCCTCAAAATCGGCGTCTTTCGAGGTCCTATAAAGGGCGACACTATGAACGAGGACCGCAATGCAACCTATCGCCCTTTTCCCATCTCAGACAAACCTGAAACGTGGCTTAGGTATCGGGGTCGTGTGCCTCGCGGTGTTCGGATATTTCCGGTTTTTCGCAACAGCAAGTGATCTGCGGTTTCTTGGCCTGATCTTTTTGGGCTTCGGCGGATTTTTTGTCGCGCGGTGTGGATGGCTGCTTCTTAATCCCACAGCGATGTTCGAGGCCAACGAGACTGGGTTCTCTGTGAAGGGCAAGCGCTGGCGGCCTTGGGCTGAGTTTCGCGGCGTCAGTGTCGTTCGCGCGTCTTCCGGGATCGGATCATTGTCGCAAACCGTGCAAGTCAGCGTTGGACGCAGCATCCTCGGTGGGTCGGTCAAGATCTGGTGGTATGAGATGAGCGGACCCGCGATGGAGATGGCCTCTGCGATCGGTCGCTATGCGGAAGTGGCGCGGCATGTCGGTGCTGTGGAAACAGTACCGCAACCCACAGCGATGCAAACACCGGCACCAAGACATGAGCCAGCACCCGTGGCCGCGCAGCCCGCGGCTCCCGCTGGCCCTCAGGGGGCGGCGAGCTTCACGCCCCGCGCCAATCAGCCGACCGACCCGTTGTCCGCACGCCTGAGAGAACAGGCCGGAGGCGGGCCGATTCAATCCGTGCCGAGCTTTGGTCAACGCCTGTTTGGCCGCGCCAAGTGAAATTGGTCGGACTTTCTGTTAGGCTGAGCGTAGTCAACAGGAGGAGCCCTTGCCATGTCCGAAGCCAAGACAAAACCAACCGAAGTTGATCCGGCTGACTTCCTGAACGCCGTTGAGCATCCGACCCGTCGTGCCGATGGGCTGGCGCTGGACGAAATGTTTCGTCGCGTCACTGGCTGGCAACCGAAGATGTGGGGTCCGACGATCGTCGGCTACGGCTCTTACGCATATACCTATGATACTGGCCATTCCGGCACGGCAATTGCCACCGGGTTCAGCCCGCGCAAAGCCTCGTTGAGCCTCTATATCATGCCGGGCTATCAGGAGTATGGCCCGATCCTTGACCGGCTGGGCAAGCACAAGATGGGCAAAGCCTGCCTTTACATCAACAAGCTGTCGGATGTGGACATGGCGGTGCTGGAAGAGCTTGTGGCGCGGGGGGTTGAGGATTTGAGTAAGAAATATCCTGTCACGCCCAGCTAAGCCGCTGCGGGGGCGAAGCGGATCGCGCCACGTCACGGCGCTCTTGATTTTGGCCCTGATGCCTATTGATTTCCCTTTTTCGGGACCATGAATGCCACGCTTGCGATGCAGCGTGACAAGCAACGCTTAGGGTTGAACTCTGATTCTCAGCCCGCTTGTTGGAGTGAACATGTATGATCGACCCTCGTTTCAGTTTGCCATCAACCCGTGACCGCGGAGTTCCAGCGCGAAGTCGATACGACCGAAACGGGCGCAAAAATCTTTCGTCAGATCAAAGTTCAGAAGATGGTTCAGCCTTCACGTTGAAAATTTTTGATGACCCGCCGGGGCGGTCTGTCGAGACCGTCCTGCGCTATGACCTGAAAATGCTGATTACCGCTCTTCTCTTGCCCTTCCTTATCCTGGGCCTGCCGGAGATCGAGTATTGGTTGAAGGTCCTCGCCTTTGTCCTGTGTTGGGGTGGTTTCGCATTCTATTGTGTCAGGTCAAAGGGCGGGCAGGGCCGACTACCGGTGTTTGAGGCGGACCGGACCGGGTTCCGACTGAATGGCGAGCCGCGTCGTCCGTGGCAGGACTTTCTTGGTGCGCGCGTTGAACGTCATTGGGTCAACCGGCAAGAGGCGCATTCGCTCTTGATCCAGCTCGAAGGTCAAACGTTCGATCGGGCCACGCAGGTCGGGACCTATTCTTATCAGACTTCGGCGGACAGCGCGGTTCAAAAGATCCTCGGGTTTCAGCGCAAGGTCGAAGTTGCAAAAGCGAAGGACGCTGAGAATTTTGCGGTCGGGGTGGCCCCCGTGGTGGAGGCGCGGGGCGGTGAATTCGAGCCGGACGCCACAGTCATGCGAAGACTGGGCCGGCGGCTCGGGCGGTTGATCCGCTAAACCCACCAGCGATCAATGGCGGCGATGTCATCGTCCGACCACCCGAAATGGTGGGCAAATTCGTGCACCGTCACGTGGGCCACCAGTTCGGTCAGCGTCACGTCCCGTTCGGCCAGTTCCATCAGGATCGGTTGTCTGAACAGCCAGACGACGTCTGGTCCATAAGGCACGTCGAAGCTGCCTTTTTCGGTGAGCGGGATGCCATCGTAGAGGCCTGTGATCTCCTCACGCTGCGCCTCTGGGTCGTCGGCGGGATCCATAAGGTGGTCGGGCAACCAATCTTCCACCTGCACCACGACCTCACGCGCCAACCGCGCGAAGGGCTGAGGCAGATGCTCCACCGTTTCCAGCGCAATCCGTTCGATGTCCGCAAGTGTTGTTTCGGAGGTCGTCATGGCGGTCATATGGACATTCGGGCGCGGCTATGACAAGCGCGGCCCACGCTTTGGAGAGACCGATGGCAACCACTCG
>JBCBCS010000060.1:0-17359 GCA_038530475.1 Pseudomonadota bacterium
GTCGGCGCACAGCTGGTCGCGAATGCTGTCGGCGGGATCGACGGCATCCTCGTCGTGGATATTGAGGTCTGATCGATGGACCGTCGCCCCACCATCATCGACGTCGCCCGCCATTCCGGCGTGTCCAAATCCACGGTCAGTCTCGTGCTGCAAAACAGCCCGACCGTGAAGGCTGAGACGCGCGATCAGGTCCGGGCGTCGATGGCGGCTTTGGGATACGTCTACAATCGCGCGGCAGCCAATCTGCGCAGCGCGTCAACAGGGCTTGTCGGCCTTGTCATCAACGATCTGCGCAATCCGTTCTTTGCGGAGTTTGCCACGTCGTTGCAGGAGGCGTTGTCGGAACGCGGCTTCGCCGCCGTCATCGCAAATACTGACGAGACGTTGAAGACGCAGGCACAGGTGATCGGCGCGATGATCGAACACGGCGTTGCGGGGATCATCGTGTCGCCCAGCTACGGAGAGGGTGACGGCGGGTTTGATGCAATCGCCCGCGCGGGTATTCCGGCGATGCAGGTGTTGCGGAAAGGGGATGCGCGGACAGACCTCTTCCCCTTTGCCTCGCCCGATTATCAGGCGGGCAGCCGGTGCGCATCGGAGCACCTTCTGGCCGTTGGCGCATCAAAAATTGCCTTTGTCGGCGGGCTTCCTGACACGCCGATCACCACCGCGCGGATGCAGGGCTACCGTGATGTGTTGAAGGAGGCTGGAATGGCAGAGACCGTATTCACTGGCCGCGCCACCCGCGCATTTGGGCAGCAGGTGGCCGCAGACTTGCCAGCAGATGTGGATGGCGTCGTCTGTTTCAATGACCTCGTGGCGTTGGGGCTGCTGTCTGGGTGCCATCAAATCGGCCGTGCCGTCGGTCCAAGCGGGCTGCGGGTTGTAGGCTTTGATGACATCGAAGAATGCGCCCATGCCTGGCCGCCACTGTCCTCCGTCCGCTGCGACATTGCGGGCTTTGGCGGACAGATCGCAAAAACGCTTCTTTCTTGGATCGAAGACGGACATGCGCCTCGCCCCGAATGGCTGAGCGATGTGTCCTTGACGATCCGCGCCTCCTCCTCCCTCCCCGCCTCTACCGGAGCCAGCTAGATGCATACGCAGGTCCCACAGGACATCCTCGACAAGCTGACCGATGTGCCGATGCCTAAGCTTCCACCTGCTCCGGAGCCCGGCGCGCATCTGAACGTGGCTGACCAGCACATTCCGGTGATTGAGGCTCAGGCCGCGGTTGTAGGGAGCGGCGCAGCCGGTCTGCGCGCGGCGGTGGAGGCGAAGCGGCGCGGCGTTGACGTGGTGATCCTGTCGCAATCGGCGTGGGGCGGCACGTCGGCCTGTTCCGGGTCGGACAAGCAGACGCTCCACACGGCCAACACCGCCGATCAGGGCGACGATTTCAAAGACATGGCCCGGTCCATTCGCGCCGGCGGCGCGATGGATGAAGACACGGCCTACATCGAGGCTGTCGGGTCGCCCCGCGCGATGGCAAGCCTGCAATACCTCGGCCTCCCCCTCCCTCAGGACCCGCTGGGCGGCACCCTGCGTTATCAGACCGACCACGATGAAGTGGGCCGCGCCACAAGCTGCGGGCCGCGCACGTCACGGCTGATGGTCAAGGTGCTGGCAGAGGAAGCCCTGCGCCTTGGCATTCCGTTTTACAACCAGACAACGGCGACGGAAATTCTGCGCGATGATACCGGCCAAGTGCGCGGCCTTCTCGCCATGCGCAACCGCGACCAGTCTGATACCAATCCCTATGGTCTGATCTATGTCCGCGTCCCGACCATCATCCTCGCCGCTGGTGGTCCGGGTGAGCTTTACCGCGACAGCGTCTTTCCCAATGGCTGCTTCGGATCGCTCGGCCTGGCACTGGAGGTGGGGGTTGAGATGGTCAACCTGACCGAAAGCCAGTTCGGCATCGGCACCCGGCGCGAAGGCTTCCCGTGGAACCTGTCCGGCACCTACGTCCAATCCATGCCGCATATCTATTCGGTGGATGCGGACGGCGTCGAGCATCCGTTCCTTGCCGACTATTACCGCACGACGCAGGAAATGGCGTCGAACATCTTCCGTAAAGGCTACCAATGGCCGTTCCATGCAGCGCGGATGATGGATTTCGGATCAAGCCTCGTTGACCTCGCCATCTTCCGCGAATGCGCGAAGGGCCGCCGCGTCTTCATGGATTTCAACCGCAACCCGGAGGCTGTGCCGGGCGATCAGCCGTTCAGCATGGATCGGCTGGATGACGACGTAGCGACCTATTTGGGCACTGCCGGGGCCACACAAGCGATGCCGATTGACCGTTTGCGCCACATGAACCCTTTGGCGATCGAGCTTTACCGCCGCTACAAGATCGACGTCGCGGAAGAGCCGTTGGAGTTCGCCGTCAACAACCAGCACATGAATGGCGGGATCGCCGTGGACACATGGGGGCAATCTTCTGTCCCCGGCATCTATGCGGTGGGTGAGGCCGCCGGCACCCATGGAGTGACCCGGCCTGGTGGGTCTGCGCTGAATGCGGGCCAAGTCTTTGGCACCCGCGCGGCGGAGCATCTGGCGAAGCGGCCTGCGCCAGCCCTGCCCGACGATGGCGGCGCTTTGGTCGAGGCCGCAATTCACCGGTTGGACGGGCTGTTTCGCGACGACAGCCCGCACAGTGTCGACATGTTGCAAACGATAATCCAAGCCCGAATGAGCGATCACGCCGGACCGTTCTGTTTTGCGAGCGCTGTCACCACGGCGCGGGAAGAAGCGGAGGCGCTGTCTGCTTCGATCGCTGAACGTGGCCTCGCCATCCCGCGCCCGAACCAATTGTCCCGCGCCTTGCAATGGCGGCAAATGGCGCTTGCGTCACAAGCGGTCCTCACGGCCCTCGATTTCTACATCAGCCAGGGCGGCGGCAGCCGCGGTGCGCGGGCTATCTGCGACCCGGCTGGCTCTGCAGTGCCCAACACCCGCCAAGGCCCGGTCGAGGAGTTCCGCTTCCGCGCTGAGACCGCCGACCACACCGATGAGCAGATTGTTGTCCGCTTCGACGGATCCAAGATGCAGACCTCGACCCGCAAGAACCGCCCCTTTGATGAGACTGCGAAGACGTTCTTTGAACGCGACTGGCCGGCATGGCTCACCGATGCGATTTACGGGGCCCAGCACCAATGACCCGCCCTCATGTCCTGTGCATCGGCGAAGCGATGGTCGAAATGGCACCCCTGTCGAATGGGACGTATCAGCAAGGCTATGCGGGCGACACGTTTAACACCGCGTGGCACATGGCGCAGCTTTTGCGGGGTCGCGCAACTGTGGGTTTTGCCACCCGCGTCGGACGCGACGCGATATCGGATGCCTTTGTCGCAGAAATGGCCGAGGACCGCTTGTCGACCGACGCGGTACAGCGCAGCACAGATCGGACGATGGGGCTCTATCTTATATCGCTCGATGGGATTGAGCGCAGTTTTCACTATTGGCGCAGCATGTCCGCCGCGCGGCAATTGGCGGATGATCCCACCCTCTTGGCTCGGGCGTTTGACGGCGCTGATCTGATCCATGTCTCTGGGATCACGGTCGCGATCTTGCCGCCTAAGGGGCGCAATGTGCTTCTGGACGCCTTGGCGGAGGCCCGCGCAACAGGCACGCAAATCTCTTTTGATCCAAACATTCGTCCTGCCCTGTGGTCGGGCATGGACGAAATCCGCGCGACCCTGCCCGACTTCTTCGCAGCGGCGGACATTCTGCTGCCGAGCTTTGATGACGAGCATCTTGTCTGGGGCGACGCCGATCCGGTTGTCACCCTGGACCGGCTGGGCGCACCGGGAAAAGATGTGATTGTAAAGAATGGGGAAGACAGCGTGCACCTGTCTGTTGCGGGTACCCGATCAGAGATACCCACACCGCGTGCCGAAGCCATCGCCGACACGACCGGCGCAGGGGACGCCTTCAACGCGGGCTTTTTAGCGGGCCGTCTTGAGGGGCGGACCGCTGAGGCTGCAGTCGCCCTCGGGCAAGCGACGGCCGCGACGTGTCTGGCTGAGCGTGGCGCGAGGGGGCAGAAAAGCGCGCTCGCAACCCTGATCGGCTGATTGAACGCAGTGGTGGTCGGGCGCGTTTGGCACCCTAACTTCTGCGCATGAGCACCGTGATCGCCCGACAACCGGCAACAGGCCGTGCTGCTTTAGCGCGTTCGCCCGCCTTTTGGGCATCAGTTTTTGGCATTCTGGCTGCCTTGTGCATCTTCGTGCTTGAAGCGCGCTTTGACGGGATTGAGACCGCTGATCTGCGGATCGGCGACACGCCCGTCACGCTTTATCATCCTGCGACAGACGCCCCGGCCCCGCCGGTGGTCGTGGCCCACGGCTTTGCCGGATCCCGTCAGATGATGGATCAGATTTCTGTCACCCTTGCCCGGCAAGGGTTCATCGTTGCGTCAGTCGATCTGCCGGGGCATGGGCGCAATCAGACGCGCCTGTCGCCGCAGATCACCACGCTGGACGGCACCACGGCACAACTGACCGCAGTGGTCGAAGAGGTCGCCCGCGCCATCGCTGTGCGGGATGATGTGGCCGGTCCAATGTCTTTTGTAGGCCATTCCATGGCGAGCGATATCGTGATCCGCGCCGCGCAAGCGCTGGGCGATCCGGGGCCTGTCGTGGCGATATCGATGTATTCGCCGGCGGTGACCGAAACCTCTCCACGTGCCCTGCTGGTGCTCAGCGGCGCGCAGGAGGAGCATTTGCGAGACGCTGGGCTTGAGGCGCTGAGGCAAATCGATCTGGACGCTACCGAAGGCAAGACAGTGAGCGACGGCGACGTCGTCCGGCGCAGCGCCATTGCCCCCTGGGTTGGGCATGTCGGCGTGCTCTATGCACCCGCCTCACTGGATGAGATCGGAACATGGCTGCGCGACCGGACCGGTCAGGGTCGGGCTGCCCCGCTCGACCGCACAGGCTTGGTCTTGGCGGCGCTGTTCTTGACCCTAACGCTGCTCGTCTGGCCGCTTTCAAAAATGGTTCCGCGCAAGCCGCAACCGCAATCGAAACCGACTTTGGTGTCACCAAAGCGGTTTTTCACCTGCCTTCTGTTGCCCCTGCCGGCAGTCTTGATCCTCGCGCTCCTACCCATCTTCGGAATCGCAGGCATCGCCGCCTTTGGCACATTGACCGCCTGTCTGGCCGGTTGGGGCCTCATTCAGCTGGCAGTTCTGACGTCCGCAGGGGTCAAAATCCCGCGCCCTGATCTGTTCGGCCTCACAGTCTACCTTTTTGCAGCCTTGGCCTTTGCACTCGCCCTTGATCGCTATGGGGCGGCTTTTGTGCCGACCGGGGATCGGGGCCTCTTGGTCACGGTTTTGCTGTTGGGCACCCTTCCCGTGATGCTGGCCGATACGATGCTCACCCAAGGGGCCGCACTCTGGCGTCGGATCTTAGCCCGTCTTGCGCTTTTGATCGGCCTGGGATCCGCGATGGCCTTGTCGCCCACCGGCCTAGGCCTGACCTTTACAGTAATCCCAGTCACCGTCCTCTTTTTCGTGGTCTACGGCAGCATGGCACGCTGGATTGCCGCCCGGCGCGGGGCCGGAGCGGTTGGTATCGGTCAGGCGGTAATCCTCGCCTACGCAATCGCAGCGTCGACCCCTCTCTTTGCCACCGGTGGTGCGACATGAGCGTTCTCGTCCTCTCTCCCGAGACAGTGTGGAACCGGGGCCTGCTGACCTTCCCCACAGCGCCGCGCAAAATCCTGCAGCGCGGAATTGTGCTACCCCGCGGCCGGGTCGGCCTTGGCGTCTGGGCACGGAGCCTGTTTGAAAGCCAGGTATTGCGCTTCTCGGTAACGCTGATCCCGTTCATCGCCGCCGGGATCATCTGGCCGCAACTGGCCCTACCCTTGGGCTCGGCCCCGATCCTGATGCTGATCGCCATCGGTCTTGTTGAGATGAGGGTCCTGCGCATCCCACGCCACAAACGCGCCATGATCGCGACCGACGCGGACGCCGCCCGCGCGCTCGACACCCTCAATTTCCGCGGTCGCAGGATACTGAGTGAAATCGCCGCCCGACGGGGCATAGAGCGCGGCGTGATCTATCTTGTGGTTGAGCAATCAGATCTCGCCCGGATTGCGCCCCTGACGGTGGTCAGTGTCCAAACGGACGAAGGGCGGTCCCGTCTTGTGCCACTTGATGCGGGCGAACGCGCGTTTATCGAAGGCGGGCTTTTTGATGCGGAATTCACGGAGGGCCAGCTTCACGCGGCCAATCTGCGCGAAGGTATCTCGCTCCGCTCTGTGTCGTTCGAGGCGCGGGGCGTGTCCGCCCACGCGCGGCTGGCCGCTTTCCTCGATGCGACGCCGAGGCAGGACGCGGCCAAACCCAGCGAGGCCCCAGCATGAGCGTCAATGCCCGGATCGTCAGCGCAGGCGATGCGCTTGAGACGTTGCATGCCGCCTGGCAGGCGCAAAGCGCGGGCACCCTGACCGCGTCCTACATGCTTCATGGTCGACCCGGCGTTGGCAAAACGCAGCTCGTGACGGATCTGGCAGAACGGATCGGCGCAAAACTGTTCGACATCCGGCTCACCACGATTGAACCACAGGACCTTCGCGGCCTGCCCTATTACGATCACGATGCCAAACGCACGATCTGGTACCGGCCAGAGGATCTGCCCGATGACCCCGAGCATCCATCAATCCTGTTCTTAGATGAACTCACCGCCGCCTCGCCGAACTTGCAGCCCACAGTCTATGGACTGTTGCAGGAACGGCGAGTGGGGCGGCATACGCTGCCCGCGTCTGTCTTCATCGTCGCCGCAGGCAATACCGTCGATGACGGGGCCATTGCCTACGAGATGGGCACGGCCCTGTCAGATCGGTTGATCCATTTGCAGGTCAACGCCAACGCAGAGGATTGGCTGGAACGCTATGCCGTGGACCGGGGGCTTTCGCCGCTCGTGACAGCCTTTTTGCGCGCCCGTCCCGATCTTCTGGACACGACTGAGACAGCGTTGCGGCGGGGCGATACCATCGCCTGTACGCCGCGCTCCTGGGAACGGGTCAGCGATATCGTGAAGGCTGTCGGCGACAAGCAGGTGCGCCACACGCTGGTTGCAGGCACTGTCGGCACGGCCCCTGCGGCTGAGTTTGCGCAAGTTGCGGCTGAGATTGAAACGCTCGTATCGCTAGATGAGATTTTGGCAGCCCCAAAGGGCCAGCGTCGCAGCCTTTATCCCACATCCATCAACGGGTTGGTTGGCCTGATCTATGCGCTTGTCGCCAGAACCGACGCCGCGACAATCGACGACGTGATCGACGTCATGGCTGAGCTGCGCCACGTGGATGCCCCTGCCTTGCCACTGGCAGAGCTCACCACATTCGGCTTTGAAATCCTCATCCGCAAGGCGATGGCGGACGGGCTGGCAGAGGCATTCCGGACCTCCTCCTCTTATCAGGCCTACGCTACGGAACGGGCTGAAGGCGGCGCGCTGTGATGCGGGGCACATGATCCATTCAAAGCGCATTCAGCCCGCCCTCGCCCGTTTGCCAGAGGTCGATCCGGCGATTGCGGCGCTGGCGCTGTGGTGCAACTGGCGTGATGATAACGGACCGACCCGAACCACGGGCGATACGATCCTTGTCGGGCCTGAATTTCAACTTCTTCCCATCTCAGAGCAGACCGGGCTGGCGGCCCATCACGTCCTGCACGTGGCGCTGCGCCATTCTGCCCGCCGGGCCGCCGCTGCAGAGCGGTACGGCAGCCGGTTTCAGGCGCGACTGTTTGATCTGGCGAGCGACGCCCTCGTCAACGAAGCGCTCTTGCAGGCCCACCATGCTTTGCCCCGACCTTGCGTCCGCGCCAATGAGATCGCAGAAAGATTACCCTCAGAAGATCGACCTGCGAATTTGTTGGCCGAATGGGATTGTGACCGGCTTTATGTCGTGCTCGCCAACCACGCCACGCAGCGCAGCGGGACCGAGGATGACCCGGTTGAGGCCTACATGCAGGCGCAAGGTTTTGCCCCTGACCTTGATGGCAGCGATCCGGACCATGCTGAACCTGAGATCTGGGCAGGCCGGGTGGAACAAGCCCTGCAAGCAGGTCAAAGGGCAGGCTCTGGCATCGGTGCGGTGCTGGCCCGGTTCGGTGATCTGCCACAAGCCCGCGTCCCGTGGGAGGTGCGATTGCGCCGGTTGCTGGGCAAAGCGCTTCTGCAAGAGCCACGTCCGAGCCACCGCCGACCGTCCCGCGTCTGGCTGGCTCGCGACAGTCAGGCCCGGCAAGACGGAACCATTCAGCCCGCGTTCGACCCAGCGATCCTGCGCAACCAGCGCCGCCCGCGCCTGGTCGTGGCCCTTGATACGTCAAGCTCGATCCGCGATGTGACGCTAGAGCTTTTTGCCAGCGAGGCCCTATCGATCCTGCGGCGCACAGGGGCCGAGGCGCATTTGCTCGGATTTGATACGGAGGTTCACAGCGCGATCCGTTTGCGGTCCGCGTCCGACTTGCAGTCCCTCGATCTCAAACGTGGGGGCGGTACGGATTTTGGGCCGGTTCTGGCCGAAGCGGAGGCGCTTGATCCGTCGCTTATCATCGTGCTGACCGACCTCGACGCCCCTACCCCTTCGCGCATCCGCGCCCCCCTGATCTGGGCGGTTCCAACCGAGCCTGCCAAAGTCCCCGAAACAGGCGATGTCCTTGTGATGAACGACGTCGTTGCACTATCCCGGCAAAGCAACCATTCGGCGCTCACTCATTAGGACATCCGTCATATCGACAGGTCAGGCCGCGTCTTCTTCGCTCGACAATTGGCGCGACCACATGCTGGCATAACGACCATCAAGGGCCAGAAGCACGTCATGGGTGCCGCGTTCAACGACCACGCCATTCTCCAGCACCACGATTTCATCTGCGCCGACAATCGTCGACAAACGGTGCGCGATGGTGATGACGGTGCGACCATGGCTCATCGCCTCAAGCTCGGCCTGAATGTCGCGTTCTGTTTCCGTGTCGAGGGCGGAGGTCGCTTCGTCCAGCAGAAGGATCGCCGGATCTTTGAGCAATGTTCGCGCGATACCCACACGCTGTTTTTCTCCGCCTGACAGCTTCAGCCCTCGTTCCCCCACCATCGTGTCGTAACCCTCCGGCAGGGCGGTGATGAAATCGTGGATTTTGGCGGCTTTCGCAGCGGCTTCGACTTCAGACCTGCTGGCATCGGGCCGACCGTAGGCCACGTTGTAGTAAATCGTGTCGTTGAAGAGCACGGTATCCTGCGGCACCACGCCGATGCAGGCATGCAGGCTTTCTTGGCTGACATCGCGCAGGTCTTGGTCGTCTATCCGCACCGCCCCGTCAGCAACATCGTAGAACCGGAACAGCAAGCGACCGATGGTCGACTTTCCCGATCCGGAGGGCCCGACCAGCGCGACGGTCTGCCCTGCGCCCACGCGCAAGGACACGCCTTTCAGGATTGGGCGTTCCGCCTCATAGGCGAAATGCACGTCATCAAAGACAATCTCACCTTTGGTGATCTTGAGCTCCTGCGCATCGGGCTTATCGGTGACATCTGCCGGCTGGTCCAGAAGGCCGAACATCTCTCCCATATCCACAAGCGCTTGCCGGATCTCCCGATAAACCGTCCCAAGGAAATTGAGCGGCATGGTGATCTGAATCATGTAAGCGTTGACCATCACGAAATCGCCCACGGTCAAATCACCACTCTGCACACCAAGGGCGGCCATCACCATGACCCCGATAAGGCCCGCCGTGATCAGGACCGATTGCCCGAAGTTCAGAAACGCCAGTGAATAGGCCGTCCGCAGCGCCGCGGCTTCATAGCCCTGCATGGATTGATCATACCGCTCTGCCTCTCGCCGCTCTGCTCCGAAATACTTCACCGTTTCAAAGTTCAGCAGGGAGTCGATCGCCTTTTGATTGGCGTCGGTATCCTGCTTGTTCATCTCACGGCGGATCGCAACGCGCCATTCGGTGATCTTGAAGGTGAACCAGACATAAAGGGCGATCGTGCCCATGACGACGGCCAGATACCACGCGTCAAACTGCCAAAACAGGATCACGGCGATCAACAACAGCTCAAGCACAAGCGGCCCGATGGAGAACAACAGGAATCTCAGAAGAAACTCGACCCCCTTGACCCCGCGCTCAATGATGCGGCTGAGACCACCTGTCTTTCGGGTGATGTGGTAACGCATCGACAGACGGTGAATGTGCGTGAACGTCTCGAGCGCCAGTTGCCGCAGCGCTCGCTGCCCCACGCTGGCAAAAATCACGTCGCGCAGCTGTTGGAAGCCCACATTCAGCGCCCGCGCGCCGCCATACGCCACTGTCAGCCCGACCGCCCCAAGCGCAAGCACCTGCGCGCCGTCTTCGGCCAAGGCATCCACGGCCCATTTGTAAAAGAACGGCGTGGTCACAGCGATGATCTTGGCCAGCACAAGCATCGCAAGCGCCGCCACCACGCGCCGTTTCACCCAATTCTGCCCGTCCGGCCACAGATACGGGGCCACACGGCTGATCACGCGAAAGCCGCTGGCCTCCGAATTATCAATTGGATTTGTCACGCTCCGCCCTCGCCCCACACGGCTCTCCTCTTGCTCGGTTCGATGGTTCTAGGCCGCACATGGCGCGATAGCCAGAGCCCTTAGGTGGACCGAACCCCCGATCCCCATAAGCAAAGCAAAGTAACTGGGTGAGCCTGTTGCGAAACACCGCGCGCCATGGTTCCTGTCATTTGGTCGCTCCAAGCATGTGTTCAGGCAATCAGGCGCGCCCCAACTTTCAAAAATCCCACCTCTGCAGCGACAAAACCGTCCGATTGGTCCTAGGCGCGATTGCAAAGCCCCGCTAGGTTCGGACTTGGGGAGTGAAGATGGAAGCGACGGTCCTGACGTTCGAGATGATGGTGGTCCTGGGGCTACTTGCCCTCACCGTATTTCTGTTCGTCTCTGAGATCGTTCGGATCGATCTGGCCGCAATCGTCGTCATGGTGATCCTAGGCGTGTTGAGCACACTGCCCAACCTGGAAAACCTGGCCGACCGTTCCCAGCTCTTCGCAGGCTTCTCATCGAACGCCGTCATCTCGATCATCGCTGTGATGATCATTGGGGCTGGGCTGGACAAGACGGGCCTGATGTCCAAAGTCGCCACCCTGATCCTGAAACGGGGCGGCACGACCGAGCCGCGGATCATCCCCATCGTCTCTGGCACCGTGGGTGTCATCAGTTCTTTTATGCAGAACGTGGGCGCCGCCGCGTTGTTCTTGCCGGTTATCAGCCGGATTTCGGCCCGGACAGAGATCCCGATGAGCCGCCTGGCCATGCCAATGGGGTTCTGCGCAATCCTCGGTGGCACGATCACCATGGTCGGATCGTCGCCCCTTATTTTGCTGAATGATCTGTTGATCTCGGCGAACAGCGCTTTGCCAGCGGATCAACAGATGGAACCCTTTGGCCTGTTCTCCGTCACCCCGATCGGGATCATGCTGGTGCTGACCGGTGTGCTTTACTTCGTGCTGCTGGGTCGCTGGATCCTGCCCGGTCGACGGGGGCGCGGCGAGGATGCAGGTGCCGCGCGGTCAATGCAGACCTATGTCGAGAACACGTATGGCCTGCGCGCTGATATGTTTGAGGTCCGCGTGCCAGAGGGATCGATCCTGATTGGTCAGACCCTCGCCGATATCATGGTCGCGCATCACATCTATATCCTTGGCACCTCCTACCGAGGCCACAAGGTCATCGCGCCTATGGCAGACACAGTGATTGAAGCCCCTGCGCGCTTGGCAATTCTCGGTCTCCGACGCGTCCTCGAAGACGAGTTCGCGGAACCCTACGGACTAGAGATCCTGCCCGACCTTGACGTCTTTGCCGACGACTTTGCAGCGACCGAATCCGGCGTCGCCGAAGTCGTGATCCCCCCCGGATCGACAGTGATCGGTAAATGCCCGATTGAGCTGCGATTGCGCCAGACCCATGGGCTGTCAATCCTCGCCATACATCGGGGTGAGGAAACGATGAGCCATGTTGAGACCGAGGACCATGTCTCCACCCACATTGGGGAAGTGAAGCTGCAGGCAGGCGATACGCTGGTCGTCCACGTTCAATGGGAACGGCTCACGCGCATGAAATCCGATCAGGATTTCGTGGTGGTGACATCGGACTTTCCGCAAGAAGAACTCAGGCCCCATAAAGTGAATTGGGCCTTGGGCTTCTTTCTGATGACGCTGGGATTGATCCTGTTTACCGATTTGCTGCTGTCGCTCGCCCTGTTGGCGGGCGCAATCGGCATGATCCTGTCGCGGGTGCTGTCGATCGACGAGGCCTACGACGCGGTCAGTTGGAGCACCGTGTTCCTGCTGGCCTCCCTCATCCCGCTGGGCCAGGCCGTCCAAAACACCGGCACGGCTGCGTGGATTGCCGAACAAATCCTGTCCCTGCTGGACGGCTGGCCGCTCTGGTCCTTGCAGGCGGGTCTGGCGGTGCTGGCAACGGTGTTCACGCTTGTGATGTCGAACGTTGGCGCGACAGTCCTGCTTGTCCCGCTCGCCATTTCCATCGCGATCGCCGCCGGAGGCGACCCGGCGATCTTCGCGTTGACCGTCGCGATCTCGACCTCCAACTCCTTTCTGATTCCAACCCATCAAGTCAACGCGCTGATCATGGGCCCTGCCGGCTACCGGGTGGTGGATTTCATCCGGTCCGGCGGAATCATGACGGTGTTGTTTCTTGTTGTTTCGCTAAGCGGCCTCGCCCTTTTCTTTTAGCAGAGGGCAATATTGAATAGATTGATCCTGTACCTGGAGTATCCCCGACACAGGGAAGATCGCGGCATTCTAGACGTCGCTGAGGCCAAGGTCCGTCTTCGCCTCTTATGAGATTTAAGCGCTAACCAACCCAACGCCGGCTTGGGAGAAGAAGCGCCGGACAGAACCCACCTCAATTGAAGTGCCTGGTGTTTCGCGGGAAGACCGCCCGACAAGCGATATTCCCTTGCTCTGCGACCGCACCCAAAGGCGAAGAGGAACTCCAGCGGGCCATCACTGCTGCTGTGCGACGCATGGATTGCCCTAACGATGAGCCTGAAACTCGCATGACTCCAAGGTGTTGAAGGCCGCTCCCGCAATTTTTATGCAACCGGTTGCAATAAATTCAATATGGGTTAACCTTTGGTCACCGACCATAGGGGAGTGTCTGGCGGAACTTGCAGTCCGTCCGGGGCGGAGGAGCCCTATGGTCTGACAACAACCCGGCATTAGGGAGGCGCGAGCCGGGCGCGCATATTGGGAGGAAACATGAAACACTTTATGCTTAGCGCGGGGATCACCGCGATCTTGTCGACGGCGGCCATCGCCGAAACAATTGGTGTGTCGGTGGCACGGTTCGATGACAACGGCCTGACCATCATGCGCAACGGGATGACCGACCATGTGGCCACGCTGGACGGTGTCGATCTGCAGATGGAAGACGCGCAGGACGACGTGGCGCGCCAGCTTGACCAGATCAACAACTTCATCGCTGCTGGCGTGGATGCGATCATCGTCAACGCCGTTGACACGAATGCCACCGAAGCCATGAGCCAGGCCGCCGCATCCGCTGGCGTTCCGCTGGTCTATGTGAACCGTCAGCCGATCAACATGGACACGTTGCCCGAAGGCCAGGCCTTTGTGGCGTCCAACGAGATCGAGTCCGGCACACTTGAAGCGTTCCAGATCTGCCGCAACCTGCGGGCCGCTGGTCTGTCCAATGGCGCCCGGGGCTATTTGATGAACGGTCAGCTTTCCAACCAAGCGGCTGTGCAGCGGTCCAAGGACGTGCATGACGTGATCGGCATGGACATGTGCAACTTCATGGAGCTGATCGACGAGCAGACCGCCAACTGGTCCCGCGACGAAGCCCAGGACCTCATGACCAACTGGATGTCCTCGGGTGAACCGTTCGACTTCGTCATCGCCAACAATGACGAAATGGCCATCGGTGCCATCCAGGCGATGAAAGCTGCTGGCATGGATATGGCTGATGTTGAGGTGGGTGGTGTTGACGCGACGCCTGACGCACTGGTCGCGATGGCCGCAGGTGATCTGGACGTGACCGTGTTCCAGGACCTCGCCGGACAAGGCGCGGGCTCCATCGACACCGCACTGGCACTGGCTGCGGGCGAAGAGGTCAACAAGACCGTCTTCATCCCGTTCATTCTGGTGACACCGGAAAACATGGACGAGTTCAACTAAACTCGGGCCATCCGGGCGGAGCGATGACACGCTCCGCCCGACACCCAACGACAAAACGAGCATCCACTACGTCACAGGGGGAGGGAACCCGATGGCGGACACGACGCACGGAACCGGCGGCCTGGCTTTCGACAAGAAAAAGCGGCAACTGCCCGGCGAGCTGAACATCTTTATCGCACTGATCCTGATCATCTGTGTCTTTGAGGCGCTGGGGCAGCTTTTGCCCTATATGAACGGGCAGAGCTTCCTGTTCGACACACAGGACCGGTTTGACAGCATCTTTAATGAACAACGTCTGCGGATCGTGATCCTTCAGGTGTCGATCATCGGCATCATCGCTTTGGGCGTGACCCAGGTGATCATTCTGGGTGGAATCGACCTCTCATCCGGACCCCTGGTGGGGGCGACGGCGATGATTGTGATGTCGTTTGCCCAGACGGAATTCGTGAACGGCAACCCGAACCCCAAAGCGGTGTTCGACTGGGCGTTTGATCTGCCGGTCATCGTCCCGGTGATTGTGGGTCTGATGTTTGGGGCGTTTATCGGGGCGATCAACGGATCGCTCATCGCCTACACCCGCATCCCTCCGTTCATTGCGACGCTGGGGATGTTCCTGATCTGCCGAGGCATCGCGCAGGCGTGGACACGCGGTCAGCCGGTGTCCTTCCCGACGGAGAGTTACGCCAAGCTGGGCGCCCAGATGGCGCCGGTCTTTTGGTTCATCGGGCTGGCGGTGCTGATGCACATCATCATGCGTTACACCCTTTACGGAAAACACACCTACGCGATCGGATCGAACGAGGACGCGGCCCGGATGTCCGGTATCAACGTCCAGCGCCACAAGGTGCGGGTCTATATGATTGCCTCCATGCTGGCGGCATTCGCGGCCATCATCCTGAGCTCCAAGAACCTAACCGCGCAATCGGGTATGGGCATTTTCTATGAGCTCTACGCGATTGCTATGGCGGTGATTGGGGGCGTGAGCCTCACCGGTGGGCGCGGCTCGATCATTGGCACAGTTCTGGGCGCGATGGTGTTCGGGGTCATCCAGTCCGGGTTCACTTACGTGCGGCTCGATGCGTTCTACCAGCTGATGGCGATGGGCGCGATTATCATCTCGGCAGTGGTGCTGGATAAAGTGCGGCAGGAACGCTCTGCCTCGCGCAGTTAGGGAGGCTGAGATGAGCGATATCATTCTGGAAACCAAAGGCCTGACCAAACACTACGGCGGGGTGCACGCCCTGAACGACGCGGATTTCACCCTCAAGAAAGGGGAACACGTGGCGATCATGGGCGACAACGGGGCGGGCAAATCCACCTTCGTGCGCCAGATCACCGGGGTCGAACAACGCACCGCCGGTGAGATCATCTTTGACGGGCAGCCGGTGCATTTCACAGGGCCGCTGGACGCGCGAAAGGCAGGCATTGAGACCGTTTTCCAGACGCTGGCTTTGGCCGATGATCTGGACGTGCCGGACAACCTGTTTCTCGGTCGCGAGAAGACGAAGTGGAATTGGCTGGGTCCGTTCCGGTTGCTCGATTACAAAGCAATGCGGCAAGCAACGATCGAAGGTCTGGAGCGGACGGCGGTGAAAATCCCCAACATCCGCAACACGATCCGCAATATGTCCGGCGGGCAGCGGCAATGCGTGGCGATTGCACGGACGGCGACGTTTCATTCCAAGCTGACCATCATGGACGAACCCACGGCCGCCCTGGGCGTACAGGAAACCGCGCAGGTGGAGAACATCGTGCGGGCCCTGAAGGAAGCGGGCGAGCCGCTGATCCTGATCAGCCACAACATGCGGCAAGTGATGGACCTTGTGGACCGGATCGTTGTATTCCGGCGCGGACGGATCGTGGCCAACCTGAACAAGTCCGAAACGGACGGTCAGGATGTGGTTGCCTATATCACCGGGGCCAAGACCCAAGAGGAATACATGAACGAGGATGCCGCCCTGTGATGACATCAGCCGCAGCCCCGCGCCCCAGCGCGTTGCGGTGGTTCAACACATCGCTTGTGGGCACCGTGCCATTGATGCGCGTGGTGGGCTGAGATGGCGGTGACGCTGAAAGAGGTTGCAGCCCTCGCGGGCGTGTCTCGTTCAGCGGTGTCGCGGTGCTTTACCGAAGGCGCTTCGGTCGCCCCCACCACGAGAGAGCGGATCCACGCGGCAGCGGATCGGCTAGGCTACAGGCCGAACGCGCTGGCCTCGTCCCTGACGACCGGTCGCACCAAACTTGTCGGGCTGGTCAGCAACAACTTTCACAACCCGATTTTCCTTGAAGTGTTCGACCTCTGCACCCGGGCGCTACAGGATGCCGGGCTGCGGCCTTTGCTGGTGAACCTCACGGACAGCACCGATGCGGAGGCGTCTCTGCGCCTGTTGCAACAATACTCCGTCGATGCGGCGGTGATCGCGTCCTCCACCCTGCCGGTGAGCTTTGCCGAGAGGTTCCAGGAGGCGGGCTTGCCCGTCGTCCACGCCTTCGGCCGCTACGCGCCTGCGCCCAAGGTCAACGTGGTGGGCATCGACAACAAAGAGGCCGGGCAGATCGCGGCCCGCACGCTCATCGCGCGCGGGTATCGGCGCATTGCCATGCTCGCGGGCCCGGCCACTGCCACCTCAACCGAGGACCGGTTGCTGGGCTTTCTTGACGCGCTGAAGGCCGAGCCGGGGATCGAAGTCACGACCTCTTTCGCATCCGCTTATTCCTACGATGCCGGCTGGGACGAGATGCGCCGCCTGATCTCGGACGGCCCCCTAGCGGAGGCGTATTTCTGCGGCGATGACGTGCTCAGTATCGGGGTGATGGCAGCCCTGCAGGATGCGGGGCTGCGGGTGCCGGAAGATGTGGGCCTCATCGGGTTCAACGACATGGAGATGGCGCGGTGGGGGAACATCAACCTCACCACGATCCGCCAACCGATTGCGGAAGTCGTCCGGCTGAGCGTGCAGATGGTGCAGGACATTTTGGGTCAGGACGATGAGACAGCTGCGGCCCCCAAGGCACATTTGCTCACGTGCGAGATGATCGAGCGGGGGTCTTTGCGGGGGGATGTGGGTTAGGCGTATGTTAGGTGAAAGGCGGGTTTGAGCCCAAACTGCAAGATGTTGCACACTGCACCAAAG
>JBCBCS010000061.1:0-17353 GCA_038530475.1 Pseudomonadota bacterium
TGCGGCGTTGGGGCACCTTCGTGGCGGGAAAGACCCGCAAATTCGATGCGATTTCCGAGGACCACGCAGCGTTCTGGACGCTGGAATACGACACGCAAGCGGTCTTCACGATGGGAGAGGCTGTGCGGGCCTGCCTGTCCTCACCGATCGAGGCGATTTCCGTTCCGGGCTATTTCGCCTATTCCGTCGATGATCAGGTTGTCCATCCGACCCGGACCAAGCAAGTGATGACCCGTTGGGGCGGCATGGTCGAAAAAGATCTGCTTGAGGCGGGGCCCGGGGACGATCCCATGGCGCATGTGATGGCAGGTGACATCTTCAGCCCGGGCCAGACGGCGCCCCTCGCGGAGCGCATGATTGCGTGGTTGCGCGGGCTTTAGGGCTTCTGCTGCAAATGGGGGTTGTCACCGCCGCGCGGGCATGAACAATCACGCCAGGCAGGCAGCACCAAGACTGAGGCAATCATGGCAGAACCGCTCGTTCTCGTTCCGGGTATGATGTGTGACGCGCGGGTCTGGGCGACGCAGGCCACGATCATGGGCTATGAGCGAACGGTGATCATGGCACCCGTTTGCAAGGGTGACCGGATCGAAGAGATGGCATCGGGCCTTCTCACGACGCTGCCCCCGAAATTTGCGCTATGCGGGCATGGGATGGGCGGTGTGATCGCGCTTGAGATCGCCCGTCGCGCGCCGGAACGTGTGATCCGCCTGGCCCTCATTGGCACCAACCCATTGTCTGACACGCCGCAGGAAGCTGCCGACCGGGAGCCGCGCATGATCGCAGCAAAGGCCGGGCGGTTCGACCGGTTGCTTGAGACCGATTTGCTACCACGGTCAGTCGGGCAGGGGCCGCATCGGGATGAGGCGATGCAGGCACTGCACGAGATGGCGCTTTCGCTGGGCCCTGACCTCTACGCTCGCCAAGAGCGCGCCATGCAGCGGCGGCGCGATCAGCAAAGCACCCTGCGTCGGATTACCCAGCCAACGCTTGTTATTGCGGGACGCGACGATGGGATCGTGCCGCTCAAGCGGCAGGAATTTCTCTCGGAACTTATTCCCTACGCAGAGATCAGTGTGATTGATCAGGCAGGCCACCTGCCGATGCTTGAAGCCCCGGAAGAGACCATTCAGGCGCTGTTTGACTGGATGCGCCAGCCGTTGGTGCTGCGCTAGGGCTTAGCCTGCCTTCTTGTTGACGTTGGCAGGTTTGGCGGCCTTTGGCTTGGTCGCTCTTTTCGCTTTAGGTTTGGCGGTTGAGGGCGCTTTGGCGTTGGCGTCGATGAAATCGAGGACGAGGGGGCGGATGTTGTTGCGCCAGCTCTTGCCTGCAAAGATGCCGTAATGGCCTGCGCCGGGCTCCACATGGCTGGCCTTCATCTCATCCGGCAGCCCGGTGAGCAGATCAAGCGCCGCGAGGCATTGGCCAGGCGCTGAGATATCGTCTTTCTCACCTTCGACAATCTTCACCGCAACATTCGTTATCTTTCCGAAATCGACCGGCTTTCCCTCGATGGTGAAGGTGTTTGTCGCGATCTCACGGTTCTTGAAAATCCTCTCAACGGTGGAGAGGTAGAATTCTGCCGTCATGTCCATGACGGCAAGATACTCGTCATAAAACGTGTTGTGCTTGTTGTGTTCAGACGCGGTGCCTTTCGCGACCTCCATGATCTGGTTGGTAAACGCCTTCGTGTGCTTGTCGGCGTTCATCGAAATGAACGAGGCGAGCTGCAGAAGGCCGGGATAGACCATGCGTCCGACGCCGGGATATTTGAAGCCGACGCGCTGGATCATCGTTTCTTCAAGCTGACCCATCGTGACGGACCGACCAAAGTCGGTGACTTCCGTTGGCGCGGCATCAGGGTCAACCGGACCTCCAACCAGGGTCAGCGTCCGCGGTTGGGCCTTGGGGTCCTGTTCAGCGAGGTAGGCCGTCGCAGCAAGCGTCAGCGGCACCGGCTGACAGACAGCGATAACATGTGTGTCAGGACCGAGCTGCTGCATGAACTCCGCGAGGTAGAGCGTATAATCCTCGACATCGAACTTTCCCTTGCTCACGGGGATGTCGCGAGCATTGTGCCAATCAGTGATATAGACTTCGCAATCGGGCAGAAGCGACACAACGGTCTTGCGCAGCAACGTGGCGTAGTGACCAGACATGGGGGCCACGAGGAGGACCTTACGTTGGCGTTGGTGGCGACCGGCAATGCGGAAATGAATCAGATCGCCGAAGGGGCGTTCAATGACTTTGCGCACGCTCACCAGATGGTCACGACCGTCTTCAGCGGTGAAATTGTCGATGTGCCAGTCGGGCTTTGCGATCATCCTCGCAAAGCTGCGTTCGGTGACCTCTCCCCAGGCGCGCATCATCTCCATCGCGGGATTCGGCCACATGGCGACGGCCGGGTAGGAGGCCATGGCACGGGCCGTGGCGCCCATCCACTCGTTCGTGTTCCGAATGGTTTCCATCAGGTCGTACGTTAACATATACCGCATATTATGGCCCTTCTCGAGGTTCGGCACACAAAAGGGATGGCCCAGATGCGCGGCAGTTTGGTCGCATCTTGCTTCCATGTATGCTAAGTCATAGACCACAAAATGCTGCAGCTGCAAAATACGAATTCAAGGTCCGTAAGACAATGACAAATTCTACATCAACTGAATCCGGTGACATGGACGTCACGGAGGCGCTGCCAAAGTTGAAGGAGAATTTGGACCGGATACAGGACCTGACGCAGCGTCTGATGGCGGCGATGGCGGGCAAACGGCCGGTGCCCGGCAGCCTGCAAGGGCCCGCGCCAGACCTCTATGCGAAAGCAGGCGCGGCCTATGTTCAGGACGTCATAAAGAACCCGGCGAAGCTGGTTGAACAGCAGGTCGGGTATTGGGGCAAGACGCTTCAGCACTTCATCGAAGCCCAGCAGGCCCTCGCCAGCGGGACGCTGTCGGCGCCTGAGGATCACACCCGCACGGACCGGCGGTTCAAGAACCCGCTGTGGGAAACCCACCCCTATTTCAACTTCCTCAAGCAGCAATACATGCGCAATGCCGAAGCCGTTGAGATTGCGGTCAAGAGCATCGATGGTCTGGAGGATGGCGAACGAAAGCGGCTTGAATATTTTAGCCAGCAGATCATTGATATGCTGTCGCCCACGAATTTTCTTGCGACCAACCCTGACGCGCTGACCCGCGCCGTTGAGACGGAAGGCGAAAGCCTCGTCAAAGGGCTCGAGAACATGATCGCTGATCTGGAGGCCAATGACGGCGAACTGATCGTGTCGCTCGCCGATAAGGACGCGTTCATGGTGGGTGAGAACCTTGCGACAACACCGGGCGAGGTCGTGTTCCGCAATCATCTGTTTGAGCTGATCCAGTACACGCCAACGACCGAAAAGGTCCACGAGACCCCGCTGATCATCTTCCCGCCCTGGATCAACAAGTTCTACATCCTTGACCTTAAGGAACAGAACAGCCTGATCAAATGGGTGGTCGATCAGGGCTTTACGTTGTTCGTCGTGTCCTGGGTGAACCCCGACGCGACCTATCGCGACGTAAGCATGACCGATTATGTCGAAGACGGGTACATCACCGCGCTTGAGACGGTGCGCGACATCTGTGGTGTGAAGAAGGTCAATGCAGTGGGCTATTGCATCGCTGGTACCACGCTGTCGCTGACGCTTGCCGTCTTGAAAGCGCGGGGCCTCGATTACGTCAAATCCGCCACCTTCTTCACGACGCTCACCGATTTTTCGGACCGGGGCGAGGTCGGGGTTTTCCTCGAAGACGATTTTGTCAACGGGATCGAGGAAGAAGTCATCCGCGACGGCATTCTCGACAGTTTCTACATGAGCAGGACGTTCAGCTACCTGCGCTCCAATGACCTGATCTATCAACCCGCCATTCGCAGTTACATGATGGGGGAAGCACCTCCTGCCTTCGATCTGCTCTATTGGAACGGGGACGGGACCAACCTGCCGGGCAAAATGGCGATCGAGTATCTGCGCGGCCTCTGTCAGGACGACAAATTCGCGACCTGCGGATTTGAGGTGGCAGGGGAGGTTGCGCAGATCGGGGATGTTGATGTGCCGCTTTGCGCGATTGCGTGTGAGACGGATCACATCGCCGCGTGGAAATCGTCTTATCGGGGCGTCCAGAAGATGGGGTCGAAGGATAAGACGTTCATTCTGTCGGGTTCAGGACACATTGCCGGGATCGTCAATCCACCCGCCAAGAAGAAGTACGGCCACTGGACCAACGAGGACCTGAGCCTCGGCCCGGACGACTGGCAGGCGAGCGCCCAGCAGCATGAGGGGTCGTGGTGGCTGATGTGGGGCAAATGGCTGGCCAAGAAGTCTGGCAAGAAGGTCGCCGCACGCAAACCGGGGTCGACGACTCACCCTCCGATTGCGCCAGCGCCGGGAAAATACGTCAGCTCAAAGAACGTGGCCTAGTCCGGCTTCCTGACATTCTAGGGCGAATTGCGCGGCTTCCCCTAGGGAAAGACGTGGACTTTCAAGGCATTATGCAAGTGCAGAAATTATTCATGCTGCAGTGCAGAAAAAACTTGAATTGCTGCGATGCAGCATGTAGATATGTGTCAGTTAATGAAACACCGGGCTGGTCCGGTAGGAACGAATAGGAGCAGATCAATGGCTGCCAAGACCCAAGACTTCACAGCGACCCTGAAGGACATGATGGGCGCATTCCCCGTGGACACCAAAGCTATGGAAGACGCATTCAAGACGCAGACCACGCTGGCTGAAAAGCTCAGCGCCGTCTCCATTGACGCCGCTCAGAAATCCACCGAGCTGTCTGCCAAGTGGACCCAGGACACGCTCGCTAAAATGACCGAGCTTTCCAAAGCCAAGACTGATCCGACCGATTATGCAAAGTCCATGACCGACTTCGCTTCGGCTTCGGCTGAATCCGCCGCTGAGCACATGGCTGCTTTCGCTGAGATCGCCAAGAAAGTTCAGGCTGAAACGCTGGAACTGATGATGGCCGCAGGCAAGGACATGTCCGAAGACTTCACCGCAGTTGCAAAGAAGGCCGCGTCTGACGTGACCGCCGCTGCGAAGAAAGCTACGGCTTCCAAGTAAGAACACGCCGGGCGCTGCCCTCCCTCAGCGCCGACGTATCAGAAGGGCGCGCTGCATCCTCCCCGCAGTGCGCCCTTTTCTTTTTCTGCAATGCAGCCTAGGCTTCTCTGCAACGCAAAAAAAGATGTGTCATTGGGAGGACGATCCTTGGCTGCACCCTCACAACCGCTGCTGATCAAGCGCTATGCGAGCCGTCGTCTCTACAACACCGAGACAAGTGATTATGTCACTTTGGAGGACATCGCGACCTTCATCCGAGAAGGGCGGGAGGTCCAGATCGTCGACTTGAAATCCGGTGATGATCTGACGCGCCAGTATCTGCTTCAAATCATTGCAGAACATGAAAGCCGTGGCGAAAGTGTTCTGCCGGTGGATGTGCTGACCGATCTGGTGCGGTCCTACACGTCGCAAAGCATGTCGATCGTGCCCCAATTCCTTGCTCAGTCATTTGAGATGCTGCAAAGCGGTCAATCCAAGATGATGGAGAATATGGGCGCGATGAACCCGCTCTCCAAGATGCCGGGGTTTGAAGCAATGCAGGCGCAGCAACAGGCGTTCCTGAAGGCCATGACCGGCGGCATCATGGGGGGCAGCAAGGACGCACCGGCCGAAGCGGACAACGAGGACCTTGATGACATCAAGGCGGAATTGGCAGCGCTTCAGGAGAAACTGTCCAAGATGGGCAAGTAGCCCAGTCCTAGAAATTCAATCGGTCCCGCAAGGCATACCAGCTCATCGCGGCCATCAGGAGCGGCGCGCGCAGCAGGGTGCCGCCCGGAAAAGCGGGGGTCGGCAGGTTCGCCATCACGTCGAACCGTTCCGCCTGACCCCGCACCGCTTCAGCCATCAGCTTGCCCGCAAAACCGCTCAGCGCCACGCCATGGCCTGAGAAGCCACCCGCACTCAAAATATTTGGTGCAAGTCGGGTGAGAAGCGGCAGCCGATACGGCGTAATGCCGAGGGTGCCCCCCCAAACATAGTCGAACCGCACGCCCTTGAGCTGCGGGAACATCGTCTCAAGCCGGTGCCGCAAGGCAGGTTCGATATGGGTCGGGAAGCCAATCGTGTAGTTCTCACGTCCGCCAAACAGCAGACGTTTATCCTCAGACAGGCGAAAGTAATTGACCACGAACTTGCTGTCGGCGACGGCGATGTCCTTGCTCAAAACGTCGTGGGCACGATCGCCCAAGGGCGCCGTGGCCGCGATGAAAGAATTCAGAGGCATGGTCCGGGCCGAGACTTTCGGCGCGATCCCCTTGGGTAGGTATCCATTCGCGGCAAGGACAAGGAATTGCGCACGGACCCGCCCGTGATCGGTGTAGGCGATGGCGGGGTCCGTCATATCGACGGAGGTCACGGCAGACCGTTCAAAAATGCGCACACCCGACGCTTCCGCCGCCTTTGCCAGCCCCAGCGCATAGCGCAGCGGGTGAATGTGGCCGGCCCCCCAATCGATCATCCCACCCTGATAATGCGGCGATTTCACAAGAGCCTGAAACGGCTCCCGCGTGAGGCCTTCGGCCTCCTCATATCCATAAGTGCGGTTGAGGTATTCGACCTCGGATCGCAGTTCTGCTGCCTCAACTGCATCATAGGCGCCATGGGCCACGCCGGGCATGAATCGCGCCTCTGGCGCGTGGCGTGCAACGCGCTCTTTGAGGGTCGCCTTTGCCTCCTCGGTCATGTGCCAAAGTGCTGCAGCGGCGTCCTTGCCGACCCGGGCGGCGATCCAGCGTTGGTCTTGGTTGTAGCCGGAGCCGACTTGGCCCCCGTTCCGCCCGGATGCGCCCCAGCCCGCCCGGTGGGCATCAAGGACAACGACATCCATCCCGGCCTCGGCCAATTCCAGCGCGGCCATCAGACCGGTGAACCCCGCCCCGATCACGCAGACATCGGCCCGCACCTCGCCGCGCAGCGCGGGGCGCTCGGGCGGAATGTCGGCGGTGGCCGCATACCAGCTGTCTGGATGCGTGGCGGTACGGTCATTGCGGTAAAGCGGGTTCGTCATCGGGTCCCTCAGGGCGGATCGCGCAGATCATAGTAATAAAGGTAATAGGCCTCTTCGCGCCAGTCGAAGGCCTTGGCGGTGTCGGTATAGATCCCCTCGATCTTGAGGAAATAGCAATCCTCACACGGGTCGGGCAGGGTGGCTGCGACGAAGGCATCAAATGCATCGTCGAGGTTCACCTGCTGAAGGGTGGCCTCGGTCAGTTGGTCGTAGATCGGGGCATCGAGGCCGGTCACGCCGTCGATCCGGGCACTGACCTCAAAGAAACGTGCGCCTGGGAAGGGCACGGTTTGGCCGTCGATGAGCACTGGTGCATTGCTGTCGAGGTCGGACAGGACGGCGGGCGCCTGTTCGGTGACGGTTACGCTGCCCAGGGTCGCGCCATCGGGCAGAAGAGGAGTGATCGCCGCCTCTACCAGCGCCTCGTGGAGGGGCGGGGCGAAATCGCTGTCGGCGAAGGTCACGACATTGGGCAGGGAGACGATGAGATAGGGGGTTTGCCGGTCCGTCGGCAGCTCTTCCCCGCGGTGGTTGTCGAGGAACAGAAACCCCCGATCGTCCTGAACCTCCGCCAGGGCCGCGAGGTAGGTGTCGTAATCGTCAAAGCGGTCAGCGATGGGCTGATAGGGCGTTGCGGCCTGATCGAGCCCGGCGAGGTTGATGTCAGGGCTGTCCGCGAAGTCACCGCAGGTGGTGTTCAGACATTGAACGGAGGCGAGAAAGAGGTCGTTCTGGTAGATTTCGACGATGGTCTGTTCGGGTGGCGCGCCCATCAGGGCAAGGACAAAACTTCCTATGGCCTGACCCGGCGTGCTGTCTGTGGCCACGTACGCGCTGTCCATAGCGGCCCGCATCGCCGCCTGATCCCGGACGATCAAGGGATCAGAGCTGTCGGGGGAGAGAAGCAGCGTGACCTCGCCCGCGTCAAAATCCACACCCTGCAGGAAGAACAGCCGTTCCGGTTCGGCGGGTGTAGGCTCAGCTGCGATTTCAGTCACTGCAACTGGGGCCGCATCGCCCTCCGCAGTGGGCGCTTCGATGCTGGCGACCTGAAACCCAAGAAACGCCAAAAACGCGCCGAGCCCCAACACAGCAACGAAAGCCAGCCGGATCATACGTTCAACAGGAGGTGTTCCCGCTCCCACGGGCTAATCACTTGCAGGAATTCTTCGTATTCGGCGCGTTTGACGATCGAGTAGACCCGCGCGAAGTCAGGGCCGAGGACGTCGTGCAGGGCGCTGTTTGCATCGAACAGCTCAAGCGCAGACCACAGGCCTTGTGGCAATTCGCCTTCGCCTTCATAGGCATCGCCCTTGGCCTGCTTGTCGGCCCATAGCCCCTGTTTGATGCCCAGATAGCCACAAGCGAGCGACACTGCGATACAGAGGTAGGGATTGCAGTCCATGCCCGCGAGCCGGTTTTCGATCCGACGGGCGTTCTTGTCGGACAGCGGCACGCGCAGGCCGGTGGTGCGGTTGTCCCGCGACCATTCCAGATTGATCGGTGCCGCGTGGTCCTTCACGTAGCGCCGGTAGCTGTTGACGTAGGGCGCCATGACCGCGACGACCGATGGAAGGTGTTCCTGCATCCCGCCGATGAACTGAAAAAACGCGTCCGTCTCGCCACCTTGGGGGCCTGTAAAGATATTGCGACCTTCTGCATCAAGGATGGAATGGTGAATGTGCATGGCACTGCCCGGTTCACCCTCAATCGGCTTGGCCATGAAGGTGGCAAAGCAATTGTGCTTCAGTGCGGCCTCGCGCAGCAGGCGCTTGAAGTAGAAGACCTGATCTGCCAGCGCGACCGGATCACCGTGATTGAGGTTGATCTCAAGCTGTCCGGCGCCGCCTTCCTGAGTGATGCCGTCAATCTCAAACCCCTGGATTTCCGCGTATTCGTAGATGTCGTCGATCACGGGTCCGTAATCATCCACGGCGGTCATCGAATAGGCCTGACGCGCCGCAGCGGGGCGGCCCGAACGGCCAATCATCGGCTCAATCGGTTTGGCGGGGTCGGTATTGGGGGCGACGAGGAAGAATTCCATCTCCGGTGCCACGACCGGCGTCCAGCCTTCCTTTTCATAAAGTCCTACAACGCGCTTGAGGACATTGCGCGGTGAAAACCCGATCAGGTTGCCCTTGCGATCATAGGCATCGTGGATCACCTGCAGCGTCCCATCTGCGGTCCAAGGCGCCGCCGTCGCGGTGTCGAGGTCCGGTTTCAGGATCATGTCAGGCTCAGTGAACCCTTCCTCACCCGCCGCTTCGCCCCATCCGCCGGTCAGCGTCTGAAAGAAAATCGACTCCGGCAAATGGAACTGTGTCTGTTTCTCCCATTTGGCAGCCGGCACCGCCTTGCCGCGTGCGATGCCCGGCAGGTCTGAGATCATGCATTCGACCTCGTCCAGACGGTTCGCCTCAAGGTAATCGCGCGCGGCTTGAGGAATTTTGTCGACCCAACTCATACCCGCCGCTCCTTGAAAAAGGTGCCGATCTGTTGGGCAAGGCGGGCATTGGCAACGTCGCCGGTCAGATTTGCCTTTGCCCCCTCGATCAAGGGGGTGGGGACGGCGCTGCCGCGTGTGCGGATCAGCCCATCAATGACGCCTGCATCAAATTCGGGATGTGCTTGGACGGTGAAGGCGCGGTCTCCGTAGACCAAAGCTGCGTTCTCGCAGAAGGCGTTGGTGGCAATGGGTTTGGCGTCATCTGGACGGCTGACAACCTGATCTTGATGCCAGGCGTTCAAAGCGATCTCTTCCCCTGACCAATCATAGGTCTGGCGGCCCACCGCCCAGCCGCCTGCAAACTTCTCAACCTTGCCGCCAAGGGCCTGAGCGATGATCTGGTGGCCAAAGCAGATGCCCACCAGCGGAAGGCCCAGTCTGTAGACGTCACGTATCAGCGTTTCGAGCGGTGGAATCCACGGATGATCCTCATACGCACCGTGTTTTGACCCGGTGATCAGCCAGCCATCACACACATCAGGACCATCCGGAAAATCACCGTCGACAACACTGAAGGTCTCAAAGGTAAAGCCTTGACCGTCCAGCAGATTTTCAAACAGGTTGGCGTAATCGCCCATGACGTCGCGCAGCTCATCCGGGGAATGGCCGGTTTGCAGGATGCCGATTTTCATGAGACGCCTGTTCGTGGTTTCGGGGCGATATTAGGGGCGCAGAAAGGCCCGCGCAAGCGCGGCTCAGACGGTATCGAGGTAAAGATCGATCCGCTCTTCCTCAGTCAGCTTGGCAAATTCAGCATGCTCCTGTCGCTTGGTCGCGACGAGGTTGCGGATAAGCTCAGCCGGGAAGATGCGGGCGATGGTCGGATCGGCTTCAAACAAATCGATGGCCGCGCCCCAGTTGCTGGGCAGTTGCGGCAGGTCCTGTTCGTAAGAATTGCCGGTGATCGGGGCGGGGGGCATGGCCGCGTCTTCGATGCCCGTCAGCGCTGCGCCAAGGACAGCCGCGATCATCAGGTAGGGGTTCACATCGCCCCCCGCGACACGGTGTTCAATGCGGCGCGCTTTGGGGCTGCCGCCGGGCACGCGAATGGCAGCGGTGCGGTTTTCATAGGCCCAGCAGACCGAGGTCGGCGCGTGGGCACCGGGCACGAGACGGTCGTAGCTGTTGCCGTGAGGGGCAAGGATCAGGCCGGAGGGGCGCAAGGCATTCAGACATCCGGCCACCGCATGGTGCAACGTATCAGTGCCGTCGTCGCCGCCATCGTCAAAGATGTTAGTCCCGTGCTCGTCCAGCACCGAGAAATGGATGTGCATCCCGTTGCCCGAGTAATCCGGGTAGGGTTTGGCCATGAAGGACGCGGCGAACCCATGCTGGCGGGCTAGGCCGCGCACCAGCAGCTTGAAAAGCCATGCATCATCGGCGGCTTTTATCGCGCTGTCATGGCTGAGGTTGATCTCAAACTGGCCGAGGCCGGCCTCCGAGATCGCGGTCTCAGCCGGGATATCCATTGCCTCCGCCCCGTCATAGAGCGCTGTGAAAAACCCGTCGAACGCATCCAGGGCGCGCAATGACAGGATTTCTGCACCCGGTCGGCGCTTGCCTGAGCGCGGCGAGGGCGGCACCTGAAGGTCCTTGCCGCTGTCATCGACGAGGTAGAACTCCAGTTCGGTGCCGACAATCGGGGTGAGGCCGCGATCAGCGTAACGTTTCAAAACCGCCGCCAGCGCATGACGCGGGTCGCCATCGAACGGGCGGCCATCCTCGCGGTGCATCCACATCGGCAGCAGGGCAGTGGGCGTGTCGAGCCACGGGACTGGCAGGAAGCCCCGGTCGGTGGGCAGGGCGATGCCGTCGGGATCACCGCTTTCAAACACCAGCGGGGAGTTGTCGATGTCCTCACCCCAAATATCGAGGTTGAGGACGGAAAGCGGGAAACGCGTGCCGTCCTCTTCGATCTTGTCTGCAATCCGGGTCGGCATGCGCTTACCCCGGGCCACGCCGTTCAGGTCAGCGGTGGCGGTGCGCAGGGTGCGGATGTCGGGATGATCGTGGAGCCAGGACATGGAATTCAGCGTATGATCTGTGGCCGGAACCGGAACTTCGGCCGGACATCTTGCGGCAGATGGCGATTCAGGTGGCGTCCAATCAGGCCCATCACGAAGATGATGATGAGCGTCACAAGGATGAAGTAGAAGGCGAGGATCGGGTAGGGGATGAACGGGTTGAACGTCTTATCAGCAAAGTAATTCGCGTAATAGAGCGCGTCGCCCCGTTGTTGGCGGCTGGGAAAGCCGGAGAAGAAAACCAGCGTCGTGGAATGGAACAGAAAGATCGCTTCGTTGGTGTAAGCGGGCCAGGCCAGGCGCAGCGTTGTCGGCCAGACCACCCGACGGAACCGCGCCCAGCCGGAGAGGCCGTAAGCGTCGGCCGCTTCCAGATCGCCTTTGGGCACGGATTGCAGCGCGCCGTAAAAAATCTCTCCGGTATAAGCAGAAGTGTTCAGGAACAGCACGATCGCCGCTCCGAGCCATGCCGAGGTGAAGGGGTCGAAGAATTCATACTGGCTTTTGAGGCTGAGGAAGAGGAAGTAGCCAAAGAAAAACTGGATGAAGAGCGGCGAGCCCCGAAAGATGAAGATGAACCACTCCGACGGTTTGCGGAACCAACGGTTTGAGCTGGCTTTGCCGACCGCGACCAGTGTCGCCAGACCAAAGCCGGTGACCAACGCCAAAAGACCGAAATAGACGTTCCAGATCATGCCGGAGCCGATCAGGGTGAAGTGTTCGCACAGCGTAAAGTCGGTCGGCAAACGGCGTTCGCCGATCCCGATGGCGCGCAGCGCATAGGCTTGAATCGTCTCAGTGCAGCTCATGCCCCGGCCTTTCGCAACGCTTCCCCACCCGACGTTGCTTGCCCGCGATTGAGCCGCGTCATCAGCCGGTCGAGCACGATCTCAGACACGCGGGTGAGGCCCAGGTAAAAGATCAGCAGCACAAGGAAATACCACATCCGCCAGTCACCATGCGGATAATCGGTGAAGCGTTCGCCCTTGATGCCGCCCAGTTCGCGGGCCCAGTAGACGATGTCTTCAACGCCGAGCAGGAACAACAGTGGCGTTGCTTTGCACAGCACCATCCAGAGGTTGCCGAGGCCGGGCAGGGCGTAGACCCACATCTGCGGCACGATGATCCGCCAGAAGGTCTGGCGGCGGGTCATACCGTAGCTTTCGGCTGTCTCTACCTGCGCTCTTGGCACAGCCTGCATGGCCCCGAACAGCACGTTGGCGGCGAAGGCACCAAAGACGATGGCGAAAGTGAACACGGCGAGGAAGAAGCCGTAGGTCTCATGGATCCATTGCGCGGCATTGCCGAGCGGCATCTTCGCCTCGGCGCAGACGATGAAGTCGTTGCCTTGGCGGATGGGTTCGCTCCAATCCGGGCATTTCCAGCGGTGACGCAGGTATTCGATGCCCTGATCGAGCGCGATGACGAAGAAAAGGAAGAACGCGATATCCGGCACGCCGCGGACGATGGCGATGTAGCCTTTGCCGAACCAAGACACGGGCGCGATGCGGGACCGGGCGGCGATGGCGCCGCCAAACCCGAAGCCAAGCGCGACGGGGGCGGTGATTGCCAAGAGCAGCAGCACGGTGGCAAAGGCCACGTAGAAATTCATGTGTTTGCCTGTTGTGAGATAACAGGACATCCACTGAAACGTTTCAAGCGTGCTGGGGTCTGTGCAGAAACTGAAAATGGCAGCACCTTCGGCGCGGTCTGAGTTAAGTTATATTTGCCAAGATGAAGGGGGAGCGGCGCGCGACAGGCGGGCGCCGCTCCTGTTTTTCAATTAGGATCTGAGGCTTACCAGGTGGAGGCCACTTCCCACTTTTCAATCAGCGCGTTGAGCGAGCCGTCATCCATCATCGACTGGATCGCCGCATTGAACGTCTCGCGCAGCTCACCATCGCTTTCGCGAATACCCATGCCGACGCCGCCGCCGATGGCTTCCATCCGCTCCAGCATGACGAGATCACCATTGCTTTCCATCGCCGCCGTCAGGAACGACATATCAGCCAGAACCGCGTCTGCTTCGCCGTTGACCACGGCCGAAATCGTCTCCTCCGGGGTCGCGAACTCGATCAGTTCCCATCCGGCAGCGGCGATAAAGTCTGCCTGAATGGTGCCGGTCTGAGCCGCGATCACGCCGCTTTCGACGTCGAGGCCTGCGTCCATTGCGAGGTAGGCAGACGGATCGGGCGGGGTGTAAGCCATTGTGAAGTCGATGACTTCGTCGCGCTCATCCGTGATCGACATGCCAGCGATAATCGTGTCGTAGTTGCCGGAGACAAGGTTCGGAATGATGCTATCCCATTCGTTGGTGACCCATTCGCAGGTCAGCTCAGCGCGGGCGCAAAGTTCATCACCCAGTTCACGCTCAAAGCCGTCAACCTCACCAGCGTCATTGATGAAGTTCCACGGCGCATAGGCGCCTTCGGTGCCCATGCGGACGACGGAATGGCCGTCGGCATAGGCCATGGACCCGGCGAGCACAGCGGCTGCAGTGGTCAGTCCAAGAAGTTTCATTTGGTCTCTCCCGAGTTGTTATGTCAGTGCATCTAGGTTTTGGCATTGGGCGATCACGTCGCCCTGATCCTCACCCAGCCACTGCACTTGCAGCCGGGAGAGTGTTCCATCAGCCGACATGTCGGCCAGAATGTCGTCAAGCGTCGTTAGCAGCTCTGGCGCGGTCTCTGCCACACCGAGGACCGAGCCGCCAGAGAAGGTGGGGTAGTCCCCGACGTCGAAGAAGCCGGGCGTGTCCTGCACCTGTCGCCACGCATTATGCGATCCGAAGACAACGTCGATGTCGCCGGAGGCGAGGGCGGCCAGCGCAGCCTCTTCGGTGGGATAGGTGATCACTTCCCGATTTGCCTTGCGCATGGCACTTTCGTAGAGCGATCCAACAAGCACACCAATCCGGGCGTTGACCAGATCGACCTCCGGCGTGCGGGCGATGAAATCGCCACTGTCCTCGCCTGAGCGGACATAGGGGCAGGTGAAATCAACGATGGCGTCTCGTTCGACCGAATAGCCGAAGCCGCCGGTGACGATGTCGACCTCACCCGCCGCCAGCCGTTCAAAGATGTTGTCCATCGGCAGATCGACCCACGTGCAGGTGAACCCGCCACGGTCGCAAATCTCATCCACGATGTCCTTGTCGAGGCCGATCGCATCAGGGGTGCCCGGCGCGAAGATATAGGGCGGATAGTGGCCGCCAGTTGCGATGATGAGGTCTTCGGCGGCCAGTGGGCCGGCCATAAGCGTCAGCAGGGCAGCGAGCCATTTCATGCGGCCACCGTTGCCGACAGGAACCCGCGCAGGCGTTCTGATTTCGGCGCGCCGAACAGTTGCTCTGGTGGGCCTTCTTCCTCAATCCGGCCCTGATGTAGAAACACCACGTGGTCCGAGATGTCGCGGGCCATCTTCATGTCATGCGTGACAACCAGCATTGTCCGCCCTTCGGCGGCCAGGTCCTTGATCACTTTGACGACTTCCTGCTCAAGTTCCGGGTCAAGCGCCGAGGTTGGTTCGTCAAAGAGCAGCGCCTTGGGCTCCATGCACAGCGCACGCGCGATGGCAGCACGTTGCTGCTGTCCACCGGAAAGCTGCGCCGGATAGACGTCGCATTTGTCACCGATCCCAACCTTGGCGAGGTATTTGCGGGCGGCTTCTTCCACCTCGGCCTTGTCGCGTTTCAACACCGTCACCGGCGCTTCCATCACGTTTTCAAGGATCGTCATATGGGCCCACAGATTGAACTGCTGGAACACCATGCTGAGGTTCGTGCGGATGCGGATCATCTGTGCCTTGTCGCCGGGGTGCCGGTTCAGGCCGCTGCCCTTCCACGTAACAGGCTCCCCGCAGAAAATCACGTCCCCCTGCTGGCTGTCTTCCAGCAGGTTGCAGCATCTCAACAGCGTAGATTTGCCGGACCCTGACGAGCCGATCAGGCTGATCACATGCCCGGTTGGGGCCGTGATATCGACGCCTTTTAGAACCTCCAAAGCGCCGTAGGCTTTGTGCAGATCGCGGATTTCAATGACAGGGTCTGTCATAATGGGGACGGGCGCCTCTTTCGATACGACTGAGACAGTTGGACGGAAATCGCAGGCAATTGCAATGCTTAACGTGGCGGGGCTGGCGGAAGGGGAAGGTCATATGCCCGATCTGGCAATTGAACGAGGCCCTTAAGCCCGAGGACCTCTGCGTGGTCGGGCCGCTGCGCCGAGATCGCACGAGCGATCGCGCCATGGATCGCGTCGGCATCATGCGCCTGTGTTGTCACAAACGTCATGCCGGGGCTGAGGCTGGTGCGCCCGATCACCTCCAGGTCCTGTGTCCAGGGTTCCCATTGGCTCAGCATGCGCCAGGTGACAGCATCGATTGACGCAAGGTCCGCTCGTCCCTCGGCCACCGCGCGGGCGCTATTGATATGGCTCCCGGTTGCCAGGGTGTCGCGGAAGGCCAAACCCTTGGCCGTGATGGTCGCGAGCGGAGCCCCCCAGCCCGAATGCGACAACGGATCATTGTAAGCAAACGTGCCGAGGCAGGCCGGCCCAAGTCCACGTGCGGCGTCCTTTTTTTGGACGATGAAGACGGCATGATAATAGCCTGGCGGCGTATCTGGCAGCCCGTAATCCGCATTCGCGATCCGAACGAGGGTTTCACGGTGTCTGGCGCGGTAGGGAAGGTTGCAGATCTGGCCCAAAACCAGATCCGGATGCGCCCAGGTCGCATCAGGGGGAAGATCGCGCGTCAGCGTTTCTGGCCCATATCCCAATTCAGAACGGATCAGCGACCATAATGCGTCATGCGCGGCCCTGTTCTCCGGGCGATCGTACATCGGCAGCGCCGCAATCATCCCCCGTTGGTCACCCTGATACGTGCCTTGTGGCTGTCCTGGTCGCTGACCCCCAACATGGGTGCCACCATCCGCAACAACGCGTCTTCAGTTTTGTCGCGTTTCCCATCAGCCAGCACCACAGACCAGAGCGCTTCGATCACCGCCAGCCGGTCCTCATAGGCCACGGCATCCTTGATGGCGCGGGTAAAGCGGACCGTATCAGGGGCTTCGGCTTCCGCCGCCTCACATTCTGCGCGAAACGCGGCGGCGTCCTCGGCGCTCATGTTGTAGCGCGCCATCAGAACCTGATCGATCTGGTCTTTCTCGGATGGGTCATAAGATCCATCTGTTCGCGCAATGCGCACCAGCAAGGCGCCAAGGGCAAGGCGCGCATCCTCATCGGGCAGAGCCTCGGGCTCTGGCGCAGTCAAGCGCTTGAAAAGATCACCAAACATGAACCGCATATATGTCGTGGCTGCGTTGTCGCCAAGCGCCAATGACGCGCCTCAGCCCCGCAAGGCAGCCGCGTCCTCGGGTGCCATTCCGAAATGCGAGCTTGCGATGGCAACGACCTTGTCTTCGTTCAGATGGCGCTGGCCGTCCGCATCGGCCACTTTCCAAAGGGCGCGCACCATGTCGGAACGGCTCGTGTCCGACGTGGTCCGGATCAGGATCTCGGCCAGTTCATCGGTATCTGGCATCGCCGCTTCAAGTTTCTCGCATTCGGCGCGCATGATCGCAGCCTCGACTGCATTGAGACCGTAAAGATCGGCCAGAAGGTGGTCGATTTCTTCGATCTCCTGAAACAGATAAGCGCCATCCGCCTTGGCCACCCGCACAAGGAGCGCACCCAAAGCATGTTTCGCGTCCGCGTCCT
>JBCBCS010000062.1:0-17320 GCA_038530475.1 Pseudomonadota bacterium
ATTGCCGGTAAGCGCCTTGGTGCGGACGTAATGAACATGTTGATCTGGGTGAGCCCCTCAAGCACGCCGCGATAGGCGCGGCCCTTGCGGTTGTCTTCGGCATATTGGTCAGCGAGGTCGAGGAGCGTGCTGATTTCCAACGGATGGAGGTGTTCGATCCCAAGCAGGTGCGATGCGCGAAACGTCATGGGGTCCCCTCATTGGTCTGCGGCATCTTATAGGCGGGCAAGATGGGGAGGTGAAGTCCCCCACACGCGCCGCTAAGGTAGCCGCATGGAATCGGCTTTGGACTATTGGACCGCGCGCGCCGCCCTCGATTGGCAAATCGAGATGGGCGTGGATGAGTGCATCCAGGATGCTCCCATTGATCGCTATGCGCTCGAAGACAAACCGAAGCCTGCGCCTGAAGCGAAAGCGACCAAGGGGTCGCCCGCGCCGCCGCCTGTATCCGACCCCGACGTGGATGCGGTTGCCGTTGCACAAACAGTTGCCGCAGATGCGCAAGATCTGTCCGCTCTTCAAGCGGCCATGGCAGCATTCAGCCATTGTCCCCTCAAAGATGCCGCGCGGAATTTGGTGTTCTCTGACGGGACGGCAGATGCACCTGTGATGATGATCACGGATGCACCGGACCGAGAGGACGACCGCGCAAACGCATTGCATTCAGGCCGCAAAGGCGTCCTGTTTGACCGAATGTTGGCAGCCATCGGGTGGGACCGAAAAACGGGCGTCTATTCCGTGCCTGTGCTGCCATGGAACCCGCCACAGAACCGCGCGCCCACTGCCGCTGAACTCGCAATGATGCACCCCTTTCTGGAGCGTCACATTGAGCTGGCCAATCCTGCTATCCTCGTGCTGATGGGGAATGGACCGTGCCAATCGCTGCTGGGCAAAGCTGGCGTGACACGCATGCGGGGCCAATGGGCCGAGGTTCTGGGACGCCCGGCGCTGCCCATGGTGTCACCAGACTACCTGCTTGAGAACCCGCTTGCGAAACGTGACGCGTGGGCGGATTTGCTTTCGTTGAAAGCGAAACGGGACCAAACCTCATGAGCCGGATTGACGAGAGCCGCGAGTTCATCCCCGTTCGGATCGCCATCCTCGCGGTGAGCGACACCCGCACATTGGCCGAGGACAAAAGCGGCGACGTCCTCGTGGGGCGACTGGAAACGGCCGGCCATATCCTCGCGGATCGGAAGATCGTGACCGATGATCGGGAAGCGATTGCTGCAATCCTGCGAGACTGGTGCGACCGCGAAGATGTCGACGTCGTTCTCTCCACCGGGGGGACCGGGCTCACCGGGAGGGATGTTACCGTTGAGGCGCACCGCGATATCTACGAGAAAGAGATCGACGCTTTCGGTACCGTCTTCACCATGATCTCCATGCAGAAAATCGGCACCTCTGCGGTGCAAAGCCGGGCCACAGGCGGTGTCGCCAATGGCACCTATCTTTTTGCCCTCCCCGGCAGTTCAGGGGCCTGCAAAGATGCGTGGGATGAGATTTTGCGCTGGCAACTCGATTATCGGCATAAACCCTGCAACTTCATCGAAATTCTGCCCCGGCTGGACGAACACCTCCGACGGAAAGCCTGACACGTCCCGTAGCACATTGGAACGTGACTGGGAGTGATCGAATTGCGCCCTATCTTTATTTAGGACCCAAAGGAATTATCGCATGCAATTTCTGCGCCGCAGCCTGATTGGCTTGTTCTTGTTGACCGCAACTCTTGCCCTGTTCGCATGGGCGGGCAACACCGTCAGGCTTGCTGTTCAAGAGAGGATGAACGCTGAGCCACGGTCGTTCCCACAGCGCGAACGGGTGCTTGCGGTTAATGTGGTGACCGTGACGCCGGGCGTCATTTCACCCGAGTTGGTGGTGTTTGGAGAACTCTCTTCGGCCAATACGTTCGACCTCCGGGCGTCGGCAGGCGGCACCGTACTGGATGTGGCCGATGAGTTCGTGGATGGTGGGCAGGTTGACGCGGGTCAGGTGTTGCTGCGCATCGATCCGCGCGACGCCCAGTCGGCACGGGATCGTCTGGTCGCAGACCTGCGGGACGCGGAAGCCGAGGTGCGAGACGCAGAACGGGGCCTCCTTCTGGCGCAGGATGAGCTTGCCGCTGCACAGGATCAGGTCGAGTTGCGACAAGCCGCCCTTGATCGGCAAAACGACCTCAATGACCGGGGCGTCGGCACCGCCGCAGCCGTGGAAAGCGCCGAATTGGCATTGTCATCTGCCCAACAAGCGGTGCTGTCGCGACGGCAGGCAGAGGCCAATGCGGAGGCCCGTATGGATCAGGCGGCAACCCGGCTTGACCGTGCGGAACTGAACCTCGCGGATGCGGAACGTGCCTTGGAGGATACCGAAATCCGGGCGCCGTTCTCGGGCACATTGTCGAACGTCATGATTTCCGAAGGCGCACGTGTGACGGCCAACGAAACCCTTGGTCAGCTGATTGAAAAAGAGAATCTTGAGGCCGAGTTTCGCCTTTCGACGGCGCAATATGCCCGCTTGATCGGCGAGGACGGGTCGCTTTTGAATGCGCCGGTCACCGTATCGCTCGAAACCCAAGGGCTGACACTGGACGCCACCGGTCAGATCATCCGCGAGAGCGCAAATGTCGGCGACGGACAGACCGGACGGCTGCTTTTCGCTCGGCTCGATGCGCCGGGCGGCTTGCGTCCCGGCGATTTCGTCACCGTTACCGTGACAGAACCAGATTTGCGTGGCGTCGCCATGGTGCCATCCACGTCGATCGATGCGGGCAACACAGCGTTGATGATCGGCGAAGACGAGCGGTTGGTGCAGGTCGCGGTTGAATTGTTGCGCCGCCAAGGCAACGACGTGATCATCCGCGCACCAGAGCTTTATGGCAAGGATATCGTCGCTGAACGCTCTCCCCTTCTGGGGCAGGGCATCCGGGTGCAGCCGGTTGACCCCAACGCCGAGATGACACCACCGGAGCCACCCGAAATGATCACGCTGGAAGACGATCGTCGCGCGCTCTTGATCGGGTTCGTCGAAGACAGCCGCATGCCAGACGCGGTTAAAACGCGGCTCATCGGCCAGTTGGAACAGGATGAGGTTCCGGCGGATGTGGTCAGTGATCTGGAAGACCGGATGGGGAGCTAGGCCATGCGTGCATCCAGCATCCTCAGCTATCTGACCCGTCATCGCACCGCCGCAAACCTGTTGATGGTGGTTTTGCTGGCTGCCGGGATCGCGGCCTATCCGAAGATGCGGGCGCAGTTTTTTCCCGATGTCATCATCGACAGCGTCACGGTTTCTGTGACGTGGGATGGTGCCGGAGCCGAGGATGTCGATGCCGCCGTCGTTCAGGTTTTGCAGCCAGTCCTCTTGGCCGTCGAAGGCGTGACGAACACTTCTTCAACTTCTTACGAAAACACGGCCCGAATAGGTCTGGAATTTGAACCGGGGTGGGACATCGCCAAGGCAACGGAAGACGTGCAGCTTGCGATCGACACCGTGACGAACCTTCCTGACAGCGCGGATGAGCCGACGGTCCGTCGGGGGCAGTGGACGGACAGAGTGGCCGATGTGGTGATCACCGGGCCGGTTGGTCCGGCACAGCTTGCAGGCTTCGCGGATGAGTTCGTAGTCCGGCTCTTTGCTCAGGGGGTCACGCAAACCACCATCCGGGGTGTCGCCGCACCTTCCACGATTGTGGAGGTGCGCAGCCTCGACCTGATCCGCTACGACATCTCGATGGCCGACATCGCCCGCGCCATAAATCAAGAGGTCAACACTGATCCCGCCGGTGACGTGAGCAACGCCGCCCGCGTGCGCACGGGCACAGAACGCCGGTCTGCGGATGAGATTGAAGGGATCGTTCTACGGCAGGACACCGATGGCTCCACCCTCACCGTTGGCGACGTCGGCACAATTTACGTGGAGGGTGTGGACCGTGAACGCGCCTATTTTGTCGGGGACAATCAGGCGATCACCATTCGCGTCGACCGTTCGGCAACCGGTGACGCCATTGAATTGCAAGAGCGCGTCGAAGACGCCGCCGAAGCCTATGAAGCGACCCTACCCGCTGGCACCAGCATTGATCTGATCCGCGCGCGGGCCGAACTGATCACCGGACGCCTCAATATCCTTTATGAGAACGCACTCGTAGGTCTCGCGCTGGTGGTGAGCCTGCTGTTCCTGTTCCTCAATGCGCGCACAGCCTTCTGGGTGGCGGCGGGTATCCCCGTGGCATTGTCGGGGGCCATCGCTTTGATGTGGCTGGCGGGTCTGACGATCAACATGATCTCACTCTTCGCGCTGATCATCACCTTGGGTATCGTGGTCGACGACGCCATCGTCGTGGGCGAGCACGCCGATTATCGACATCGAAAACTCGGCGAAAGTCCGGCGGAGGCCGCGGAGAACGCGGCGCAGAAGATGTTCAGCCCGGTCTTTTCAGCCACGCTGACAACCATCATAGCGTTCTTTGCGCTGGTCGTTGTGGGCGGGCGGTTTGGTGATTTGATTGCCGACATCCCCTTCACGGTGATCGTCGTGCTGATTGCGTCGCTCATCGAATGCTTCCTGATCCTGCCCCATCACATGTACAAGGCGCTCAGCCATTCGGGCAAAGAACGCTGGTACGACCTGCCCTCAAAATACGTCAATAAGGGCTTTGATTGGCTCAAGGAACACCTCTTCCGGCCGTTCATGGCCGGTGTGATCTGGGCGCGTTATCCGGTCATGGCCCTCGCGGTCGTTTTGCTGTCGTTCCAAGTCGCCAGCTTCGTGCGCGGCGATGTGCAATGGCGGTTCTTCAACGCGCCCGAACAAGGCAGCGTGACGGGCAACTTTGCCATGCTGCCAGGGGCCACGCGCGAGGACACGCTCGAGCAACTAAGATCGCTGCAAGAGGTCACAGAAGCCCTTGGCGCTGAATATGAGGACCGGTTCGGGGTCAATCCGCTGAGCTATGTCATCGCTGAGATTGGCGGCAATTCCGGGCGCGGCATCGCTGGTGCCGATACCAAGGATGCGGACCAATTGGGCGCAATCTCAATCGAGTTGATCGACGCGGACAGCCGCCCCTATTCCAGTTTTGCCTTTGTGGCCGAGCTTCAGGACCGCATCATCCGTCATCCGCTGGTTGAGACCGTGTCGTTTCGGTCATGGGCATCAGGGCCGGGTGGCGATGACATCGACATTCAACTGTTCGGCGCCAACAGCGAAATCCTGAAGGCCGCCGCCGAAGCGCTGAAAACAGCGCTTGGCCAATTCGGTGAGGTCTCGGCGCTGGAGGACAGTCTGGCCTACGACAAGGAAGAACTGAGCCTTGAGTTGACAGCGCAAGGGCAGGCGCTTGGCCTCACGATCGACGATTTGGGCCGTGTGCTGCGCGACCGCCTTGGCGGGATTGAGGCTGCGACTTATCCTGATGGACCCCGCTCCGCCACGATCCGGGTTGAGCTTCCGGCAGGTGAATTGACGGCGGATTTTCTCGACCGGACCCAGATCCGCGCGCCATCGGGTGTCTATGTGCCACTGGCGGATATCGTCACCGTCACCTCGCGCACCGGGTTCAGCACCGTAAGCCGTGAAAACGGCATCCAACTGATCACTGTCTCGGGTGATCTGACCGATGACGACGCCGATCGCGCCGCAGAAATCCAGCAATTGATCCGCGACGACATCCTTCCGCGCGTTGAGGCTCAGTTCAACGTTTCGACCTCTCTGTCTGGCTTGGCAGAGCAGGAAGGCGATTTCCTCAATGATGCGCGGACCGGGCTGATCTTCTGTCTCACTGGCATCTTCCTTGTGCTGGCGTGGATTTTCCAAAGCTGGACCCGACCCATTGTGGTGATGGCCATCATCCCGTTCGGCCTGATCGGCACGATCTACGGTCACGCCGTCTGGGACGTGCCGCTTTCGATGTTTACCGTGGTCGGCCTGTTGGGCATGACCGGGATCATCATCAACGACAGCATCGTTTTGGTGAAAACCATCGATGAATACGCCGAAACCCGCGGGATCGCCCCTGCCATCATCGATGGGACGAGCGACCGGTTGCGGCCTGTTCTTCTGACCACGCTGACGACAGTGCTTGGCCTTGCGCCTCTGCTCTATGAAGGCTCCAGTCAGGCTGAGTTTCTCAAACCGACAGTGATCACACTCGTCTACGGTCTGGGCTTCGGCATGGTTCTGGTGCTCTTCATCGTGCCGTCGCTGATGGCGATGCAAGCTGATGTTGGGGGCCTCGTTCGGTCTGCGAAGCGTGGATTTGTGACGGATGCACGCAGCATCGCCTGGCCGACGCGCGCCGCTGCGGCAGGCATCGCGGCCCTGTTTGGGGCGCTGGTCGCCCCGTCGATGCTGGTCGGGACACCATGGGGTCCTGCGGTGGCGCTTCTACCGATGCTTCATGGCGGCATAGGGGCCGCGTTGGGCGTGTTTCTTGCTATCGTGGTGATGTGGCTGCTGATCGTCTACATCGCGACCGCCGCCATCGTGATACTGTCACAGCGCAAAACTGCGTAGATCAGCCCGCCGCGCAGCCCTGAATATCGACCGCTTGCCCACCTGCGATCACCGTGATCCGCATGTTTGAGCGATCGACAGTAAATCCGTCTCGTTCCACATGGATCATGTCGGACGATGCAAAAAGGCTTTGACCCTCGCGCCATGTATAGGGTTCGGACACCCAGACACGCTGGTCGCCGCTTTCGATCACGACCTCCTCGTCGCCGCCCATCGGTGGCATCGGGATCTCGGTGGTGACGCGCAGCCCGCCCTCCACGGGGGCAATCTGGCAAATGACATCGCCGACGCCAGCCTCAGACGCGCTGCGGGGTTGGTCTACGAGTGCTGCGACAATGGCCGGGTCGCGCCGCCCTTCTGGCGGCAGGAGCGTGTCGAAGGACAGCATCACGGGGATGCAAATCTCTTCGCACACCCCGATCTGGACCTCCCCCGCCATACGCGCTGGGGCGCTTTGATCAACCAGGCCAAACTCAACCGGGATGACAACAATCTCGCTATAGCCAATGGAGCGCATGTCGTTGATGCGCGACACCTCTGGCACGGGCCAGTGAAAGGCGGCGCTGCCAATGTTGTCCGATCCATTCCAGGCGAAGCGGGGCGGGATGCCGCCATCGCCCGGCACACGCCAATAGGTCTTCCATCCGGGCGCCAGCGTCACTTCGAGGCCCGCCATATGCGTGCCCTCGGATGTCCGCCAACCCGGCAACACCTCAAGCGAGACGATCCCGTCAAGCGGGTCCGCCATGGCTGAGCTGCCCAGCAAAAGCGTGAGGCCAGATGCGAGAAGTTGCCGTGTCATGACGCTCTAGGTGGTCCATTCAAGGGTCAATGGAAAGTCACGTTTGGGTTAGCGGCATGACATCTTCCACAGCTATGGCACTTGCGCACCGGCGCGGCCCCGCCCATCATCACGCTATGTCTCAAGACACATCTTTGACCGGGCGACTTTTGATCGCGATGCCAGACATGGGCGATCCGCGCTTTGATCGGTCGGTGATCTACCTGTCTGCCCATTCGGAAGAAGGGGCCATGGGACTGATCATCAACAAGCCCAATCCAGATGTGCGATTTGCCGAATTACTGGAACAATTGTCGATCCCCGAGGGTGAAGGGGACAGCGATGTGCGCATCCATTACGGTGGCCCGGTCGAGACAGGGCGCGGTTTTGTCCTGCATACATCGGATTACGCGTCCGGCGCCGGTACCATGCCCGTGGCAAACGGTATTTCGATGACCGCGACCCTCGATATCCTCGAAGATATCGCAACGGGCAGTGGCCCGGACCTCTGTCTGCTGGCGCTGGGCTATGCGGGGTGGGGACCTGGGCAGCTTGAAGGTGAATTGGCTGAAAACGCGTGGCTCGTCTGCGCAGCCACACCTGAATTGCTCTTTGGCCGCGCGTCCGAGCACAAATGGACGGCCGCGCTCAAGTCTCTCGGGATCAGCCCGCTGATGTTGTCCTCTACGGGGGGCCGCGCCTAATCGCGCGGAGCTGCGGCACGGCGCAAACGATCGTTGATCGCGCGCCCAAGGCCATGATCGGGGATCGGCGATACCGCAATCTTCGCAGCACCCAAAGCATTGAGCTGATGCAACGCATCAAAAAGATGGGTTGCCGCCTCAACAAGGTCACCGGACCGAGACAGGTTGATTTGTGCATCCACAGGTCCGAACCCGATCAACGTTTCATCCGGTTCCGGGGTTGTAACGTTCAACCTGACCTGTCCCCTTGGCGCATAATGCGACGCCAATTGACCGGGCGACGTTGGTGCAGCCGTGTCGCCGGCAAGTGCCAGTGGCTCCCCCAGCGCCGCTTCAAGCGCCTCAACGGGTAATCCACCTGCCCTGAGAAGGGTCGGGGTCGGCTGGGTTGCAACAATCGTGCTCTCAACACCGACACCGCAATCACCCCCCTCGACGATACCATCAATCACACCTGTCATATGCTCTTGGACATGGCTTGATTTCGTGGGGCTGACTTGCCCTGACGGGTTGGCCGACGGTGCGGCAACCGGGCCATCGATCGCCTCAAGCAAGTCGTGGGCGACAGGATGGTCCGGCACGCGGATCGCTAAAGTTGTAAGACCTGCGGTGACGAGCGGCGATATTCCGGCATCGTCTTTCAGCGGCAAAACAAGCGTCAATGCGCCGGGCCAGAACGCCAGCGCCAGATCACGAGCAGTGTCGTCAAATGTCACGTATCGCTCTGCCACCTCAAGCGTCGGGACGTGGACGATTAGCGGGTTGAAGCTGGGCCTGCCCTTGGCCGCATAAAGCCGGGCGACGGCCTCATCATCGCGAGCGTCAACACCAAGCCCGTAGACGGTCTCTGTCGGAAAGGCGACAAGGCCACCGTCTCGGATCAAACGCGCCGCCCGCTCGATCCCGCTTTTGTCGATTTGAAAACTTTGAGTTTTTGTCTCGCTCATGACGCCGCGTTTTGGTTCAAAGGCCCGGATCAGAGGGCTACGATTGATATAGCCGACATACGGCCCGGCCCGGCCGTTGCCAAGCACCGCCTGAGAGGAGAGACCCATGCCATTCACATCGCCCGTCACTGACTACCGGTTTTTGTTGAGCAGTGTTGTGGGTTTCGGCGCTGTTACCGCAACCGAGCGCTTCGCGGAAGCAACCCCGGATTTGCAAGAGGCGATCCTGACTGAGGCCGCCAAGATGGCGGATGAGGTGCTGGCCCCTTTGAATCGGTCAGGCGACACGCATCCTGCGACCCTTGAGAACGGTGTCGTCCGCACCTCGCCCGGCTTTGCTGATGGGTTCAAGGCCATCGCGGAGGGCGGTTGGATTGGCATGTCTGCTGGAACAGAGCATGGCGGTATGGGCCTGCCCATCACGCTGACAATGGCCGTGAATGAGATGATCGCGGGCGCGTGCCTTTCCATTCAGCTCAACCCGCTGATGACCCAGGGCCAGATTGAAGCGCTGGAACACCACGCGAGCGATGCCATCAAGGACCTGTATCTGCCCAAGCTGATCTCTGGCGAATGGTCTGGCACAATGAACCTCACGGAACCACAAGCGGGTTCGGATGTGGGGGCGCTGCGCACCAAGGCGGAGCCCAATGGCGACGGGACCTACGCGATCTCGGGTCAGAAGATCTACATCTCCTGGGGCGACCACGACATGACTGAGAATGTCTGCCACCTCGTCCTCGCTCGCCTGCCGGACGGAGTCCCGGGAACGAAGGGCATCAGCCTGTTCATGGTCCCGAAAATCATACCCAATGAGGATGGCAGCCTTGGCGCGCGCAATGATCTGCGGGTTGTGAGCCTCGAGCACAAACTGGGCCTGCACGGCTCCCCCACCGCTGTGATGGAGTATTCAAGCGCCAAGGGCTGGCTCGTCGGGCCTGAGCATGGCGGGATGGCGGCCATGTTCACAATGATGAACAACGCACGGGTTGGCGTAGCGACCCAAGGCATCGGCGTCGCAGAAGCCGCGACTCAACATGCGTTGGCTTATGCGACTGACCGCAAGCAGGGCAAAGCGCCCGGTACAGGCGCAATCGTAGAACATCCGGATGTGAAGCGGATGTTAGCCTCAATGAAGGCTGACACATTTGCCGCCCGTGCAATCTGCATGGCCAATGCCGTCGCCATCGACATGGCCACGGCCACCGGTGATGCCGCTTGGGACGCGCGCGCGGCCCTACTGACCCCGATTTCGAAAGCCTTCGGCACAGACGTGGGGGTTGAGGTTACCGCCACCGGTATTCAGGTGCACGGCGGCATGGGCTTCATCGAAGAAACGGGGGCAGCCCAGTATGCCCGCGATGTCCGAGTGACCACGATCTATGAGGGCACCAACGGCATTCAAGCGATGGACCTTGTGGCCCGGAAAATGATGGACGGCGGCGAAGCGGCCTTTGCCTTGCTCGATGAGATTGAGGCTTTCGCAGAGGCCAACAAATCGGATGCACCCGACCTCGCCGAGCCCGTCTGGCAAGCGTCCGAGACGTTGCGTGAGACAACCGAATGGCTGGTGTCGCAGGATATGAGCGACCGCTTTGCCGGAGCGGTTCCGTATCTGCGGGCGTTCGCCCGGGTGCTGGGGGGGTATTATCATTTGATGGCCGCGCTCAAAGGCGATGCCGCGCGGGGCAAGCTCGCCGCGTTCTACATCAAGCGCTTGCTGCCGGAACATGCGGCCCTTCTGGCCCATGTGCGCGAAGGCGCTGAGGATTTGATGGAGATCACGCCAGACGATCTGGTGGCCTGAGCGCAGACGCGCTAGGCCCAACGCATGGCTGAAAAGATCAGATACCCGTGGGAGACCCCACCCCCCGCCGGTGAGGCGATCGAAGTAGCTGAGGGCATCCTGTGGATGCGCTTGCCGCTGCCAATGGCGCTGGACCACGTGAACGTCTACGCACTGCGCGGACCCGATGGATGGGATGTTATCGACACGGGTTTTGACAGCCGCACGACACGCAAGCTTTGGGACGACCTGCTTGCCGGTCCGATGGCCGGGCTGCCTGTTGCTCGGATCATTTGCACCCACCACCACCCCGATCATATGGGGCTTGCGGGTTGGTTTCATGAAAAAGGGGCAGAACTTGTCATGCCGCGCACGCCTTATCTGATGGCGCGGATGCTTCAGCTTGATGTCCAGGAAAGCTACACCGATACGGCGGTTGAGTTCTATCGACGCGCCGGAATGCGCTCCGACATTCTGGAAGAGCGGCAGAAGGAACGCCCCTTTAATTTCGCCGATTGCACAACACCGCTACCGCTGGGGTTCACGCGGCTGGAGGAAGGCGAGACGATTGATATGGCAGGGCGCTGCTGGCAGGTCCGCATGGGCAACGGACACGCGCCCGAGCACGCCACGTTCTGGAGCCTTGACGATGATCTGGTCATCGCTGGCGACCAACTCTTGCCGTCGATCAGCCCCAATATCGGGGTCTATCCAACCCAACCGGATGCGGACCCCCTGGGTGAATGGCTCGCCTCATGTGACGCGTTTGAAGCGGTCGCAGAAGACCGCCACTTTGTTTTGCCCGGGCACAAACTGCCGTTCACGGGCCTGCCTTTTCGGATGCGCCAGTTGCGCGACAACCACGTTCATGCGCTGGATCGGCTTCTTGAAGCAATCGCCACGCCGCAGCGGGCGGGGGATGTGTTCCTGCCCATCTTCAAACGTGAGATTGATGGCGGGGCCTATGGCCTCGCCCTTGTTGAGGCACTTGCCCACATGAACCACCTGCACCAAACCGGCCGAGCGACCCGGACGCTGGGCGAGGATGGCGCCTATTGGTTTCAGGCCACCTGACACAATCGTCTATGCGTGGCGGGTCTGCATCCGACCCGACAGACGCGTGAGGATCCGGCTCGCCGTGGTTTCGCAGAGGGCCGGAAAGACGGCATGCACCATCGCGGCTCCAGCAGCCACGGCAAGCCAGAATGCAAAGCCAAACGCGAAGGCCATGTGCTGAAGATATGTCTCTCCCACGGTCGCTGGATGCGCGCGGAACAGACGGTCAAAGAGACCGGAATTAGAGGAAGGCGTGGTATCGGACATGGGATTGCTCTTGCGTTTTCGTTTGACGTCTTTTGCCATGTTATTGGTCATATTTCATCCCAATCATCCTAGATTATCATGTCATGTTTGGGATAACGTCCCATCATGTCTGCTGACCTTGACCATATTGACCACCGTATTCTCGACCTTCTGCAACAGGACGCGAGCCTATCTGTCGACGCAATTTCCGAACGGGTAGCACTGTCGCGCAACGCCTGTTGGCGACGAGTGAAAGCCATGGAATCGCTTGGGGTCATAACGGCTCGGGTTGCGTTGCTCGATCCAGCGAAGGTTGGCTGCCCGCTGCTTGCGTTTGTTCTGATCCGAACTGATCGGCATAGCGATGTTTGGCGGCAAAGCTTTTCACAGGTCATCGCCGCGATGCCAGAGGTGACGGCAGCCCATCGAATGACCGGCGATCTTGATTACGTTCTGACCGTTCGCCTGTCAGATGTCGCTGCGTATGATCTCTTTTACAAACATCTGACATCACGCATTTCTGTCTCGGACATCTCGGCATCCTTCGTTATGGAGGACATCAAAGCCACGACGGCGCTCCCACTTGGAAAGACCTGACTTTGGACGACACCATCGACACCTCCGCCGAAGTCCTCGAAGGGGCCATCCTGCACGAGGTCCACACCGACCCCGATCAGCGCGCGCCGGATGCCTCGGCCATCGGCAAACCCGATCCAAGCAAGAGCGCTGCGCGATGGGCTTATGAGCGTCTGATCCTTTATATTCAGAATTTTGAGCAACAGTTGGACAACGAACACGAGGTCGCGATGGGGTTTACCGGTGGCAACACGGGTGTGATCCGGATCGAAGGGATGGGATATTTCGATCCCGATATCATCACGTTCTACGGCTCTGACGAGGCCGGAACGAAAACCCAACTGATCCAGCATGTCAGCCAATTGTCGGTCATGCTGAGGGCGTTGCCAAAGCCGGGCGCAGCAGCAGCGCCAAACCGGATCGGCTTTCGGCTGGCGGAAGAGTTGCGGCCAGCGCCACCGGTCGCCACTCCGAAGCCGGATGCGACGACCTGACTGACGCGTCAGGGCTGACAATCTTATCTGAATCGGCTAACCCAAGCCAAATTGCCAGAAAGGGAACGTTATGGCTGAACATAAGCACGGTGAGATGGATGTCTCCGTTCAGGAAAAAACCTTTGCAGGGTTCATGAACATGGTGACGAAGGGCACGGTTATCATCGTGGTCGCTCTGATCCTCCTCGCCATCATCAACGGCTGATCCAAATGCTGCGCAGAACGTTTGTCCTGACCGCCCCGCTCGCATTGGCGGCGTGTGGGGGAACAGTTCTGCGTGAAGAAGTTGTGGCTCCTCAGGCGGTTGTGGACCGTGTGGCGTACGCCGCTGCCGGTCCGAAATCCCTGACGCTCGTGACGATGAAGAACACATCGTCCGGCAATGGTGCCCATACAGCGTTGATCATAAATGCGTCTCAGCAGGTGATCTGGGACCCCGCCGGAACCTTCGGCCATTCCTCAATCCCGGAACGCAACGATGTTCATTTCGGGATCAATCCGCGGATCTTGGACTTCTACCTCAGTTACCATTCTCGGATCACCTATTACACGGTCAGCCAGAAGATTGAGGTTTCGCCTGCAGTCGCGGAACAGGCCTTGCAGCTGGCCATCACGAATGGACCGACACCAAAGGCTTTGTGCACCACGCACACCTCAATGATGCTGCGACAGCTTCCCGGCTTTGAATCCATCCGCCGGACCATGTTCCCCAACAATCTGCACGATCAGTTCGCCCGACTGCCCGGTGTCGTCACGACCGAGCGGCGCGAGACCGACGACGATGACAAGAGCGTTGCCGCGGCCGCCTTCGACGAAGCGCTTCGGGCCGAGGCTGCGACGCAGTAAGCGCCGTCAGGCCGCGCCGAACAGCCAGATCAAACCGTAGAGCGTCGCGCCGCCAGCAAGGATCGCCGAAATTGCGTTCTTGCTCCAGAGTCCAACCACGAACGTGACGCAGGCCGCGGCCAGACGCGCGGGGTCAAGCTCTCCGCCCGTCGCCTCAGGCCAGAGCACCAGCGGCGCGACCAGCCCCGGCAAAACCGCGACAGCGGTGTAGCGCAGATGACGATGCACCCACTCCGGCAGGTCACGACCGCCGATCAGTCCGAGAAACGAAAACCGGATCAGATAAGTGCCGATGCCGAGGGCGATGATGATCGCCCAGATATACAGATCGCTCATGCCGGTGCCCTCGCCTCATGCCAAAGCTCGATCCTGGCCCCGACGGCCATCGCGACAAGAGCCGCAACCAACAACCCGAGATTAAAGGGCAATCCAGCGAGCAGCAGGGCAAGGACGATTGAAACGACGGCCGCCACCATGTGGGCCAGCGTGCGCATCATCGGCGCAATGATCGCCAGAAAACAGATCGGCACAGCGAAATCGAGCGCCATCCAGTCGGGGATGCCGGCCCCCAGCCACACCCCAAGCGCCGTCGCCACCACCCACATCGGACAGACCGGCGAGACCGCTCCGAAAAAGAAGGCGATGCGCTGGCGCAAAGTCAGTTCTGGCTGGTCTTCATAGCGATTGATCGAAACCGCATAACTTTGATCGACATTGACATAGGCCACCAGCGCGCGCTGCCAGAGCGGTGCCTTTCCCAACCATAGGGACAGCGACGCCGAGTACATCGCCATTCGAAGATTGACTGCCAAAGCGGTCGCCAAAACGATAAAAACTGGCGCGTTGTCGACCATCAATTGCAGCGCCGCGAACTGCGATGCCCCGGCAAAAACGACGGACGAGAACGCCATCGTCTGCAGCGGTGTCAGCCCGGCCTCAATTGAGATTACGCCAAAGAGCAAGCCAAACGGCATCACGACCAGCAAAAAGGGCAGTCCCTCGCGGAAACCGGCCCAATACCAGGACCGCTCTGACGGTTTCGGGGTCGCATGCGACATGGGGCTGCCCTAGAGTTTGTGCGATGTGGTCAAACAGGTCGTATCCATGACATCAGAGGATGACAATGCAGAGCAGACGATGCGCCAGCTGACCCAACCGGCCGGTGTGATCCTCGCCGGGGGACGCGGGGCGCGTATGGGTGGCGTTCAGAAAGCGTCTTTGCAGCTGGGTGGGGCGACGCTACTGAGCCGAACGGTGGATCGCCTTGAGCCTCAGGTGGCCCGCTTGGCCGTAAACGCCAACGCCCCGTTGCAGACCGACCTTCCTGTTCTGAGCGACCCCGTCGGCGGATATCTTGGACCGCTTGCCGGTGTTCTGGCCGCGATAGACTGGGCCAGCGGCCATGACGCATCGCACGTTGTAACGGTCGCTGTCGATACGCCCTTCTTTCCCGGCGACCTTGTCCCGCGGCTGATGCTTGCCGCAGAGACGCATGCCGACGGGCTTTCGGTTGCGGCAACGTCTGACGGAGCGCACGGCACGTTCGGGCTTTGGCCCGTGGCCCTGCGCAATGATCTGGCGCGCTATCTTGAAGACGGGGGACGCAAAGTAACGGACTGGACCGACCGGCACGGCGCGGCGGTCGCGCTGTTCCCGGACACAACTCCGCCTTTGTTTTTCAACATCAATCGCCCTGCTGACCTTGAGCGCGCGACACGATGGGTTTGACGTTTGACACCGTCGCAACGGTCGACTGGTCGGGCGGCAACCAACGCAGCCTGAAGCCCTCCAAAGACGCCATTTGGTGGAGCATTGCGCGGGACCGCCAGCAAGACCAGCCGCGCTATTTTCGCCATCGGCAGGAGGTTGAGGAGGCCTTGATGGCCTTGATCGAAAGAGAACTGACGGCTGACAGACGACTCTTTCTCGGGTTTGACTTCGCCTTTGGGTATCCTGATGGTTTTGGCGCTGCACTCACAGGATCGCAGGACCCGTTCGCTGTTTGGCGATGGTATCAAGAGCGTATCGAAGACACCCCCAAAGCCAACAACAGGTTCGCGGTCGCGAGCGAGATCAACCGCCAGCTGGGTGCGCCGCTGTTCTGGGGCTGCCCGGCGCGTGCGCAAACGCCCTATCTGTCGATGCAAAAACGCGATCCGGCCACGCTCCCCTTCAACGAAATGCGCGAAGTTGAGCATTTAGCGCGTGGGGCATTTCCGGTTTGGCAATTGGCGTATGCCGGGGCCGTTGGGTCACAAGTGATGATGGGTCTGCCTGTGCTGGAACGGCTACGACAGGCCTTTCCAAATCAAATCGCCGTTTGGCCGTTTGAGCCCTTGGACCGCCCTGTGGCATTTGTTGAAGTCTGGCCGTCGCTCTATGCAAAAGAGGTCATCGCAGCGTCAGATCTGCATCCGATCAAGGACGCAGCTCAGATGCACGTCTTGACAGAAAAGGTCGCCGCGATGTCGCCGGATCGCCTTGCCTCGGCTCTTGACGTGCCGCGCTCGGCGGAAGGCTGGATCTTCGGTGTGGCACCATGAGGATTGAGGCCGGGTTCGACGCCTCGGAATGCCCGCAGGTTGCCCAGATGTATTGGCGGGCCTTCGGCGGCAAATTGGGCCGGGTCCTGGGGCCAGATCATCGCGCACGTCGCTTCATCGAAGATGTGATGGATCCCAACCATGCGCTGTGCGCCCGGGATGAGGCGGGGCAGCTCCTCGGCGTTGTCGGGTTCAAGACTCACAGCGGGGCGCTCGTCGATGGCGGCTGGCGCGATATGGTGCGCCATTACGGCACAATCGGAGCCTTTTGGCGTGTGGGGCTGTTGGCCTTACTGGAACGCGACACCGAGAATGAGCGGTTCTTAATGGATGGGATATTCGTTGCGGATGCTGCCCAAGGTCAGGGTGTAGGGACCGCGTTGCTTGATGCCATCACAGACGAAGCCGGTCGCCGAGGCTACCGCGAGGTCCGGCTCGATGTGATCGACAGCAATACGAGGGCGCGGGCCTTGTATGAACGCGAAGGGTTTGTCGCCAAAGACACGCAAAATCTTGGGCTGCTCAAATACGTTTTCGGGTTTGAAAGTGCCACGACGATGGTGCGTCAGGTCTGACCGGCGACGCCTTAGTCGAAGGCGCCTGTCACACGCCCCAGCAACATGAAAGCGCGAGACGTCCGAGTTTCGGCCAGCGCCGCGATGTCCTCATCACTGGCGTCCGCCTCAAACCGGGCGAGCATTTGGTCATATTTGCGCAGGAAATGGTGCGCCGTGTCTCGAAAGATCACATCTTCGCGCATCCGCCCGGCGGTCAGCGCAAGCGATGAACGGTCCCGCACACCGCCCAGCGCCGCCACGGATTTGCCGCGCT
>JBCBCS010000063.1:0-17316 GCA_038530475.1 Pseudomonadota bacterium
AAGGTTAAAGTTGAATCTGTCTTGTCCACAGAAAAAGCGGCGCACCACTGGCGCACCGCTTCCTGATCGTCATCAGAATTTACTGAGGAATTTCTGCCGTCAGACCTTCGACGTAGAAGTTCATCCCAGCGATCCCGTCATCGCCAAAGTCTTCTGCGGTCTCACCTTCGGCCAGCCAGACAGACCCGTCCTGACGATTGATCGGACCGGTGAACGGGTGGTATTCGCCCGCCGTGATCGCATCGATCATCTCTTGCGCAGAGGCGCGGACATCTTCGGGGATCGCATCCGTCATCTCACCCATTTTCACCATGCCGGTGTCCATGCCGTCCCACCGGCTGGAGGTTTCCCAGGTGCCATCCATGACAGCCTGCGTGCGCTCAATGTAGTAGGGCGCCCAGTTGTCGATGATCGAGGACACGCGCGGCAGCGGTGCGAATTCGATCATGTCAGAGGCCTGACCGAAGGTGTAGACGGTCGTGTCATTGGCTTCGTTGAACGCTGCGGCTGCGGCCTGCGGAGCCGTGGAATCAGTGTGCTGCAGGATCACGTCAGCGCCTTGCTCAATGAGCGTGTTGGCCGCATCCGCCTCTTTCGCCGGATCGAACCAGGTGAAGAGCCAGATGATGCGGAATTCCACATCCGGGTTCACCTCTTTGGCGTGGATATAGGCCGCGTTGATGCCACGGATCACTTCCGGGATCGGAATGGACGCGATGTAGCCGATCGTGTTGCTCTCGGTCAGGTGACCCGCGATGTGGCCCTGAACGGCGCGGCCTTCGTAGAAGCGCGCGGAGTAGTTGGACACGTTGTCGGACGTCTTGTAGCCCGTGGCGTGCTCAAACACGACGTCCGGGAACTGGGCGGCCACGTTGATCGTGGGGTCCATGTAGCCGAAGGACGTGGTGAAGATGATGTCTGCACCCTCAAGCGCCATCTGCTGCATCACGCGCTCTGAATCGGGACCTTCCGGCACGCTTTCCACGAACACGGTTTCAACCGCATCGCCAAAATGCTCTTCCACTGCCAGCAGGCCCTGGTGGTGCTCATAGGTCCAGCCACCGTCGCCGATGGGGCCGACATAGACAAAGCCGACCTTCGTGGTCTCATGTCCGTCCGCGATGGCCATACCGCCGAGCATGGCGGTGGCAGCAGCGCTCGCCATAAGTGTTCTTCTCAACATGGATAAATCCCCCTTTTGGATTTTCAGTGTGCCTCAGCGTGAGGCGTGGAACGTCTTGCCAAGTGATCCCGGCGCGCCGCCGGCTGATATAATGACCAGAACGACGATGGTGGCAATATAGGGCGAGGCCGACAGCCAGAGCGCTTCGTTGAACGTCCATCCGGTCAGCCCGTAAACATAAAACCCAAGCGCGGCCACAGCGCAGGTGATCGCTGTGCCAAACCGCTTTTGTCCATCCGACCCCGCCTTCATAACGGAGCGACCCAACGCAATCACAGCCGCCGCCGCAAGCACGATCGGCAGGATCCCCAGCAAAGACACGTTGGCCGCTTGCAGGTTCAGCTGCAAAACTGTCACCCCGCCGAAAAGATAGGCACCGAGCAAAAGCCGCCAGGGCCGCCAGCTTGCAAAGACGACAATCGCCAGCGCGATCCAGCCCGCCCCAGCGGTCAGCCCTTCGGCATAGGTCGGCACCCGCACAAGGCTCAAGTAAGCGCCGCCAAGCCCCGCACAAGCGCCGCCAAACAGGATCGCCGCAAAGCGCACGGCGCGGACATTGTAGCCTAGCCCATGGGCGGCCTCATGGTTCTCGCCCACCGCACGCAGCACCAGCCCGGCCCGGGTCCGCGTCAGGAAATACCAGACCCCGGCAACAAGTCCGAGCCCCACATAGACCATCGGATCGTGTTGAAACACGATTGGTCCGATCACCGGGATGTCGCCCAGAAGGGGAATATGCCAATCGGGAAAAGTCGGCGCCTTGATGCCCAGATAGCCCTGTCCCAGAAGTGCTGCGAGCCCGAGCCCAAACAGCGTCAGCGCCAGACCCGTCGCCACCTGATTGGACAGTAAAAACTGGGTCAGCACGGCAAAGATCACAGCCAGTCCGGCCCCGCTCAGCGCGGCCACCAAAAAACCCAGCCATGGCGATCCGCTGCCCGTGGCGGCGATAAATCCCAGCACGGACCCCACGATCATCATGCCTTCGACGCCAAGGTTCAGAACGCCCGCGCGTTCCACCACCAGCTCGCCAATCGCCGCCAGCATGATCGGGGTCGCTGCCACCATGAGCGACGCCAGCAACAGGATCGGGTCAATCGCACCGAAATTCATGTCAGACCCCCATGGATCACCAGATGGGCCAGTGCGGCCGAAACCGCGGCGCTGGCGAGCATCACACTGACATGCCGCAAGGACGGACGGTGCATTCGCTTTAACCGTGCCTGCAGACCGGGGCTCAGCCGCGTGGCGAACACGCCCCCAAGGATGAGGACAGCCACGGCGACCACATGCGCGCCGATGAACACCAAGGCCGCCGGGCCGCTGACCTCACTTTGCCCGGTCAGGACGCCATGCAGCATCCACAGCATCATCAGCCCCATCACGCTTCCCATCAGCAAGGGCATCTTCATCTTGGCCAATACAACTCCCGCCGGAGGCATAAATCTCATGCGACCTCCCTCCGACCAAAGCGGACCCGGTAATTGGTCAGCACATCCACGGCCAAAAGAAAGAACAACAGCATCCCCTGAAACACCTGGATCGCCGCCGCTGGCAGGCCCAGCGACGATTGCGCCACATCACCGCCGATATACGTGAGCGCCATCAAAGCCCCCGCCAGCAAGATGCCGATGGGATTCAACCGGCCCAGAAACGCCACGATGATCGCCGTGAACCCGTAGCCCACGTTGAAATCGATGCTCACAAGTCCCGACGGCCCGGCGACCTCGGTCAGCCCGGCAAGCCCCGCCAATGCCCCCGAAGCGCCAAGGCAGAACAGGATCAGCCGCCCCGGCTGGACACCGGAAAAGGCCGCAGCGCGCGGCGCTTGTCCGGCCAGTTTGATCTGAAAGCCAAGGATATGCCGGGCGAACAGGATGTAGGCAAAGATCACCGCAATGAGCGCAATGACAACGCCCCAGTGCCAGCCATTGGTTTGGTCAATCCAGGACGTGGCAGAGGCGTATTGCGACAGGTTGCGCGAGCCGGGAAAGCCCATGCCTTCGGGATTGCGCATCAGACCCACGGCCATGGACCGCAGCAGCTGCTCGGCTACGTAGACCAGCATCAGGGACACGAGGATTTCGTTGGTCCCAAACCGGACCCGCAGGATGCCGGGTATCATCGCCCAGGCGAATCCGCCAAACGCCCCCGCGATCAACATAGCCGGGAAGATGAGCCAGCGGGCCTCCATCGGGTAAAGCGCCAGCGCCACGCCCGCGCCGCACAGGGCGCCGATGATGTATTGCCCCTCAGCCCCGATGTTCCACACGCCCGCGCGGAACCCGATGGCAAGGCCAAGCGCAATCGCAACAAGCGGCGCGCCCTTGATCAACAGCTGCGGCAGATAGAAGGAATTGAATTGCCCAAAGACTGGCTCATAGAAAATCGTCAGCAGCGCCTCGATCGGGTTCTTGCCAAGAAACGCAAACAGCACCCCGCCGAAGATCATTGTCAGCAGGACGGCCACAATCGGGGCAAGGTAGGTCCATAGCGACGAAGGTTGGGGGCGCTTTTCGAGGGCGATCATGGTCGTTCACCCTTCGTTAACCCCAATCCTGGTTTTTGCGTTTGAAAACAGAAGATCAGGGGGGCGGGCCATACGCCCGCCAGACGCGAGCCATAGGCCAGCCAGACGCGCGCCATACGCCCGTTTTGCCTCGTTTGCTCACGCAACATGGGCCACCTCCATGTCATGCGCACCGCCCAGCATCAGCCCAATTTGCTCAACCGTCAGACCCTGCGCCGGGCGTGGTTTTGACAGCCGCCCCCCATTCAAGGCGGCGAATTGGTCCGAGATTTCCATCAGCTCATCCAGATCCTGGCTGATCACGATCACCGCTGCCCCCTTCGCCGCCAGATCGAGCAAGGCTTGCCGGATCGCTGCGGCGGCTGACGCATCCACACCCCATGTCGGCTGATTGACCACGAGCACTTTTGGATCCTGCAAAATCTCGCGTCCGATGACGAATTTCTGAAGGTTCCCGCCGGACAGGGACCGCGCTGCATTGTTCGGCCCCGGCGTGCGCACATCGAAGGCCGCAATGATCTCTTCCGCGAAGCTCCGCGACTTGCGCCAGTTGAGAAAGCCGTTTGATGTCAGGCCTTTGCGCTTGCGACCTGTGAGGGCGGCATTTTCGATCAAGGACATGTCCGGCGCTGCCGCATGGCCCATCCGTTCTTCCGGAGCAGCACACAGGCCAAGGCTGCGTCGAGCGTCTGGGGGCAGGGTGCCGATGTCGCGCCCTTGGAACATGATCTGGCCTTGCTCCGACCGAATTTCCCCGGACAAAGCGGCCAGCAGCTCATCCTGACCGTTGCCTGCCACACCGCCGATCCCGATCACGTCGCCCGCCCGGACCGACAGGGTCACATCCTTCAGCGATGTGCCAAATTCAGCCGGGGAGGCCACTGAGAGGCCGCTGATCTCCATCAGGACTTCGCCCGGCTCCGTCGGTGCCCGTTCCGGCACATGCAGGCTGCCGCCCACCATCATCTCCGCCATGTCCCGCGCGCTCGTCTCCCGCGGAACGCAGGTCCCGACGACTTCCCCCAACCGCAGGATCGTCGCCGCATCGCACAGCGCCCGGATTTCTTCAAGCTTATGAGAAATATAGAGAATTGCCGTCCCCTCATCGCGCAGCTTGCGCAGGGTCTCGAACAAAATCTCGACCTCTTGTGGGGTCAGAACCGAGGTCGGTTCGTCCATGATCAGCAGCTTGGGATCCTGCAAAAGGCAGCGAATGATCTCAACCCGCTGACGCTCCCCCGCGCTCAAATCACCCACAATCCGGCTGGGATCAAGCGGCAGACCGTACGTCTCCGACACCTCCCGAATGCGCTGGGCGAGATCGCGGATGGGTGGCGGGTTCTCCATGCCGAGCTCCACGTTCTCGGCCACGGTCAGCGCGTCAAAGAGCGAAAAATGCTGAAACACCATCGCGATGCCAGCCGCCCGTGCGGCTTTCGGATCGGACGGCGCAAAGGGCGCTCCGCTCAGCTCCATGGTCCCGGCATCGGGCTGCACCAGACCATAGATCGCCTTCACCAGTGTCGACTTTCCCGCACCGTTTTCGCCCAGCAACGCATGGACTTCACCGGCATCAATGGTGAACGACACATCCTTGTTGGCAATCACGCCAGGATAGGCCTTGGTCAGCCCGTCGAGCACCATCAATGGCTTGGTCATGCGTCATCCCCCGGCACCGCTGCCACCGGCGACAGTAGACCGGCCACGACGCCGACCGCAATGGCCTGAGGGTGCTTTCCTAGGCGCGGATCGCCGATCGGACAGGCAATGCGGGAAATGCGGGCTTCGCTATGCCCCATTGAGGCGAGCCGCTTGCGAAACCGAGCCCATTTTGTGGCCGATCCGATGAGGCCGCAGGTCCTGAAATCGCGTCGCAGCAACGCATCACACAGCGCCAGATCGATGTCATGGGAGTAGGTGACGATGATATGGTCCGCGTGCTCTGGGGCCCGGGCGACCACCCGCACCGGATCAGCCGCGACAAGCGGTGAAACACCATATGGCAGGACGTCGGGCATCCGGTCGGCAGATGTGTCGACAAGGGTGATGTCCCGGTCCCCCAACGGCGCCAGAACATCCGCAATGGCCCGGCCCACATGGCCCGCCCCCCAAATCCAGAACGGGTGACCCTCCGGGTGATCCTCTTGTGCGGCGCGATGAAAGCTTAGCGTGACAACGCCGCCGCAACATTGGCCGAGGTCGGGGCCCAAGGGAAAGGTCTGGCGATGCGTCGCCTCCCCTTTGACCAACAGAGCGCGGGCAATCCGGATCGCTTCCCATTCCAGCGCCCCGCCGCCAATGGTCCCCTGACAGGCGGTCGCAAAGACCCGCATCCGCGCACCGACCTCACGCGGGACAGAGCCACGAGTCCCTTCGACCCGAACGATGATGTAATCACTCACCTGTCTACCCGCGTGCGCGATGGATGGCCGCGAGCACCTGTTCGGCGGTCGCGGGCGCGTGCAGGTCCGGGTAATTTGGCCCGCAGGCCGCGCAGGCATCCGCAAGCGCCAAGTGCGCTGAGATCCCAAGCATGAAGGGTGGCTCCCCCACAGCCTTGGAACGGTAGACCGTTTCGCTGCGGTTCTCACCGTCCCAAAGGGCCACGTTGAACACCTCTGGCTGGTCGGAAAAGGCGGGGATCTTGTAGGTTGCCGGGGCATGCGTCCGCAGGCGCCCGCTGTCGTCCCACACGAGTTCTTCCGTGGTGAGCCAGCCTGCGCCTTGCACGAAGCCGCCTTCGATCTGGCCAAGGTCGAGCGCCGGGTTCAGTGACCGCCCCGCATCATGCAGTATGTCGACGCGGAGCAGGCGGTTTTCGCCGGTGCGGGTGTCGATCACGACTTCGGATATCGCCGCTCCGTAGGCGAAGTAGAAGAACGGCCGCCCTCTGCCGGCAATCCGGTCCCAGGCCACGTCAGGGGTCTTGTAGAAGCCCGTGGCCGACAGGCTCACGCGGTTCTCATAGCAGGTCTTGGCAGCGGCGGCGAACGGCATGACCTCTTGCCCGACCCGCACCTCGCCATCGCGGAACAGGACCTCGGCGGGTTTCACCTGAAAGAGCCCCGCCAGACACTCCGCCATACGCTCGCGGATCGTGTCGCAGGCATTCTGAACCGCCATCCCGTTGAGGTCCGACCCAGAGGATGCCGCCGTGGCGGACGTGTTCGGCACCTTCCCGGTATCCGTTGCCGTGATCCTGATTGTCCCCGTCTCAACCCCGAACCGATCCGCAGCGACCTGTGCCACCTTCTGGAACAGCCCCTGTCCCATCTCTGTTCCGCCGTGATTCAGATGCACGGAGCCGTCTTGGTAGACATGCACCAGCGCCCCCGCCTGATTGAGGTGCGTGAGCGTAAAGGAGATGCCGAATTTCACCGGCGAAAAGGCGAGGCCCTTCTTCAGCGTCGCGTTGCTGGCGTTCCAATCCGCGACCGCCTGACGCCGTGCGTCATACGCCGCATCCGCCAACAACCTGTCCGTCATCTCATGCAAAATGAAATCCGTGACGGGCATGGCGTAAGGCGTTGAATTATCAATTTCGTCAGCCTTCGGCGAATGCGCCCCCCCAAAGCGTCGGGCGCTCCCCGATCCGCTTGACACCTGCACGGCTCCACGCGTCGCCAGATCGTCGGTGACAAGTTTCCCTTGCTTCATCTTGGCCGATACACCTCCCCCCGGAGGGTCGATCTGCTCCTCGGCCGACCGGTAATAATTGAGGCGCCGGACCTCCACCGGATCGCGACCCACGGCATGGGCGACATGATCGAGCACCCGTTCGATCCCGAGCATTCCCTGTGGCCCGCCAAAGCCACGGAAGGCCGTGGCGCTTTGCATGTTCGTGCGCAGCCGATGTGACGTGATGCGGGCGGCAGGCAGCAAATATGCGTTGTCGGCGTGCAGCATGGCACGGTCAGCCACGGGCAGGGACAGGTCCTGCGCCCAGCCGCAGCGGGTGTAATGGGTGAAATCGACAGCTTTGATCCGGCCCAGATCGTCAAAGCCCACATCATAATCGATCCGGAAATCGTGGCGCTTGCCTGTGATCATCATGTCGTCGTCGCGGTCATACCGCATCTTGCACGGGCGCCCGGTGGCCCGGGCGGCGACGGCACAGGCGACGGCCAGCGCATTGCCTTGGCTTTCCTTGCCGCCAAAGCCGCCGCCCATGCGGCGGATTTCAACCCGGACGGCGTGCATCGGGAGGCCCAACGCATCGGCCACCTTATGCTGAACCTCGGTAGGGTGCTGGGTGGAGGACTGGACCACCATGTCGCCGCCTTCCTGCGGCAGAGCGAGGGCGGCCTGACCCTCAAGGTAGAAATGTTCCTGCCCGCCCATCTCGATCCGGCCTTGCAGCCGGCTTGGGGCGTCGGCGAGGGACCTATCAACGTCACCTTTGACATAAACCCGCGGTCCATCCTCGAACCTTGCATTGGCGGCCAGCGCATCTTCGATGCTCAGGATCGGGCTGTCTTCTTCGTAGCTGGTCTCCCCCAGCCGCGCCGCGATCCGCGCTGCGCGATGAGAGGTCGCAACGACCACGAAGAGCGGCTGGCCAAGGTAATGGACAGGCCCTTGGCTGAGAAGGGGTTCGTCATGGATCGAGGGCGAGACGTCATTCGCAAACGGAAGATCCTCCGCCGTCAAAACCACGACCACGCCGGGTGCGCGCTTTACCTCGTCGAGGTTCATCGCAGTGATACGGCCTGCCGCGATGGCGCTTTGTCCGAAGGCAAGATGGAGGGTTCCCGTCGGTGTCGGAAGGTCGTCCACATAGCGAGCTTGACCCGTCACATGCAAAGCGGCGGCGTCGTGGGGAAGGGGCTTTGCGACGCTCATGCCCGCACCTCTAAAACGTCTGTTTGGCTGCCAGACAGGTCGTCGAAGTAGCGTCTGAACTGCCCTTGTGCGGCTTCCATCCGGTAGGCGGAGGAGGCCCGCATGTCGGACATCGGCTGGAAATCGGTCTCAATCGCCTCGGCTGCAGCGTCTATGGTATCGGACGACCAGGGTCGTCCGACCAGCGCGGCCTCTGCCGAGGCCGCGCGTTTGGGCGTGCCGGCCATCCCGCCAAAAGCGATGCGGGCCTCCGTAATTGTGCCGTCTGTGACCGTCACATTGAAGCACCCACAGACGGCGGAAATGTCCTGATCGAACCGCTTGCTGAGCTTGTAGCAGCGCAGGGCAGGCGCGGATTTCGGGATCGTGATCGCCTCGACGAACTCGCCCGGCGCACGGTCCTGCTTGCCGTAGTCGATAAAGAAATCTTCGATTGGCATCTCCCGCCGCGCGTCCCGGTGGCGCAGGTGCAGCGTCGCTCCGAGCGCGATGAGCGCGGGCGGGTTGTCCCCGATGGGCGAACCATTTGCGATGTTGCCGCCGATGGTCGCGGCATTGCGGACCTGTTCCGAGCCATACCGACGGATCATCCCGGCATAAGATGGATGCAGGGGGCGGATGGCGGCCAGTACATCCGTCATCGTCGCCATTGCCCCGACCCGCAGGCTGTCGCCCCCGTCTTCGATCTGCTTGAGGTCAGTGCATTGATTGAGGAACGCCACCTCGCCCAGATCGCGGAAGTCCTTTGTGACCCAGAGGCCGACATCAGTCGCCCCGGCAATGAGCGTCGCGTCCGGGTGGTCGGCGTACCACCGGGCGAGCTCATCGCTGGTGGCGGGGGCAGTCGGGGGCTCTGCCCCCCGGTGCGGTGCACCTCCCCCCGAAGTTGTTTGAGCCAGGTGAAGGGGGGCGTCGTGCATATGGGCGGGCACGGGCTTTGTCTCGGCGGATTTGGCGGCGCGCAGGATCGGAGCGTAGCCGGTGCAGCGGCAGAGATTTCCGGCCAGCATGTCGGCGTGATCGGTGCGGCCCTGCAAATGACCGGCCGCCATGGTGGTGATGAAGCCCGGCGTGCAAAAGCCGCATTGGCTGCCGTGGTGGTCGACCATCGCCTGCTGCACCGGGTGCAGTGTGCCGTCGGGGGCGGCGACCCCTTCCACGGTGCGCACGGCTTTGCCCTGTAGTTGCGGCAGAAACAGGATGCAGGCGTTCAGGCTGCGCGGGCCATCCTCGTCCGTGACGATCACCGAACACGCACCGCAATCGCCCTCATTGCAGCCTTCCTTGGTGCCGGTCAGGCCGCGATCTTCGCGCAGGTAGTCCAGAAGGGTGTGGGTGGGGTGGCTGTCCACCTCCACGGTCTCTCCGTTCAGAAGAAACGTGACTGTCATGTCTCAAGTCCGCCGCGGTACCGGGCCTCGGGTCAGACGCGCTGTCGATGCGGCGTAGACGGCGCGTCCCCTGAAATGGTCGAACCGATTAAGCCAAGAGCGGCCCGCATTGGCAAGGGGGTGCTGCGGGTCAGAGGGTCGCGGCGAGCGTGGCCAGTTGATCGGCCGCGGCCCCCCAGCCGTCTTCGAACCCCATCGCCGCGTGCGCATCGCGCCCGGCCCCGTCGGCGTGAAGCACCGTCGCGGTATAGCGGGTGCCTGTGTCGATCGCATCGAGCGTGATGACAGCCGTGAAGTGAAACGCGCCATCGCCCGGGGGCAGGGCGGGGACAAAGCACGGACCGAGCGCGCTGGTCCAGATCAGCCGTGCGGGCGGCTCCGCCAGGATCACACACCCCGCGCCGCCATCCATCTCGCCCATCTCGGGAACGTCCATGACCGCGTGGAAGATGCCCCCAGGGGACGCGTCGATCTCAGCCTTGGTGACTTTCACAGGGGCGGGGGCGAACCACTGCTTCAAGAGGTCTTCTTCGGTCAGGCAGCGCCAGACGGCACTGGGGCTTGCCGCCATGTCGCGGCTGAGGATCAGGGTCGTGTCAGTCATGCGGCCTCCTTTGCAGCCAACGCATCGAGCTTGGCAATGCCACCGTCCCACCCTGCTCTGAATTCCGCAATCATTTCCGGCCCCACAAACGACACCACCGCCACGGTGATCCCGGCCTGGGTTCCGGTGCCTTCGGGCTCCAACATGTAGGTCACAAGGCTGGTGCCCAGCACCATTCCGCCTGCTTCGATCTGTTCGGTGAAGGTCACGGTGCTCGGCGCGTCGATGTTGTACCAGCGGGTTGCGACCTCAAACTCCGGGGCTTCGGCAGGGCCGCAGCGGTGGCGTTCGGTGCCGCCGACGGTAAAGTCTGTGCTGACCATCTCAAGCACCTGTCCGTCGTCCGGGGCGCCCCAAAGCTCTCGGTATTCGGGGGCGGTCATCAGCGTCCACATCCGGTCGGGCGGCAGCGGAAAGCTGCGATCAAAAATGAAAGTGTCTGTGGATTTGGTCATGGGTCTCGTTCCCTTAATTTGAGCGATCAATCTGTTCGGCCAGGGCAGAGAGACGGTCGAGCCGTCCCTCCCACACGCGGCGTTGCCATTCGAGCCAACCCTGAAGTTCCATCAACGGCGCGGCCTCGATCATGCAGGTGCGCACGCGCCCCTTCTTGACCGAGCGCACCAGCCCGCTGTCTTCAAGCACCTTGAGGTGGCGCATGAAGGTGGGCAGCGCGATGTCGTGAGGGGCGGCGAGGTCGGAGACGCTGGCCGGCCCCTGGACCAGCCGCTCAATGACGGCCCGGCGGGTCGGGTCAGAGAGGGCTGCGAAGGAGGTATCAAGTTGGTTAGCCATAGGGCTAAGTATTTTCGGCGCATTCGTTTCTGTCAAGATAGTTAGTAAAAATGCTAAGTGATCGACGGGTATTCGCAGTTTTGTCGTGATACCAACGGGTTACGCTTGGGGCTTCATGTGGCGCTACATCTGGGCCTTTTCGCGCCCGCACCCCCAAGCTAGTGTGGCGGACATGGCCGATCCCCGATTCATTCACCTCCGCACGCACACCGAATATTCCCTTCTCGAAGGGGCTGTTCCGGTCAAGAAACTGGCTGGTCTGGCTGAGGCGAACGGCATGCCTGCCGTAGCCGTCACCGACACCAACAACATGTTCTGCGCGCTGGAATTTTCGGAATACGCGGCGAAGGCAGGGGTGCAGCCGATTATCGGCTGTCAGGTCGATGTGACGATGCCTGCTTCTGGGTCAGGCAGCGACCCGAGGGGCCGTGCGCCGGACCCAGCGCCGATCGTTCTGCTCGCGCAGTCCGAAGCGGGATACATGAACCTGATGAAGCTGAACTCCTGCGCTTATCTGGATGCGCAGGGCCAGTTGCCGCAGGTCACGGTGGATGAGCTGGCGGACCATTCTGACGGATTGATCTGTCTTTCTGGCGGGCCGGATGGCCCCGTGGGTCGGCTGCTGCGCGCGGGCCAGCGTCCGGCGGCAGAGGCGCTGATGACGCGGCTGGCGGCGATCTATCCCGACCGGCTTTATGTGGAGCTTCAGCGGCATCCTGGCGAGAACGGCCTGACCGAGGCGGAGCGTCTGTCGGAGCGCGGCCATATCGAAATGGCCTACGCGATGGAGCTGCCGTTGGTCGCCACCAACGATGTCTACTTTCCGAAGTCTGAAATCTATGAGGCCCACGACGCGCTGATCTGCATTGCGGAAGGTGCCTATGTGGACCAGAACGAGCCGCGCCGCAGGCTCACGCCGCAGCATTACTTCAAGTCTCAGGAAGAGATGGTGACGCTGTTCGCCGACCTGCCCGAGGCGATTGCAAACACCGTTGAGATCGCCAAACGCTGCGCCTTCAAGGCCTATAAGCGCGATCCGATCCTGCCGAAGTTTGCCGACGATGAGGTTGAGGAATTGCGCCGTCAGGCCAATGAGGGTTTGCAGGAACGCCTTCGGGTCATTCCACATGCGGTCAGCGTTGAGGAGTATCAAAAGCGCCTCGATTTCGAGCTCGACATCATCGAAGGCATGGGGTTCCCGGGCTACTTCCTGATCGTCGCGGACTTCATCAAATGGGGCAAGGATCAGGGCATTCCGGTCGGTCCGGGGCGAGGGTCGGGCGCGGGGTCGCTGGTGGCCTATGCACTCACGATCACCGACCTCGACCCGCTGCGCTATTCGCTGCTGTTTGAACGCTTCCTCAACCCCGAACGAGTCTCGATGCCCGACTTCGACATCGACTTCTGCATGGACCGCCGCGAAGAGGTGATCCGCTACGTGCAAGAGAAGTATGGCCGCGACAAGGTGGGGCAGATCATCACCTTTGGTGCTTTGCTGTCCAAGGCCGCCGTGCGCGATGTGGGCCGGGTGCTGCAGCTGCCTTATGGGCAGGTCGATAAGCTGTCGAAGATGATCCCGGTGGAGGGGGTGAAACCCGTCAGCATCGAAAAGGCGCTGGCGGATGAGCCACGCTTGCGCGAAGCGGCGAATGCCGAAGAGGTCGTGGACCGGCTGTTGACCTATGGCCAACAGATCGAAGGGCTGCTCCGCAACGCCTCCACCCACGCCGCCGGCGTGGTGATCGGCGACCGACCACTCGATGAGTTGGTGCCGCTTTATCAAGACCCGCGCTCCGACATGCCGGCGACGCAGTTCAACATGAAATGGGTGGAGCAGGCTGGGCTGGTGAAGTTCGACTTCCTCGGCCTGAAAACCCTGACCGTCATTCAGAACGCCGTTGACCTGATCCTCAAATCCGGGCGCGACATCCACATCGCCGCCGATGGCACCCAGCTTTACGAACCCGCCGAGGGCGCGGTGAACGAGATCAACGCGATCCCGCTCGATGATGAGGCGTCGTATAAACTTTACGCTGCGGCCAAGACCGTTGCCGTGTTCCAGGTGGAAAGCTCCGGCATGATGGACGCGCTGCGGCGCATGAAACCGGACTGCATCGAAGACATCATCGCGCTTGTGGCGCTCTACCGGCCCGGCCCGATGGAGAACATTCCGAAGTTCTGTGAGGTCAAGAACGGCATCAGCGACCGCGACACGCTGCACCCGTCGATTGACCACATTCTGGACGAGACCCAAGGCATCATCGTCTACCAGGAACAGGTGATGCAGATCGCGCAGGAAATGGCGGGGTATTCGCTGGGCGGGGCCGACTTGTTGCGCCGCGCGATGGGTAAGAAAATCCAAGAGGCGATGGACGCCGAACGCCCGAAATTCATCGCAGGCGCCAAGGAAAATGGCGTCGATGACAAGAAAGCGCTGGAGGTTTGGAACCTCCTCGACAAGTTCGCCAATTACGGCTTCAACAAATCCCACGCCGCCGCCTATGCGGTCGTCAGCTATCAGACGGCCTGGCTCAAGGCGAACCACCCGGTCGAATTCATGGCCGGTGTGATGAACTGCGACATCCACCTGACCGACAAGCTGGCGGTGTATTTCCAGGAGGTGAAAAAGGGGCTTGAGCTTCCGTGGGTCGCGCCTTGCGTGAACACGTCGATGGCGACGTTCGATGTGCAGGACGGCAAGCTGGTGTACGGCTTGGGCGCGCTCAAGAATGTCGGCGTTGAGGCGATGAACCTGATCGTTGAAGGGGGGGGGGACAAACCGTTTGCCACGCTGTTTGATTTGGCCCGCCGGGTGGACCTCAAACGCGTGGGCAAACGCCCGCTGGAAATGCTGGCCCGCGCCGGCGCGTTCGACCAGCTTGATCCCAATCGCCGCCGCGTCTTCGACAGCCTTGATGCGCTGGTCGGCTATTCGGCGGCCATCCACGACCAGAAGAATTCCAATCAGGTGTCGCTCTTTGGCGATGCGGGCGATGACCTGCCAGAGCCGCGCCTCTCGCCTGCAGCCGACTGGCTCCCGGCAGAGCGGTTGGCCGAGGAATTTAAGGCGGTCGGCTTCTATCTGACCGGACACCCGCTCGATGATTACATGGCACCGCTCAAGCGCAAAAAGGTGCTGACCCTCGATGAGGTCACCGAAAAAGCGGAGCGTGGTGCGCTTGTGGCCAAGATGGCGGGCACCGTCGCCGGACGGCAGGAGCGCAAATCGGCACGCGGCAACCGCTTTGCCTTTGTGCAACTCAGCGATCCGACCGGCCAGTACGAGGTCACGATGTTCTCTGACACGCTGGAGGCATCGCGGGATTATCTCGAAACCGGATCTCAGGTCGTCCTGACGGTTGAGGCAAACATGGAAGCCGAACAGCTCAAATTGCTGGGCCGGTCCGTGGCGCCGATTGATATCGAGGTGGCAGATGCCGGATCATCCGGTCTGCGGATCTTCATTGAGGACGGCACGGCCATCCCGACCGTCAACGACATCCTCGCTGGTGCGGTGCGGGACAAGATCCGGGCCGGACGGGGACCGATTGTGTTCACGATTGATGATGCCGATCTGGGCGAGATCGACGTAGAAGCGCCCGATGATTACCCGGTAACGCCCCAGATCAAGGGCGCGTTACGGTCCTTGCCCGGCGTCATCGAAGTTCAGGACATTTAACCGCCTATTGGCGTGCGCCCGACTCAGGGGCAGGTGGACGGCGTTCGCGGGGGCCGCTACGGTGGGCCGAGCAGAAAAAAGGACGCTCCCATGCGCCGCTTGATCACCAGCCTCGCCCTTGTGGCCGCCCTGTCCGCGTGCTCTGACCCGCTGTCCGATATTGCGCGGCTGAGCGATGTGCCCGCCGGGGAGGCCAATGCCGCCGTGGCCCCAAGCGCGTCCGAAGCACAAGGGGGCGGTGGGCTGTTTGGGCGGTTGCTGAACCGCCCGTCGGACGATCCGACCAATGCGGCGATTGATGCTGCGCTGGCAGATGCCGGCGCGGTCGTCCCTGAACCCCAATCCGAACCGCGCAACGGCGGAGGGCTGTTTGGTCTCTTCCGCCGCGACGCGCCTGCGGATGTGCCACGCACTGGGCCGGACAATCGTGATGTTGCCGAAGGCACGCTTTTGCCCTTTGGAGAGATCGCGCGGATTTGCGGATTGCAGCGCAACCAGCTCGGGCGGCAGGTCAGCAACGATGCAGGCTTCCGCATCTTCGACAGCAACCCGTCCAGCACCACCACACGTGCCTTCTATATCACCGGGTTCAACGACAATTGCGCCCGCACCTTTGCTGGCGCCGTTGTCATCCCCGGCGATATCCAGACCCATGAATTTGTCCGCTACCAGCCCAGCAATGAGCGGATCGATTACACCACGGTCGACAACGCGTATGAAGCGCTGAAGGCGAGCATTTGCCGGGTCGGTCGGGGCCAGCCCTGCGGGGGACGGTCAGATCGTCTGAACCGCAACACGCAATTCATCACTGTCTATGGCTTCTTTGGCGGCACTTTCAGCGCCGTGCCGACGGAATGGGTGCAAATCCTGCTGCATGATGGCGAGGTTCTGGCGATTTCGCTCAAGGACGGCTGAAGAAGGGGCACAAAATTCGGTGAATTTTGTAGGCCTCCGGCGGGAGTTGTATTGGCCAAGATGAAGGGGAGCGGTAGCGCCTCACCAATGCGGTGGTTTCTGGTCGGCCAAGGGGACAGTGCCGCCCGCGTCCAGCTCACGTTGGGCTTCGCGTTCCATCAGGAGGCCCACACGTTTCGTAAGCCTGTCGATCTCAAGGCTCTGTTTGGCGACGATGTCGGACAGCTCCTCGACGGTGCGTGTCAGATGGGCGACGGTTTCTTCTAGGCGGGTGTCATTGGTCATGGCGGAGCCATACGGTGTCCGGGGCGGTCTTGTGAAGGGGGGACCGCCGCGCAGCGCCCGTTGCACCGCTGGGCCGGGCGGGGTAAAGCCCGCGCAAAGACAACCGGAACAGGGTCCCATGGCCAAGCAGAAGAAAGCACCCCGCCCCAAGGCGCAGACGCCCAAGGGGTTCCGTGACTATTTCGGTGCCGAGGTGGCGCAACGCACAGAGATGCTGCGGACCATCGCATCTGTCTATCATCGCTATGGGTTTGAGGCGCTCGAAAGCTCCGCTGTTGAGACGGTTGAGGCGCTGGGCAAGTTCCTTCCCGATGTCGACCGCCCGAATGAGGGCGTGTTCGCCTGGCAGGAGGATGCAGAGGACGACAAGCCCGGCGACTGGCTCGCCCTGCGCTATGACCTGACGGCCCCATTGGCGCGGGTTTACGCCCAGCACATCAATGATCTGCCCAAGCCCTATCGCCGTTACGCGATGGGCCCGGTCTGGCGCAACGAAAAGCCGGGGCCAGGGCGGTTTCGGCAGTTTTATCAATGCGATGCGGATACGGTCGGGTCGGGCAATGTTGCGGCGGATGCCGAGATTTGCATGATGCTGGCCGATACGCTGGAGGCCGTGGGCATCGAGCGTGGGGATTACGTCATCCGCATCAACAATCGCAAGGTTTTGAACGGTGTGTTGGAGGTGATGGGCCTCAGCGATGAGGCCCAGAAGGCCGACGTTTTGCGCACCATCGACAAGTTCGACAAGGTGGGTGAAAGCGGTGTGCGGGAATTGCTGGGCAAGGGCCGTCTGGATGCCTCTGGGGCTTACATCGATGGGGTTGGGTTGGAGCCTTCACAAACCGTGCCCGTGCTGGAGTTTCTGACCGCCCGCGGCCCAGATAATTTCACAACATTGTCAAATCTGGAAAAGGCGGTGGCTGGCTCTGACATCGGTCCGAAGGGCGTTGATGAACTTTCCCAGATGGCTGACCTTGTCGCCGCCGCAGGCTACGGCCCTGACCGCATCGTCATTGACCCGTCCGTTGTGCAATTATCTGGGCCGCGGGCGGTCAGAAACTCCAGCACGGGCACGGTTTGTGAAGGCTCCAA
>JBCBCS010000064.1:0-17278 GCA_038530475.1 Pseudomonadota bacterium
GTTTGTTGCCGCGACAGCGTCGATCGTGTCCGGTGCTCTGGCTGAACGTATCAAGCTCTGGCCATTTCTGATCTTCGTGGTTGTCCTGACAGGCTTCATGTACCCGATTTCCGGGTCCTGGCAGTGGGGCGGCGGCTGGCTGTCCTCCTTTGGCTGCACGGGTGCTGAGGACGAGGTGTGTGGCTTCTCCGACTTCGCTGGTTCGACCATCGTGCACTCCGTGGGCGGCTGGGCTGCTCTGGCCGGTGCGCTGATCCTTGGGCCGCGTCTAGGCAAGTATAAGGACGGCCGCGTTAATCCGATGCCGGGTTCCAACCTCGCCCTCGCGACGCTGGGCACGTTTATCCTGTGGCTCGGCTGGTTCGGCTTCAACGGTGGCTCGCAGCTGGCTGCTGGCACTGTGGGTGATATCACCGACGTGGGCCGGATCTTTGCCAACACCAACATGGCCGCCGCCTCTGGTGCAGTCGCCGCGCTGATCCTGACCCAGGTGGTCTATGGCAAGGTCGACCTCACCATGGTTCTGAACGGCTGTCTCGCGGGTCTCGTGTCGATCACGGCTGAACCGCTCGCACCGTCCCTGTTTGGCTCGCTGCTGACCGGTGCTGTTGGTGGTGTGATCGTAGTCTTCACCGTGCCGCTTCTGGACAAGCTGAAGATCGACGACGTCGTCGGTGCGATCCCGGTCCACCTCTTTGCAGGTATCTGGGGCACGCTCGCCGTTGCCTTCTACACCGGCAACTGGGGCGCTCAGATCACGGGTATCATCGCCTACGGTGTCTTCACCTTCGTGGTCGCCGCCATTGTGTGGTTCATCCTGAAGGCGGTCTTGGGCATTCGCGTCAGCGAAGAGGCAGAAATCAACGGTCTCGACACCTCCGAGCTCGGCATGGAAGCCTACCCGGACTTCTCCAAGGGCTAAGACCCCGTCCGCCGGGCCTGCTTCTCCTCCCTGAGGCCCGGCAACCAAAGAAGGCCCCGCTGTTTCAGCGGGGCCTTTTTCTTTGAAGCAGATCAGAGTGACGGCTTTTCGCCCCCCATCTCGTCAAGCTCTTCGATGACCTTGGCCTGATCACGTTCGGCTTCGTGGACAACATCTGCGAGGGAAGATCGCGCCATTGCAGCCAAATCGTCCGGTAAATCGTCCCTCATGATCACGTAGGACGGATACGGAAAGCGTGGTGCGTCTTCCACGATATGCAGCCGCCCCGCATCGAGGTGCCGTTTCGCGGCGCGGGCCGGGACAAAGGCTGCGGCTTTTAGGTTGATCAGGTAATCAATTGCCAACGCGCCCAACGCCATCGACCGCCCCGCAGGGGCCAGCTCGGGCAGGGACAGGGATAGAGCATGGTTAAACTCTGGCCCCCAATCGACAGCCACATACGCCTCACCCAGATCAGGCGTCGCCCCGGGCCAGCTTGCAACCAAGACCAGCTCATCTGCCAGTGCAGGCTCAACCGTCAGGCCGGGGCGCATTTGGGGCGTGTAAAGCAGCGCCGCCTGAACGACACCTTCCACAAGAAACCGCATGATCCGGTCGCTCATTCCGACTTCGCAATGCACGCTCAGGTCCGGCATCCGAGATTGCATCGTGTCCATCCAGCGAAATCCAAGCCGTGGCCAGAGCGAGTACTGAGCGCCGATGGAAAGAGCGCGGTCGTAACCGTCGGGTACGGCGATCTGTTGGCGGGCATCCTCCCAAATCTTCAGTAAGGACAGTGCGAAGGGTTCGAACTGGCGGCCCTCGGCGGTGAGGGCCGCACCCGCCTTTGAGCGTTGAAAGAGAGAGTGCCCCAAGCTCTGTTCGAGGCGCTGCACCCTGAGCGAGATGGCCGATTGCGTCACGAAAAGCCGCTCGCTCGCCGACACGAATGAGCCGGTATTCGCGACCTCAAGGAAGGTTTTGACGAGGGTGATATCCATGCAGTCTATCCATAAGCAATAATTGCCTTAAAGATAATTCTTATTCGTTATGCATATATTTGGCGATCCCCTATATCAGCGTCAACGGAGGCGGAAAGGGTTTCCGGCTACGCTCACGAAATCGACCTTCTTGAAAGGAAAGACTATGAAAAAAGCACTGTTTGTCGCAGCCCTTGGCGCAACTGTCCTGCTCTCTGCCTGCTCGACACAGCGCGTGGCTGAAAACACAGGTGCCGTCGTGGGCTTTGCCGCTGAATCCGCCGTCAAAGGCGTCGCGTTTGCAGGTCGCACAGCCTTCGACCTCGTGACAGACGAATAACTGCCTCGGGCTTCCTTCACTTTTCCTGTCGCGGAAGCCTTTGACTGACGCGCACTCCGTCGGGAGGCGCGTCATTTCTTATTTTGACTGCATCTTTTGCGCCATCTTGAGCACGGCCCGGCGTGGCAAGAATGGCACGACCCAGCCCAGAAGGAACCGCAGCCGGCCGTCATTGATCGCGACGAGCTCCTTGCGGCGCATGGCGTCATAGCCGAACTTGGCGACGGATTTTGCCGTCGCCCCGGATTTCACCAGATCTGTGCCCTCCAGATCAGCGACTTGTGCGAATTCAGTCTCGACATAGCCCGGTGCCAGCACGGTGCAGGTCACGCCCTTATCGCGAAGCTCCTGGTCGATCGCCTGACTGAAGCTGTTCACAAACGCCTTGGTCGCGAAATAGACCGCCTGCAGCGGCCCGGGCATCATCCCGGCCGTTGAGCCCACTTGCAATATCTTGCCGCCGCCCTGCTCAACCATTTTGCCTGCAAAGTGGTGGGTGAGCGTCACCAGCGCCTTCACGTTGAGGTCGATCATCGCCTGTTCGGTGGCGATGTCGCGCTCGGTATGGAGGCCGTGCCCACCAAAGCCTGCATTGTTGATCAAGACCTCAACAGGAATGCCGAGGCCTTCGACAGCCTCGATCAAAGCCTCAGCGCCGCCGTCAGTGCCGAGATCGAGCGCGACAACGTGGACGCTCACGTCATGATCTGTTTCGATTTCGGCTTTCAGAGCATTCAAAGCATCTTCGCGCCGGGCGGTGATGATCAGATCGCCGCCGCGCCGCGCGTGGTAGATCGCAAGTTCGCGGCCGATGCCGGAGGAGGCTCCAGTGATCAGGGCGGTGTTGGGCATATCGGTCTCCTGCAAGGAAAAAGGGCGCTCCCATCCATATGGGAGCGCCCGGCGTATTTTGGAGGGTTCGGATCTTCGAAAATCCGATAAGCGTTCTTAAACCCGCCTAGACCCCGACGTCGATGATGGCTTGCGCCAGCACCGGGATAGTCTTGGCATTGAGACCGGCGATGTTCATCCGGCTGTCACCCACCATGTAAATCCCGTGTTCGGCGCGCAGCGCCTCAACCTTCTCGGGCGAGGTGCCCAGACGGCTGAACATGCCGCGATGCTCGGCGAGGAAGTCGAACCGGTCGGAATTGCTCAGCCTGCGCAGTTCACTGGCCAGCTGCTCGCGCAGCTCCAGCATGCCCAGCCTGACCTCTTCCAACTCCGCTTCCCAATCGGCGCGCAGTTCCGGGTCGTTGAGGATCGTGGTGACCACACGTGCGCCATGATCCGGCGGAAACGAAAAGTTTTGCCGGTTGAGGAATGCCATGTTCTGCTGGGCGAGGTCGCGCTGGTCGGTGTCCTTGGCCACAGCCATCAGGATACCGGTGCGTTCGCGGTATACCCCGAAGTTCTTCGAACAGGACGCCGCAATCAGGACGTTGTCGAAGGACGACGCAACAAGTCGCGTCGCCTCGCCGTCTTTATCCAACCCGTCGCCAAACCCCTGATACGCGATGTCGATAAACGGCATCGCGCCTTTCTCTCGGATGAGCTCAATCACGCCCTTCCACTGCGGCATCGTCAGGTTCGCCCCTGTCGGGTTATGGCAGCAGCCATGCAACAGAACTACATCGCCCGGAAGAACCGCGCCCAGATCCGTGAGCATCCCGACATAATCAACGCTGCCGGTGGCCGCATCGAAATAGCGGTAGGTCTGGGACTTCATGCCGAGGTAGTTGATGATCGACGGGTGATTGGGCCAGGTCGGATCGGAGAGCCAGATCGTGGCGCCAGGGGCGGCCAACTTGATCAATTCAAGCCCCTGCCGGATCGCTCCGGTTCCGCCGGGGGTCGCAACGGCGGCCATGCGGTCGCGTGGCACGGCTCCGTTCAGCACCAGATCGATCATTGCGTTTGAGAATGCGGGGTCGCCAGCCAGCCCGGTATACGATTTGGTGTCTTGCTCAGCGTGTATCCGTCGCTCAGCCTCTTTCACCGCGCGCATCACTGGGGTCTTCCCCTCGGCGTTCTTGTAAACACCCACGCCGAGATCGACTTTGGTGTCACGCGGGTCTTCGCGGTAAGCGGCCATGAGGGCCAGGATCTTGTCTTTCGGTTGGTCTTTCAGATGCTCCAGCATCACGCGTCTCCGGTTGCGATTTTCAGGTCGTCATACATGCCCCATTCCGCCCATGACCCGTCGTAGACGGCGTGGTCGGTCTTGCCCATTGTCTCCAGCGCAAGGGCCAACACGGCCGCAGTAACACCGGATCCGCAAGTGGTGATCACTGGTTTGCTGAGGTCCACGCCAGCGCCCTCGAATATCCCCGTGAGCGTTTCTGGGTCTTTCATGGTGCCATCCGGGCTCAGCACGTCGCGAAAGCACACATTGCGGCTGTTCGGGATGTGACCAGCGCGGAGACCGTCGCGCGGCTCGGGCACATCGCCACGAAACCGTTCTGGCGGTCGTGCGTCCACAATCACATAATCGCCAAGCTTTGAGGCGGACGCCACTTGCGTGACATCTTTGACCATGTGGTTCTGACGCTGCACCGTCATGTGGCGATCCCGGATCACCGGCGGCAAATCCTCAATCGGATGTCCCTCGGCCTGCCACTTCGGGAAACCGCCATCGAGCACCGCGATATCCTTGTGCCCCATCAGCTTGAAAAGCCACCACACACGGGCGGCGCTGAAAATTCCCATGCCGTCATAGACCACGATTTGGTGACCATCGCCGACGCCGAGCTTGCGCATCCGCGACATGAACTTTTCGACAGGGGGGACCATATGCGGCAGTTCGCTGCGGTGGTCGCTCACGTCATCGATGTCGAAAAACCGTGCGCCCGGAATGTGGGCCGCGTCATATTCCGCGCGTCCGTCGCGGGCGGCGTCCGGCAGGTACCACGACGCGTCCAAAATCCGCAGGTCAGGGTCCTTGAGGTGCTGGGCCAGCCAGCTGGTCGAGACGAGTGTTCGGGGATCGTCAGACGCCATGAGATGCTCCGCTTTGATCGGCCCCACGCCTAAACCCGCAGCCTCAAACGTGCAAGGATCGGGCCAAGAAAAAAGGCACCGGGCTTTGGCCCGATGCCTTCCGTGTCGCGTGTTCCGAAGATCAGCCCTTGGTGAGCATATTCTTGATGATGCCGCCGAGGCCGCCTAGCACCGCTCCTCCACCTGCACCGCCAAGGATGCCGGAGATCAAAGTGCCCACGTCAAAGTTGCTGACGGCTTCCGCGGCATCCGCGCCGGAGGCAGCGTCGATGCCGAGGGTGCCGAGCATCGTGCCCGCACCCGCGCCGCCAATCGCGCCCAGTACAGTGTTCATCAATCCGCCGCCGTTCAGGGCGCCAGAGAGGCGCCCGATGATGTTGCCGCCCGCAGCACCTGATAGCGCCGGGATCAGCAGTCCAAGGATCATTTCCATGGGTTCCGTTCCTTCCCATGTGGGTCTTTGCATTGGTAAATGCGACGGCCCCACTCTCCGTCGCATTGCCAAGAGCGTAAATGCAAAGGCTCAAATCACATAGGGGAGCTTCAGGATTGTGTTCCCCGTCGGTGCAACCTGACAGGTCAGTAATCCCAGAAAAGCGATTGTCTAGTCGCCATGCCGCAGCAGGCGTTGCTTCTGCCGACCCCAATCGCGCTTGGCCTCGGTCTGGCGTTTATCCTGTGTTTTCTTGCCCTTGGCCGTGGCGATCTTCAGCTTCACCCGGCCTTTATGGTTGAAATACATGACCAGTGGGACCAGCGTCATGCCTTGGCGCTGGGTTGCATTCCATAGCCGGGCAAGTTCCCGCCGCGACACCAAAAGCTTGCGCTTGCGGCGCTCTTCGTGCGGAAACATGGCTTGGGTGTAGGGGGCGATATAGGCGTTGGTCAGCCACAATTCTCCATCATCGACCGAGGCGTAGCTGTCAGCGATGTTGGACTGCCCTGTGCGAAGCGACTTCACCTCGGACCCTGTCAGCACGATTCCACATTCGATGTCATCCTCGATCGCGTAATCGTAGCGCGCGCGCCGGTTTTCAGCGATCACCTTGTAGTTTGGATTTTCGTCTTTTTTCTTCGCCATGGGCTTCGCAAATAGGCGAGGACACGGGCTGGAACAACCCGTAGGATAGGCGAAATCCACCTTCTCAGTTCAAAGACCACTATGCCCGCCCGTCCCCTTATCGACAATCAAACCGCTCGGCGGCTGTTCCTTGATCGACACTTGCTGCTCGCGCCGCAATCAGGTCCCGGCCGAGGGGGTGATCTGCAATCGGTGGTCGATCATCTGGGTTTCGTGCAGGTCGACAGCGTCAACACATTGGCGCGCGCCCATGACCTCATTTGCTGGTCCCGGCGGACGCAGTATCGCGCGCCGAACCTGCTCAAGCTGGTGCAACGGCGCACCGCGTTTGAGCACTGGACCCACGATGCTTCTGTGATCTCGATGGCGCATTGGCCCATGTGGCGGCATAAGTTTGCTAAGGACAAGGCGTTCATGGATCGTCGGTGGGATGCATGGCGGCGCGAGGGTTTTCGGGATCAGCTGGATGACGTGTTGCGCCATATCTCGGACAATGGCGGCTGCACCTCAATGGATGTGGGGCTGGGCGAAGAGCGCAAATCCGGTGGCTGGTGGGATTGGCACCCCAGCAAAACCGCATTGGAATACCTGTGGCGGTCGGGGGAGCTGTCTGTTTGCCACCGCAAGGGCTTTCGCAAAGTCTACGATCTGACAGAACGGGTCATACCGGCAGAACACCTCAACAGTCAGGTCACAGAGGACGAAATGGTCGATTGGGCCTGTGCGTCCGCGCTCGAAGGTTTGGGCTTTGCGACCTCAGGCGAGATTGCAGCGCATTACGCGATTGCGACGCCGGCCCAAGCCAGGACATGGTGTGCTGCAGCCCTTGCGGATGGCCGCATCAATGAGGTTGACGTGGAAGGTCACGACGGCGCGCTTCGCCGCTCCTTCATCTTGGCCAATACAACTCATTCAACGGCTGAACCAATGCATCGGGTGCGGTTGCTGTCCCCGTTCGACCCCGCATTGCGTGACCGCAAACGCGCTGAGCGGCTGTTTGGATTTCACTATCGGATTGAGATTTTTGTGCCCGCCCCAAAGCGCAAATATGGCTACTACGTCTTCCCGGTGATGCAGGGTGACAGGCTTATTGGCCGACTTGACGCCAAACGAGAGGACGATTGCGTCGTCGTCACGGCCTTCTGGCCCGAACCACGCATCCGGATGGGCAAGGCCCGCACGGAAGGGCTCCGATCCGAAGTCGAGCGCATTGCGACCTTCGTCGGATGCCGGGCCATCAACTGGGAAAACGGTTGGTTAAGAGAAAATACTTGAACGCTGTTCATTTTTATGTGAAATATGTGAACAATGTTCAAAAAATGATTCTGGAGTGATCCCATGCCCCATGTCGTCCAAACTGAAGCCTTGGTGGAGGAAGGTGTCCTTTCTGCGCAACAAGGCGCGATTATCGCGAGCCGGTCGCGGCAGGTGATGGTCAGCCTCGCCATCAATGCCGTCTTGTGTTTCGGCATCATCGCCGCCGCCATCGGCTTTGTGCTGTGGCTGGCCAACGCAGCCGCCGTAGCCATCGTTGGCGGATTGTTTTTGGCCGCCGGCACCGCAATCCTGCTGCGAACCACGGACATCTACCGCATGTTTGGCAATGCGGCTGCGCTCATAGGGGCCGGGATGCTGACCTTTGGCGGGATCGTCGATCTGGTCGACCGGCTTGGTGACTTGCTGGGCGGACAGGTCCTGATGGGTGTTGGGGCTGGCGCCGCCGTGCTTTGCGGTGTCTTCTTTCGGTCTTCAGTACCACATGCCCGGTTTCTGACCGGCAGCCTGACATTGATGGCTGGGGCGATGCACATCGCAGGGATATATATTTGGGCCGATGCCGCAGATGCGAGCGGTCTGATGATCCCCGCCTTGCATGGCTATGTCGCTGCGGTCCTGCTGGGACTTGGGCTGTTCCTCGATGTGCGCCTTATCACCGCGCTCGCCATCGTGCCTTTCGCCCAGATGCTCGAGACCGGCACGTTCTACTGGTCGGCCATGTACGCCTTCTACAGCCCGGAAAGTACGCTTTCGATTCTGCAAATGTCCGTTGCCATGGCGATCTGTGTGGCGTTGGCGGGCGTACTGTCGGAGCGGTATCGTCGTCACACGCACCTCTTCGGGATCATGGCGTTCATCGTGGCGAACCTGTGTTTCCTTGTTGGCTCGCTCTTTGGCGACGTCGTCGGGCAGACGATGTGGGGGCCAGGCCGCTCTTATTGGTCCAGCGACTTGAGCTATGAAGATTGGCAGATCGCTGACGAAGCTTTCCGTGCCTCGACGCTCGTCATCCACGAACATGTCTATTCGATTATCTGGGCAGTCCTTTTGATTGCGGCGGCCTTCTGGTCGGCCCACACCAACCGTCGCGGCGTGTTCAACGCCGCCATGACCTTTGGCGCGATCCACGCCTACACCCAATTCTTTGAGACCTTCTACGATGAGCCTCTGGCCTATGTCGTCGGTGGCCTGACCGCGATCCCGCTGGCCTGGGGCCTGTGGCGGCTCAATGTCGGGTTCGAAGCTCGCACACCGCAGCATCCCGCCTAATCGGTGGGTCGGACTCCGGGGCTGGGTGTGGGTGTGTGACGCCCCGGACAACCGGGCAAAGGTCGGGGGTGACCCCGCCCTTTCGTCCTGTCAGGATCAGTTCAACAGCCCGGCGTGGACCATCGCATCGCGCATCGCCGCTTTGGTGCTGTCTTCCAGAGCCCCCAAGGGCGAGCGCACTTCGTCCGAGCAGAGCCCGAGCAGAGACATGCCAAACTTGGCACCTACCAGTCCCGGCTCCGTAAAGATCGCCTTGTGCAGGGGCATCAGGCGGTCATTCAGGCTCAGTGCCGTGTCATAATCGCCTGCAAGTGTCGCCTCTTGCATTTGCGCGCAAAGGGCGGGGGCCACATTCGCGGTCACTGAGATGCAGCCAACTCCGCCCTGGGCATTGAAGCCGATCGCCGTGGGGTCCTCACCGGAAAGCTGGATGAAGTCAGGTCCGCAGGTCAGTCGCTGGTTCGGCACGCGGGCCAGATCAGCGGTGGCGTCTTTCACCCCGATGATGAATTCGTGCTTGGCCAGTTCGCCCATCGTCTCGGGCGTCATGTCAACGACCGACCGGCCGGGGATGTTGTAAAGGATGATCGGCAGGCCGCATTCAGCGGCGGCGGTGAAATGCGCGATCAGGCCACGTTGGGTCGGCTTGTTGTAATAGGGTGTAACAACCAGGGCGGCATCCGCCCCTGCGGCCTTGGCGGCCTTGACCAGCCGCACGGTCTCAGCCGTGTTGTTCGAGCCTGCACCAGCAATCACCGGGATGCGGCCTGCGGCCTGTTCGACCACGGTTTCGACGACCTTGTCGTGCTCCGCATGGCTCAGCGTCGGACTTTCGCCGGTTGTGCCGACCGGCACCAATCCGTGGCTGCCCTGATCGACATGCCAATCGACGAGTTTTTTCAGCGTATCCAGATCCAGCTGGCCGTTCGCAAACGGCGTCACAAGAGCAGGGAGAGATCCTTTGATCTGCATGATACGCGTCCTTCTTTGATGTCCTGCCGCTTCGCTGCTGGAGGACCTTGATTTGTTTTCGCCCGACCGCCGTTGGCTACTTGAGGGCTGTGTTCTTTGCCCAGCCGCACCACTGCATGAGGGCAGATTAAGTGCCGCGTCCCTAGCGGGGTTTTCCGCTTTTGCCAAGTTTGTGATGTTGCGACGGGCTTTGTCTGGCATAGGTTACGCAAAACAATATGCGTAACGTTCCCGACAGGCCCCGGATGATCCGAACCCTCGCTCTGACCGCGCTGGCACTCTTTCAGGTCTGCATGGCGCAGGCCCAATCTTTGCCGCGCCTGCCGGAGGCCGGTCTGCAAGCCATTGATGATGGCGACGCTGCCTCACTGACCGCTGTTCGATCGGCGTCCGACCCGGTGACCAGCGATCTGTTGCTGTGGCTGTACCTGCGTGACGACGAGACAGAGAGCGAGGCGAGCTTCGACACCTATGCCGGTCTGATCGACCGCCGCCCTGATTGGCCGAACCAAACGAGCTTGCGCATGGGGGCGGAGCGGGCGATGGGCGACTCCCTTAGCCCGGGCGACGTGATCACGTTTTTTGGCGACGCGGCACCGGAAAGCGGGGAGGGGGCGGTGGCCCTGGCGCGTGCGCTTTTGTCAGCAGACCGCGCTGAGGACGCGGCGACCATGATTGGCGCGTTCTGGCCCAGCGAGGGGTTGAGCGATGAGGAGCACCAACTCGTCGTGAGCGCTGTGCCCGATCTGCTTTTGCAGCACCATGCGGCACGGGCTGATGCGATGTTGTGGCGTTGGCGAACGTCCGATGCAGAAAATGAATTGCCGTTTCTGGAAGAAGGCTTGCAAGCCCTAGTCCGCGCCCGGATTGCGCTGATCAATCGCTCGGGTGACATCACGGCCCGTCTGGCCCTTGTTCCTGATCGTCTGCGTGCTGATCCCGGCCTTGCCTATGATCGCTTCAACCTCTTGGCGGATCGCGGCGACTGGACAGACGCAATGACGATCCTGCAACAAAGGTCCACGTCGGCGGATGCACTGGGCGTGCCATGGCGCTGGGGATCATGGCGGCGCATTCTGGCCCGCTGGCAGATGCGCGAAGGCAATCCCGAAATTGCCTACGCATTGGCCGCGCGCCATTTCATCGCAATGGATGAGGCGAATTATGCCGATCTGGAATGGCTCGCGGGCTATATCGCGCTCACTTACCTGAACGACCCGGTGACTGCGCTAGGGCATTTTACGCTGTTCGACGCAGCCGTCGAAACGCCAATTTCAAAGGGACGCGCAGGCTACTGGCTGGGCCGCGCCCATGACGCGTTGGGTGACGCGGATGAAGCGGTGGCGTCCTACCTTGCCGCTGCTGAACACCAGACGTCTTTCTACGGATTACTCGCCGCTGAAAAGCTCGGCCTCACCCTCAACCCCGATTTGGTCGGAGGGGAGGATTTTGGCGATCCGGTTGGCGGCACGCTCTTTCAAAATGAGCTCGTCATCGCCGGCCTGATGCTGCTGGAGGCAGACGAGCGTGGTGCCGCGGTGTCATTCCTCAACGCCGCAGCCCCATCGCTCGACCGTCGGGAGCTGGGACAGTTGGGGGCCTACCTGCTTGAGATTGATGAGCCGTTCTACACGGTCCTTGTTGCCAAATCCGCGATCCGCGACGGGGTCTGGGTGCAGGACTCCTATTTTCCGATCCACCCGATGGCTGAGATGGAGCTCCCGGTTGAACCGGCCATTGCGCTCGCCATCGCCCGACAGGAAAGCGAATTTCGGGTTGATGCGGGCAGCGCCGTCGGGGCGCTGGGCATCATGCAATTGATGCCCGCAACGGCACAGGAGGTCGCCGGATGGGAAGACGTGCCCTACAGCCGGTCCCGCCTCACGTCCGATTGGGAATATAATGCGCAACTGGGCGCCCGGTATCTGGCCTTTCTGCAAGAGGAATTCGGCCCCTCACCGGTGATGATCGCGGCGGGCTATAATGCCGGACCCAGTAGGCCGATGGCGTGGATGGACGAGCGGGGGGATCCGCGTGTGGGAGACGTCGACATCATCGACTGGATCGAACACATCCCTTTCCGCGAAACCCGGAATTACGTGATGAGAGTGACCGAGGGCATTCCGGTCTATCGCGCACGGCTCACGGGGCGGATTGGCCCGGTGTCGTTCACCGACCTGCTTATCGGGGCGAAACCGGTGATCCGCCCACAACTGCGCCCTAACAACCTAGCGGGTCCGACGGAAACGAGCCTGCGGCCGGTCGCTCGGCCATGATGTCGGGCTAGCTCTGCTCCGCTCTGCGGGTCCGCAGCAGAGTGAAGATGCCTGCTCCGACCACCACAGCCGCACCAATCGCCACGTTCGGTGCAAGTGTCTCCTTGAAAACGAGGATGCCGATGCTGGCCCCGAAAACGAGCTGCATATAGGCGAAAGGCTGTACAGCGCTGGCCTCCGCGACCTCATAGGTTTTGATCAGCAACCAATGTCCGAACGCCCCGGTCAGACACAACAGCCCCATCCAGAGCCAGTCGCTGCCAACCATCGGCTCCCACACCCAAAGACCGAGCGGGGTTAGTGCCACTGCGCCCGTGACTCCGGTCCAGAAGAACGACGTCGCAGTGCTATCCTGTCGCGCCGCATAGCGGGTGAGCAGGGCATAGAGCGCGAACAGCGTAGCCGAAGCGAGGGGGATGACTGCGGCGGGGCTGAACACACCCATACCCGGCTGCAAAATGATCAGTACTCCGATCGCCCCCACGCCAATCGCAAGCCACCGGCGCCATCCCACCCGTTCGCCGAGGACAGGACCGGACAGCGCGGCCACAATCAGCGGATAGGACGTGAAAACGGCAAGCGACTCGACCAGCCCCAAGACCACAAACGCGGCAACCATGACACAGATTTCAAGGGCCAGAACCAGACCGCGGGCAATTTGCAGCCGTGGCTGCGACGTCGCCGCCGCTGCACGGACGGACCCCGCCTGCCGCCGCGCGATGGCGATCACGAAGGCAGCAAAAAACCAGTACCGGATCGTGACCACCATGATGACGTTGTATTCGCTTGCCAGATGGCGGCTGATCCCGTCCTGCATGGCAAAGACAAAGGTGGTGGCGATCATCAGAAAGATGCCGAGCCGGGTGTTCTGAGCAGTCACCTCAGCACCCCGCGCGACATGTGACGCTTGCGTCCAAAGCCGGGCGTGCGCGACACGTCAAAACCTGCGGCATCCAGCGCCCGTCGCACGAAGCCAGCCGCCGTGTAGGTTGCAAAGGTGCCGCCTTTTGCCGTGTGTCGCCCGACCTCAGCCAGCAGGTCGGCGCCCCACAGCTCCGGGTTCTTGGCAGGCGAGAATCCGTCGAGGAACCAGGCATCGGCCTGACCGTCCCAGCGTGGCAAAGCCGTGCGCGCGTCACCCAAGATGACCGTCAGGTCAAAGTCCTCGCCGACGTGGCGGATTGCTCTGTCGTTTCGAGGAGGCAAATTTGCCAGCGCCTCAGTCGGGAGGTTCGGAAATGCCGACAGAGCGCGGGTGCGTTCATCCGCAGACATCGGGTAGGCCTCAAAGCTGGTGAAGTGCAGTTTGCCGGTGACGTTCGCCGCGCGCCACGCCGCGAGGGCCACCAAAAAATTGAGCCCGGTGCCAAAGCCCAACTCACCGATGCGGAATCCATCCTTAAACCGCGCAGGCAGGTCATTGCCTGCCAGAAACACGTGCCGCGTCTCCGCGACCCCGTTGTCGAGCGAATAGTACGGATCATCAAAACGGGCCGAAACAGGCACGCCGCCGTCTTTCCACGTCACATTCGCCCGCTGGTCCGTCATCGCAATCCGTCCTATGTGACCGTCCAACGCCACGGGCAGACCATGGAAGGGAGCCACCGACTTGGCAACGGTTGAAATTACGGTGCGTGGGGCTGGGATCGCGGGCCTGAGCGTGGCCTGGGCCTGTGCCAGGCGCGGGGCGCGCGTGCATGTGATCGATCCGGGCGGCGTGGCGGCAGGGGCGTCAGGCGGGATCGTTGGCGCTCTGGCACCGCACGTGCCGGAGCAATGGAACCCAAAGAAGGCGTTTCAGCTTGAAAGCCTGCTGATGGCGGAAGACTGGTGGACCGCGATTGAAGAGGTCGGCGGCAGGTCCTCCGGCTATGCCAGAACTGGTCGCATCCAGCCGGTTGTGCCAGGCGGTGAGGCGCTGGCCTATGCGCGTGCGCGCGGTGCGAAGACGCTGTGGCAGGGAAGGGCCGAGTGGGAGGTGACTGAGACCGCCCCAGCCTTCGCGCCGACCTCTGAGAGTGGGCTTTGGATCAAAGACACGCTCTCAGCCCATATTCACCCCCGTCAGGCCTGCAACGCCCTGGCCGCCGCCATTTGCGCAATGGGTGGTAATCTGACCGAAGACGCGGAAACACCAGATGAAGGGGTGGTGGTCGAGGCTATGGGGGCTGCTGGCCTCGATGCGCTTACTGCGCAGCACCACCGGCTGGTTGGCACCGGGATCAAGGGACAGGCGGTGCTGCTGCGCCATGATGCGGCAGGTCAGCCCCAGCTTTTTGCCGATGGGCTGCATATCATTCCGCATCTCGACGGCACGACCGCGATCGGTTCCACCACAGAGCGGGAGTTTGAGGACCCCAACACGACGGACGCCCAATGCGACGAGTTGATCAAAAAAGCCCGCGCGCTTGTTCCTGCCCTTGCCGACGCGCCTGAGATCACCCGGTGGGCAGGCCTGCGGCCCCGCGCCCGGACGCGCGCACCCATGCTTGGGCGGCATCCATTCCGCGACGGCGCCTTCATCGCCAATGGAGGATTCAAGATCGGATTCGGAATGGCACCGCTTTGCGCCGAAAAGCTCGCGGATCTGATCCTTGAGGAGCGCGACACGATACCCGACGATTTCCGACCTGAGGCGAGCATTTAACGGATTGTCGCTTCCATGCATTGCACACCGTCGGGCCCCCGGACCCAGGCCGATCCGTCGGCCCAACACAACGTCGCGGTATCTGGCAGGGTCAGCGGTGATGTCGCCTTGTAATTCACCTCGGTCAGCGGCCCACCGAGCTGTCGTTCCGCCAACGACATCAGGTGCTGCGCCAGAAGCGGGCCATGCACGACCAAGCCGTCATAGCCTTCCTTTCGGCGGGCATAGGGCGTGTCGTAGTGGATGCGGTGTCCATTGAACGTCAGTGCTGAGTACCGAAACAGTGTTGTGCTGTCGAAGGCCACCTCCTCGGACAAAGATTCATCCGTACGGGCCGCTGGGCCTTGGCGCGGCTCATCCGGGCGCTTTCGCGCTTCTTGATAGACCAGATCCTGCCATTCGCTGATGACCACCGCACCGCGTTGTTTGATATCGTGGCGAATGCGCACAAAGGCGAGTGGCCCATCGCGGCCCTGCTTTTGGGTCACACCTTCGATCATCGATGTCTTGTCGGCCTGCACCCCGGCCAGCATCGGCCCATGAAACAGCAGCCGTCCTGCGGCCCACATCCGCCGTGGCAGACCCAGATCGGGCACAAACTGGCCAAGTGCGGGGTGCCCGTCCGGCCCCAAAACCTCAGCCGGCTGAGGATCCCAGAAATAGATATGGTGAAAGAAGGCGGGCAGGGCATCCCCGCGTTCAATCGTTGACGCTTGGCCAAGCGTCACTTGCAAGGCTCGCGCCCGGGCCGGGTCGATAACGTCGGTGAGGGTTTGCGCAGCATCGTTCTGTGTGGTCATGTCTGTGATGCATACCCGAACAGGCGGACAATCCAAGTGCCCAAAGTCACATCCTTAGACCATCTGGTGCTGACCGTCCGGTCTGCCGAACGAAGCGTTGAGTTCTACACCCGCGTCCTCGGGATGACGGCAGAGGTCTTTCACCCTGCTGATGGCAGCACCCGAACCGCGCTGAAATTCGGGTCACAAAAGATCAATCTGCACGTCGCCGGAGCCGAGTTTGAGCCGAAGGCGAAAGCGCCCGGTCCCGGCACCGCTGATCTGTGCTTTTTGACGGAGACAGGGCTTGGCAACTGGATCGCTCATCTTGCCGAACTCGATCTTCCGATCGAGGACGGCCCCATAGCACGGACAGGCGCAACCGGGCCGATTACGTCGATTTACATTCGAGACCCCGATGGCAACCTCATAGAGATCAGCACGACAGCCTAGACCTTCGCCTTGAGCGCGTCCATCAGGCCGTGCAGAGTCTTGATGTTCATTTCACCGGTCAGGTTGCCGTCATCGTCAAACGCCTGTCCGCTGGCGGCCACCAGAACTTCCGGCTGTTGAACGATCTTTGTGTTAAACGGCATCATGCACAGCCGCAGGGCGAACTGCGTCCGCTCCCCGCCGGCACGACCTGCCGTGGCCGACATGATTGCCACCGGTTTGCCCTGCCAGGGTCGGCCCTCCGTTCGGCTGACCCAATCCAAAGCGTTCTTCAGTACGCCGGAGATGGATTTGTTGTATTCTGGCCCGGAAATGATGACGGCCTCGGCGTCCTTGATCTGATCGGCCAGGGTTTGCACAGCCGCAGGGATACCCTCGGCCTCTTCCAGATCGCCATCATAGAGCGGCAGGCGCAGATCACCGATCTGGAAGTCGCCGCCATAGACCTTTGCTGCGGCCCGGATCAGTTTTGTGTTGGTCGATGCCTTGCGCAGCGATCCCGATAGTCCCAGAAGATACGACATCTCAACTCCTTGATGTGGTTGCATCCTCAGATAGAGGCTTTGCAGCGCCGGGCCAGTGGGTAATGGTGCCGAGACGAACAAGGGGGCCTCTCATGATGCGACATGGCGGACAGATATTGGTCGATCAGCTGGTCAAGCTGGGCGTGCGGCGCGTGTTCTCTGTGCCGGGTGAAAGCTTTTTGGCCGCCCTCGACGGCCTGTATGACGCCGGGATCGACAATATCGTCTGCCGTCAGGAAGGCGGCGTTGCGATGATGGCTGAGGCCTATGGCAAAATGACCGGCCAGCCCGGTGTGGCCTTTGTAACCCGTGGACCGGGGGCGACGAACGCCAGCGCCGGAGTTCATATTGCCCGCCAGGACAGCACACCGATGGTGCTGTTCGTGGGGCAGGTGCGCCGCTCGGACCGTGACCGCGAAGGCTTTCAAGAGGTTGATTACAAAGCGATGTTTGGCGGCCTCGCCAAATGGGTGGCCGAGGTCAACCAGACCGAACGTTTGCCAGAATACATCGCCCGGGCCTTCAACGTGGCCGTCACAGGCCGCCCCGGCCCGGTGGTGCTGGCCCTACCCGAAGACATGCTGTCAGCGCGCGCCGACGTGGCCGACACGCCGGGCCCGGTGGTCGAATTGGCGCCGACACTGCAGACCGTGGCTGAAGACACATTGCATTGGCTCAGCGGGTTTGAGCGACCGATGGTTGTGGTCGGCGGCTCTCAATGGTCGGCGAAAGCGGCAAACGACCTGGCTGCATTTGC
>JBCBCS010000065.1:0-17048 GCA_038530475.1 Pseudomonadota bacterium
CCTCAATGATCACAGCCCTCTACGCCGCCGCCCTTGCAGCGCTCTTTCTCTGGCTCAGCATCGCCGTCATTCGCTACCGCCGGCACCACAAGATCGGGCTGGGAGACAGTGGCGATAAGGGGCTGCTGAAACGGATGCGGGCACAGGCCAATTGCGCCGAATATGCGCCGCTCGGGATCGTGCTTTTGCTGCTGGTTGAGCTTCAGGGCGCGCCGTGGTGGCTTGTCCATCTGACCGGTCTGACCCTGCTCGTCGGTCGGCTGGCCCATGGCTACGGTTTTTCCGCCCGCCCACCGATCATGGCGCTGCGGGTGAACGGCATGTTGCTGACGATGGCGTCTTACATCATCGCAATTATATCGCTGGTCGTGCTATTTTTCTTTCCGGCCTGAGCCGGCAGAAAAAATCCACCAACCTGTCATTTTCTACTTGCGGGGTCGGGACGGACTTTATAGATCACGCCCCACGAACAGGATGCGGGTGTAGCTCAGGGGTAGAGCGTTACCTTGCCAAGGTAAATGTCGTGAGTTCGAATCTCATCACCCGCTCCAATTCGTCGCCCCCCACAGATTGAAACGCCGCGACCACGGGTTAGGCTTGGCCTATGCCGATCCCGTCCGGATATGCCGAACCCCTTGTCCCCCTGCGTTGGCCCGCCGGGTCGAAGCGGTCTGGAGCTTTCGCGCCGATGCGCCCGGCGATGCGCGCGTGCTGCCCGATGGCCGCTGCGATGTGCTGATCCGCTGGGATGTGGGCCGCGACCCGGTGCCGGTGATCACCGGCCCCGCGACAGCCGCCTTCGACGTGGCATTCGATACCGGCGACAGCTGGGTTGGCCTGCGGCTGCGTCCCGGCGCCGGGCGGTGGCTTTGGCAGGGGCCGCCGCCGGTCGATGCGGCACTGCGCGGGCCAGAGGCCGTCGCGCGTCTGCCCGCCCTGAGCACTGTTTTGTGCCAGCCGGACCTTTCCAAAATGGCCACGTCCCTTGGACAACTTGCAGCGACCTGGGACATCCCGCCGGTGCCTGCCGTACTGGACGCCATGTTCGATGCGCAACATGTGGCCGGTGGGCGGCTGACGGTGTCCGACCTCGCCGCACTTGCCGATGTATCCGAGCGGCATGTCAGCCGCCTGTTTCGCGACTGGGTCGGCTTGCCGCCAAAGACCTATGCCCAACTAGTGCGGATGCACCGGGCGGTGTCACTGCTGCGCCAGCAGGCGGCGGCCCCCGCCGTGATCGCGCAGGAGGCAGGCTTTGCCGATCAGGCGCACATGTTGCGCCACGTCAAACGGTTCAGCGGGCATGCCCCGTCACGCCTGCCAGATGACCTGACCCAGCCCGGAATTTTTGCCTGACGTCCGATTTCTTCAAGAATACCCTTGGGCGATGGATAGATTGCCGTCCATGAAACTTGCATACACCATCATTTACGTCCCCGACGTCCCCACCACCGTCCAGTTTTACGAAGACGCCTTTGGTCTGACCCGACGGTTTGTCCATGACAGCAACCTTTATGCCGAGATGGAGACTGGGACGACCGCACTGGCCTTCGCAGGCGACGAAGCCGCTGAGATGAACGGCCTTGCCCTGCGCCCCAACCGGCCCCGCGACCTGCCCGCCGGATGGGAGGTCTGCCTGGTCACGGATGATGTCGAACAGGCCTTTGCCAGAGCGATTGAAGCAGGCGCCGTTCCGGTCGCGCCGCCTGAAGACAAACCTTGGGGCCAGATCGTGTCCTATGTGCGCGACCTGAACGGTTGCATCGTGGAAATCGCATCACCTGTGGGGGCTGTCTGATGGACGAAACACTCAAGGCCGCCATGATCGCGCAGGTGGCAGACATCGCCCGGACAACTGGGTTCGACCTTGGCCAGAAATACGGCGGCACCGTGTTTCTGCGCGGGGGCGCGCTGTGCGGCGGGGTCTACGGGTATTCCGACTATATCTCGGTCGAATTTTCGAATGGCGCGTCCTTTGATGACCCGTCCGGCGTGCTGGAGGGTAAGGGAAAATCACGGCGACACGTGAAACTGCACCAACCGTCTGACATCGACACCAAATCCGTTGAGGTGTTCCTCACCCAAGCCTGATGCGGTGCGCATACATGTGATCGTAATGGGGCTTCATCCGGCGGTGAACCCGCTGCACCCGGCGCGGCGCATCGGCCACTTCCACGTATTTGCGCGGCTGTGGCTTGAGCCCGGTCGACTGCGCCAGATTGTGATGAAACGACCCGCCATCCCACCACGAATGCGCCGACGGATCGCCCCCAGGCTCCCAAGACAGCGCTTCTGGCAGGAACGGGATGCCGACTGCGTTGCAAAACGCAGCCACCATGCGTTCGGGGTTTTCCAGCAGATCATCGCTGTCGATCACCGGCGGCGGCGTGTCGTGCAGCGCCCAAAGCAGATCAAACAAGGCGCGCTGTTCGGGGAACCCGACCTCCGCCTCGTCAAAGTCAGGCCATTTGTTAAACATCGATGAAATCGTCTTGGCCGGATCGCGGATCAGGAAGGCATGAGTGAAATTCGCCAGAAAGGCCGGCGTCCACATGTGATTGATATAATGTGGAAAATCCTTGAGGAAGACAGGCCCCCTCTCGGCCCGCGCCTGAATGTCGGCCCATACGCTGTCGAGCGTCAGACCCGGCGTCGTCACATCCCCGTCCGCAAACCGCGGCCAAAACGGATCCTCCCCCTGATACCACGCCTCTCCAAACGGCTCATGCAGACAATCCAGATCACCGCGCTGGCGCATCATCCATTCAAACGCGGTTGAGGTAGAGCGGGGCACAGCCCAAAGGGCGACGATCTTATGCATGAAGGCTCTCCAACAAGGTTCCGTGCACGCCTTCGGGCGTGATGCCGAGATCGCGGAAAATCGCCCAGTAAAGTGCTGTGTCATGGCCGATCACCGGCTTGCCCAGCATCGCCTCCAGCTTGGACGTCAGATGCAGCGGCCGTTCCGGCACCCCGCCCGGGCCAGAGCGGAAATTACACATCCCGTTGATCAGGTAGGCCTCCGCCTGCGGCGCCTGTTCCGCCACATAAGCAAAGCTCTTCTCCGCCAGATCGCCATCGAAAATCCAACGCTTGGCGTTCACCGCGTCCTGGCTGTCAAACCAGCCCTGATCGTGGAAATTCCCGGCCCAGATCACGTCAAACCCGGCCTCGCGCAGAAACCCCACCGTGCCCTGCCACCATGCGGGCCAGTGATACGCAGCGTTGAGCGCGACTTTCTCCACCCCCGTTGCCCGCAACGCCTCAACCATCGCGTAGCCCGCCATGTTGAACTTCAGCCCGTAGCGGTCCGACAGGTCCGCACAATGCTGACGGATCCCGTCGACCCCCAGCCCCGACGCATGCACCCAATTGGACCCCACCTGCCCGGCGACCTGCACCCCGTTGCGGGCCATGCAGTGCACGAAATCCTCCAACATCCCGAAATTGCGTTTCCGCTGGTCCAACCCATGGGCGTAATCGGGATCATGCAACATCCAGCCATGCACGCCGACCGAACGTGGTGCGATCCGCAGAAAATCCGACGGCGCCGCATCAAAATCAAACGGCGGACAGGTAAAGCCCACCTGATGCGGAAAAAGCCGCTGCTCGTCCGTCCAGTCTGTCGGCATGGCCAGTGTGTTCATGCAACGCCCCCCGTCTTTGGTTCAAAAATACTCAAGAACGCGCGCGCAGCGCGCGCCGGTCGGATTTGCGAAGCAAATTCGATCAAAATAGAACGCCGTCGGATTTGCGAAGCAAATTCGAACGCACAAAACCGCGACGGATCTGCGCAGCACAGTCGTTCCCTCATTCGATCACCGGCTGTTGTGAGGCGGCCTCCCTTGGCAGCACCCCGGTCAAACGCGGGTCTTTCACCACCTCGATCTCCCGTCGGTAGGCTGTAAAGCCCGACCGCACGTAGAACGGCAGCGCCTGCGGGCTGTCGAGCGTGCAGGTGTGGACATGAAACCGCGCAATTGGTTCGGCCCATGCCAGATCAAGCGCCTGTTCCATCAGCCAGCGCCCAGCCCCTGTGCCGACCATCGCTGACGTGAGCCCAAAATACCCCAACTCGCAATCAGGTGGATACCGGAAATCCAGTTCCATTATCCCCTCATCCCGCCCCTCAACCCGCAACGAGTAGACCCAGTTGGCCGGATCATGGAGGTGGCCTGTCAGCTCCGCATCTGTCATCCCCATCCGGCTGAACCACAGCCAATCCTGACCGCCGACGCGCAAAAACAGATCGCGGTACCAGTCCGGATCAGGGGCCGGATGATGCACAAGGTTGCCCGGCACTGTCGGGATCTCGCGCGGTGGCGGACGTTCAAACATCTCAAGATGGGTTACGACGGCGGCAAGATGGCCGTTTGGCACCGGTGTAAAAGTCGACATGATCCCCTCAGACCTCCGTGGCGCGATGCTGCCGGGGCGCCGCGCCTGCTGCAAGATCAAATCGGCAGAGAGGTCAGACCACCCGTCGCTGCCTGCCACGCCGCGAACCGTTCGTCAAAGAGCGTGACACGATTGGGCTGCGCCAGAAACGTATCAAGGTTCATCATTGTCCAGCGCTGGCCCTCGTCCCCCAGCGAGATAGACTGGGCCTGCGTCGCAGCCATCTGTGCCACGAAGAAGCCGTGCCAGTGATCCGGACGAGAGGCGGACACAAACCCGCGCTCCCACAGCACCATGTTGGGCGTCACAACGATTGAAAGTTCCTCCAGAGCTTCGCGCGCGACGGTTTGAAACGGTGTTTCGTCCCCTTCTCGCCCACCGCCGGGCAGATCCCAGCAATTCGGCCATGGAATATCGGGGCTGTCGTCCCGCAAGAGCGTGACCAACTTACGCCCGACAAACAAAGCGACCTTGGCGCCGTGATGCGGTTGGGGAAGAGGTGGGATCATGCGGCGGCATTTGACCGATTAGGTCGATCAAACACAAGCGCACGTCATGCCGCGATCCCGCCCGCACCGCGACAAGATCACAATGCCGCCCAATTTCTGCCAAACCAGAACAGTTTGTTTCCCTTAGCGAAACGTCTACGACCCAAGAGGCACAGATGCCCATCACCCGACTGAGCGCCACGGACGCCGTGGCACAAGCAAAATCAAACGCCAACGCCCGTTGGCCGCAACGTGGCACGAGCCCGCGTTTGGGATCGATGGCGGAACCCGCGTTCAAGGCCGGATGCACATTGCCGCAGGGGGGGCGGATCTTCACCATCGGGTCGTGTTTTGCGCGCAACGTGGAAAAAGCACTCGACGCAGAGGGCTTTCACCTGCCAGCCCTGGATCTTCTTGAAAACGCTGAAGAGTTCAAATCCCTCGGTCGGGGCGTTCTGAATAACTATGGCGCCCCGTCAATCCTGAATGAATTGAAATGGGCCTTTGATGAGGGCAGCGCCGACGCCGCCAACGAAGAGGCGCAATTCTGCCGGATGGGCAGCGGCTGGGTCGATCTGCATCTGCTCAACACGATGCGACCTGACACGCTGGATGTGGTGCGGATGCGCCGCCGCGCCTTACGCAACGCCTACCGCTCCATCACCGAATGCGACGCGGTCATCATTACGCTTGGTCTGTCGGAGGTCTGGTTTGACACGCAGACCGGCTTCTACCTCAACATGGCGCCGCGCCGCGCGCTGATGCGCGACTACCCGGACCGGTTTGAGTTGCATGTGCTCAACCACGCAGAAACGCTCGCCCCTCTGCAGGACGCGATCGATCTGATCTTCAAACATGGCAAGCCGGGCATTCAGGTCATCCTGACCGTCTCGCCTGTTCCGCTGACGGCCACCTACCGCGATTGCGACGTGATGGTCGCCAACGCTTATTCAAAGTCGGTTTTGCGCACGGTCGCCGAAGAAATCACCATGCAGCACGAGCACGTGCATTACTTCCCAAGCTATGAATCCATCACACTTTCGGCCCGCCACGTGGCCTATGACGCCGACGAAATTCACGTCACTCAGCCGATCGTGGACCTGAACGTGGGCCGAATGATCGACGCGTATCTTGACCGCGCCGACGATAGGCCGCGCGATGCCGCAGACGCGCTCGCCGTTGAACTTGAGGCTGATGCAGAGGCCGTATTCGACCGCTTTTCGGCCACCAAATCCGACTTTTTGTCACCCGCGGTTGCGGCTGTCATGGCTGAGGCGGCCCTTGATCACAAACGCTACGACATCGCAGCGCAGGTTTTGGCCTATGCCGAGGACCCTGCCGGGTTGCTTGAGGCTGAATTCCACATGGCTCATGCCCGTCCCGATTTCGCGCTGGAGGCCCTGCATCTGAGCCCTGCCGCCCAAAGCCAAACACCGTTGGGCAAAGGCGTCGATCCGATAAGCGGGCGCCCAAACCCCAAAGCCATGCGTCTTGGTCTGCGCGCTCACCTCGCAATGGGGCGCTACGATGCAGCCACGGACCTTGTTGAAGCGTGGTCCGCCACGGCCCCACGCTGGATCAAACCGTTCCAGACCCTCGCCCAGGAGCTGGTCTTGCGCGATGACGAGCGCGCGACCCATTGGTTCGAACGGGCCATCGAACTGTCACAGGATGATCCCAAGCTGGTCATCGACCTCGCCCAGTTCTTCATCGACCGCAATGAGACCGCCAAGGCACGCCAGACCCTTAGCGTGATTGAAGCCGGGTCGGATCAGATCATGGCCAAGAAGGAACACCTTCTGCGCGCCTGCTAGTGCCCCCTTGGCGCGGACCCCTGCCCCGCCTATAGACGGCGCGACGGCGATACGCCGAACAGTCAGGAGCGACCGGATGCGTACAGCCAGCATCACCCGAAAGACCGCCGAGACCGACATTTCTGTCGAGGTGAACCTCGATGGCACCGGGGCCTATGACAACCAGACCGGCGTCGGGTTCTTCGACCATATGCTTGACCAGCTGGCGCGGCATTCACTGATCGACATGACGATCCGGGCTAAGGGCGATCTGCACATCGACGATCACCACACGGTTGAAGACACCGGCATCGCGCTGGGGCAGGCCTTGGTGCAGGCGCTTGGCGACAAGCGCGGGATCAATCGCTATGGCGATTGTCATCTGGCGATGGATGACGCGCAGGTGCGCGCGGCGCTGGACCTTTCGGGGCGGCCCTATCTGGTGTTCAATCTTGATCTGCCGACGATGAAGATCGGCGCTTTTGACACCGAGCTGGTGCGCGAATTCTTTCAGGCGCTCAGCACCCATGGCGGCATCACGCTGCACATCGACAAGCTGCACGGCTTCAACAGCCACCACATCGCCGAAGCGGCCTTCAAGGCCGTCGCGCGGGCGCTGCGCACCGCCGTTGAGACCGATCCGCGCAAGGCCGATGCCATCCCGTCGACCAAGGGTGCGCTTTAGGGCATGACCACGGTTCTGATCGATTATGACAGCGGCAATCTCCACTCCGCTCAGAAGGCGTTTGAGCGGATGGCGCGGGAGGCAGATGCGGGTGAGGTCATCGTGACCGCGGACCCCGACGCGGTGCGCCGCGCCGACCGGATCGTGCTGCCGGGTGACGGCGCGTTTCCCCATTGCCGCGACCAGCTTTATGGTGTGTCCGGGATGGCCGAGGCGGTGATCGAAGCAGTTGAAGCGGACGCAAAGCCATTTATGGGAATTTGCGTCGGCATGCAGATGCTGGCCAAACGCGGCTTTGAATACGAAGAAACACCAGGCTTTGGCTGGATTGATGGGGAGATCCACAAGATCGCCCCGTCAGATGTGACGATGCCGGTGCCACATATGGGTTGGAACGATCTGGTGATCGAACATCCGCATCCGGTTTTGGAGGGGCTCGCCACAGGCGATCACGCCTATTTCGTCCATTCCTGGCAGATGGTCATGGACGATCCGGGCCAGCGGCTCGCCCATTGTGATTACGGCGGCGATGTCACGGCGATCGTGGCGAAAGACACAATCATCGGCACGCAATTCCACCCGGAAAAGAGCCAATCCGCTGGCTTACGGATGATCGCCAATTTCCTTCGCTGGCGGCCCTGAGCGACGCGCTTTTTCCTGCAAAGAAAAGTCCGGAAACGTCCTCCGCCTCCGGACTATCAACTAGAAATATTTAACGTTTTACTGACGGGTCCAGACTTGCGAACGGCTCGTCAATGCGGTGCAAATGCCGACGCATCCGCGAACGCGCAATTGATTATCGCTCAAGAGCTCCATGTCAGATTTATAAGTCTTATCAGTATCTGGAGCCCAGATTGTACCACCAGAAAACGAACCATCTGCATAAGCTGTCATATCTGACACAATCTGACGTCCGATGATCGATCGGTTATCATTTCCAACGACATCTGTGATCGTTCCGCAGATCTTTCCACCGTTACACTCCGCCATTTCAACGATTACATAGCCACCTGTTTCACCGGTCTCGGTTCTCCAGCTTCCTAAAACCGGATTGGCTGATGCAGAGGTTGCCAACATCAAAAAAGCGGCAACCATCAAAGCTAGTCTCTTCATTAATCATACTCCTCCCTGAGTTGGCTGAGACCATGCCCCTACCCGGTGATTCCAATCAACCGTGACGTTGGGTCTTGCCCTGCTGGTTGCATCCCCCCGCCCCCCATGCAAAACGCCAGCAAACGAAAGGTATGCCCCATGATCCTCTACCCCGCCATCGACCTCAAAGACGGACAGGCCGTGCGGCTGGTGCATGGCGACATGGAGCAAACCACGGTCTTCAACGACGACCCCGCCGCCCAGGCGCGCGCCTTTGTCGAAGCGGGGTGTGAGTGGCTGCATCTGGTTGATCTGAACGGTGCCTTTGCGGGTGAACCTGTCAATGCCGCCCCGGTTGAGGCGATCCTTGCGGCCTGTCCCGTGCCCGCGCAGCTTGGTGGTGGCATCCGCGACATGGCCACGATCGAGCGCTGGATCGACAAGGGGCTGGCCCGCGTGATCCTCGGCACGGTTGCGGTCGAAAACCCGGACCTCGTGCGAGAGGCGGCAAAAGAATTTCCCGGCAAGGTGGCCGTGGGCCTCGATGCCCGGAACGGATTTGTCGCGACGAAAGGCTGGGCCGAGGAAACCGACGTGCAAGTGACCGATCTGGCTCGCTCTTTTGAGGACGCCGGCATCGCCGCGATCATCTACACCGACATCCTGCGCGACGGCGCGATGAAAGGCCCCAACATCGCTGCGACCGAGGCCCTGGCCCGCGCCGTCGATATCCCCGTTATCGCATCCGGCGGCGTGTCGTCGCTTGACGATCTGACCGCTCTCAAGGCGACCGGCGTGATTTCTGGCGCGATTTCGGGCCGTGCGCTCTATGACGGCGCGATTAACCTCACTGAGGCTTTGACCACGTTGAAGGCCTGAGGTCCGGAATACCTGACCTGCGGCCATCTTGAACAACGTTCACAAAAACGTTAGCTCTGAGGAGAACGCAGCTCGGAGCACCTATCCATGTCTGAAGTCCTGACAATCTTGCTGGTCCTATATGTCCCAACCTTGCTTGTGTGCGGGGCGTTTTTTGGGGCGGGTCACGCTGTCACTCACGTCTCGTTGGGACGGTGGCTGCGCAGATCGGCTGCCTTCTGGCTGATCGTGCTGTGGGCTGCGTTCACCCTTGCGCTTGTGATTGAGGCGACCTGCGGCGGCAATCTCATCTATGGGTTCGACAATTGCCGCATCTTTTCCGATGATACGTCTGGACACCTTGTGTGGCTGACAGTTTTCGTCACGCTCCTCGGCATGATCTATGGTGCAGTGCTCGCCGTGTTCGGCGCGATCACCGAATGGTTGCACCGAAGGGCCAACACCGCGCGTGAAACGCCCCGGCGGTCTGGCTGAGAACAGCGTCCATTGCGCCCCTGCGTTCCGACCGCTACACCGCCCCCATGCTTAAGACCCGCATCATCCCCTGCCTCGACGTGGCCGAGGGCCGCACCGTCAAAGGTGTCAATTTCGTCGACCTGATCGATGCCGGCGACCCGGTGGAACAGGCCAAGGCCTATGATGCGGCGGGCGCCGATGAGCTGTGTTTCCTCGACATCAAGGCGACCCACGAAAACCGTGGCACGATGTATGATCTTGCGACGCGCACGGCGGAGGCCTGTTTCATGCCGCTGACTATTGGCGGCGGTGTGCGGACCCATGACGATGTGCGCAAACTGCTCCTCGCTGGGGCCGACAAGGTCAGCTTCAACTCTGCCGCTGTGGCCAACCCTGATGTGCTGACAGAGGCCGCACTGCGTTTTGGCTCCCAATGCATCGTCTGCGCCATCGACGCAAAAACCGTCGAGCCGGGCCGCTGGGAAATCTTCACCCATGGCGGGCGCAAACCCACCGGCATCGACGCCGTCGAATTCGCGATCACCGCTGCAGAAAAAGGCGCAGGAGAAATCCTTTTGACGTCGATGGACCGGGACGGCACCAAGGCAGGCTTCAACCTGCCGCTCACCCGCGCCATCGCCGATGCAGTGAACATTCCCGTCATCGCCTCGGGCGGTGTCGGCACGCTCGACCACCTCGTCGAGGGGGTGACCGAAGGCCACGCATCAGCCGTCCTCGCCGCCTCCATCTTCCATTTCGGAACCTACACAATCGGAGAGGCCAAGGCGCACATGGCCTCCGCTGGCATCCCGATGCGGATGAACTAACGAGGACGACATGAGCCTGACCACCCTCGCCGCCACCATCGCCGCCCGCAAAGGCGCCGACCCGGACACAAGCTGGACGGCAAAACTGCTGGCCAACCCGGACAAGGCCGCCGAAAAGTTCGGCGAAGAAGCCGTCGAGGCGATCATTGAAGCCACCAAAGGCGACGCCGCACGGCTCACCTCTGAGGCTGCCGACGTGCTCTACCACCTGCTGGTGATGTGCGCCGCGCATGGCGTGACCCTGGCCGACATAGAAGCCGAACTTGCCGCCCGCACCCACCAATCCGGGCTTGAAGAGAAAGCCAGCCGATGATCCGCCACATCGCCTTTTTCTCCGCCATCGATCCCAAAGACCTCGATGAGATCGAAGCCGGCCTCGCCATTCTCAAAGACAACCCACACGCGGTGCGCTTTTCGGTGTCGCGCAACCTCAAACTCGATGAGATTCCAGGCCCCCACCCTGATTTTGTGGTCATCGCCGAGATCGAGTCCGAAGCAGAACTCGCCGCCTACAAAGCCCATCCCCTTTATGCCGAAAGCATCCGCCGCGTGCGGCCCCTGCGCGACATCCGTGTCGCCGCCGACCTTGAATTTGAGGCGTAAGGCCGCGCGTCTTTGGTTTACAAATACTCAAACCTGACGCCCTCGATCCAGACGCACCCCGTACGGAAAGAGCACCAACGGCCCAAATTTCTGTGAAATTTGGCCCCCCTCCTTCGTAAAATTCCTTGAATTTTGAACCGCTCAGGTCAGCCGGGATGAGATCACCCCGGTGTTGAAGCCACCCATCCGCAACTCGCCAAACAGACGTTGATATTCGATCTTGGGACAGCGGTTCTGCACCACATCCACGCCCCGCGCTTCCGCCTTGGCCGCCGCTTCGGCGTGTTCGACACCAATCTGCATCCAGATCGTTTGCAGATCAGGCCAGCGTTCGAGCGCTTCGTCGACGATTGGGGGAACAGCCTCGGATCGGCGGAAGATGTCGACCATGTCCACGTCCACCGGCACGTCGCTGAGGGTGCCATAAACTGGCTCACCCAGCAGAGTCTGTCCTGCCAGACCGGGATTGACCGGCACCATTTTGTAGCCCTTCAGCTGCAGATACCGCGCCACATAAAAGCTTGGACGGATTTCTTTGGCCGACACGCCGACCACGGCGATGGTCTGCGTCCTCTCCAAAATGGTCTTGAGGAATCTGTCCGTGTTCATGGCGCCACCCTGACAATCCGCCCCCCGCGCGGCAAGACACCTGCGGACAAAAGAAATGCGCCCGCCGGTGGCGGGCGCAATCTTCAATCCTGAATACAGGCTTCAGCCCAGCGCGGACGGCCAGTTCTCGTCGGCGGCGGCGATGTTGCCGGGGATGTCCTGCTCCCACTGGGCGCGGACGCCGGTCGAATAGTTGAGGTAAAGTTTGCCCTCGTGGATCGTCCAAGCCTCTGGCACGGTTGACGCGATATAGCCGCGGGCCATCGCAAAGGCACAATAGCCGCCATATTGCGGCGCGTAGGCTTCGGGATCGCCCATGAAGGTTTCCATGTTTTCAGCCGAGGCAAAGCGCCATGTCGTGCCGTTCCACATCAATGAATGTTCTTCTGACCCAATCACAGGCGCGCCTTCGGTGAAATAAGCGACTGGATCAGCACCTCGAATGGCAACGCCACCATCAGAGTAGACTTCAGGCTCCATCGCCATGACAGGCTGAGGACGGGCGAGGAACGCAGCGGCAGGTGCTGCAAGGGCTGCGGCCAGAAGACCGCGACGGGTGAGGGTGTGCTTGGACATCTTTGTCTCCGGGTAGTGTCGGGTTTTGGTTCGAGTTGCCCTCAATCTGGACAATTTGGACCCGCAAACCTACCCCCCTCGCCATCACGTGAAGCGGGCGATCGACCCGCGTGAGGATTGTTTCAGTCAATAATGTCCTCGATCACGTCAAACGCCTCTTCCATGAATTTTCGGAACAAGCCTTTGCGTTTCTTCGATTTTTTCGACTTTCGCGGCTTTGGATGCGGCTGTTTGGGATGCACCGGGCGCGGATCTGGCCGCGCTTCGTATCGCGGCGCGCCTGTTACAGAACCAGCCCCCGACTCCCCGGCAAGCGCCCGTTTCGGTAACATTTTGAGATTATGCAGTGGCGCCCCGCAATTTGAGCACGCGAGCTCATGCCGGTCCTTGCCGCGCAACACCAACGCCGCGCGCGTGCCGCAATAACAACAGGTTGCTATTTTCTCAGCCGCCATGGGGCCCCTTTCGCTATGCTTTCACAGCATATAGGGCAACGGCGGCCGCATTTGAGACGTTGAGCGATCCAAAATCAGCCGCAAAGTCGATTTTCACCAGCGCATCGACGGTCTCCTTCGTCTTTTGGCGCAAACCGGGGCCTTCAGCCCCCAGAACCAAGGCAATGGCGCGGTCGCGTTTCTGGGCCACGGCCTCTTCGATGCTCTCATCGGCCTCCCCATCGAGGCCAAGCACCAGATACCCCATCTCCTGCAGCTCTGTGATCGCGTCTGCGAGGTTGCGGACCCGCAGATAGGGTTGCCGTTCCAGCGCTCCACTCGCGGTTTTGGCAAGCGCCCCGGTCTCAGGCGCCGCGTGGCGGGACATGGCAATCACGGCCTGGGCGCCGAACACCTCTGCCGAGCGGAGGATCGCGCCCACATTGTGCGGGTCCGTCACCCGGTCGAGCAGCACAACACGCGGCGGGTGCGCCCCGTCTCCCATGCACCGCTCCGCGAGGGTGCCCCAATTGAGCGGCTTGACCTCAAGTGCTGCGCCCTGATGCACCGATTGCGGATCGATAGGGGCTGCGAATTTGCGCGGATCGCTGATTTCAGGCTCCGGCCCTTGGGACACAGCGTCGCCCAACCGGTCGAAGGCGTTGCGTGTCACCACCAGCCGCAGCTTCTCCCGCGCCGGGTTCAGCAGCGCATCCCGCACCGCATGCAGCCCGAACAGCCACACCGTCTCCGCCGCGGCGGCCCGTTTGGCGCGTTCCTTTTCGACGACCCATTTCGGCTTTTTCATCGCTGGTTCCTTTTGGTCCGATCCCCCCTCATGGTCTGATCCGCAAAAAACCACAAGTCAGCGCAGATGTGCGCTTGACGCCCCCAAACCCCAAAGTTATTCAGCCCGCCAGTGGGCGACAGGCCGCAAGGTGTGGCAGGGGACTGTAACTCCCTCGCGGAGACGCACGCCTGGTTCGATTCCAGGGTCGCCCACCACTTATTTAAATGAGTTTCCCGCGATTTCCTTACATCATCAATTTGACAAAATAGCCTTGGTCCCAAATGTTGGTCCCAACCTCCCGGTTATTCCCGCAACTTCTGAGCAGCTTTTGAAAGCACCTTGCGATTTGCTTTCTTACGGTAGTACGCGACAGTTTCTCTGCTTTGACCAGTCACCGCCTGAATTTCCGCATCGGAGGCGCCAGCCTCTGCCAGCTGGATAATTGCAAGCTTCCGAAGCCCGTGCAGTGTAAATTTCTCAGCTCGTGGACCCAGAGATTCCCGCCATGCGCTGAACGTTTTCTGTACAGCGTGATAGGTCAAAGGCTCAGTGGGGTTCTTTGGTTGAAGGTGTTCCCCGTCTACAGGCAATCCCTTGATGAAATCCTGAAGGAATTGAGGGCAGTAAACATCCAGATATTCCTTCCCCTTCTCGTCCAATACGGTCATCCACTCATCGTTGAATTGATCGTGACGCATAGCCACGGCAGCACCGGGTCTCTGACCTGTACCAAGCATAACATTTGCCAAGACTCTTACCCGTTCAGGTGCATCTGTGAGAGCGTCGACCATCCAAGCCGGCCAAGGCAAATACTCGCGTTGAGTTCCATAGTGTTTGATCCCCTTGGTAGGATTTGCACCCAGAGGCCATTCCAACTCATCGACCGCAAAATTCCACAAGAGCGAAACTGTCTGCAACATTCGGTCCGCTTTTTTCGGAGTATCGGCAAGCTTGAGGTGTGCGGCACGCAGATGTGCTTTTCGCGTATTTCCAAGAGACATCTCGCCGTTCTTTGACAGGATCGCTTCCATTGGCGGCCTGTATGACATCTTGGTACCGGCAGCCAAGTTCATCTGAATGCGTGGGTTCGCACGCCATGCTTCGATACACTCGCGCCAAGTATGACGTTGTTTTACAACCTGGTTGGAATGCCGTCCTGCTTCACATGCCCAATAGAGGCGGTCTAATTCCTGTGGGTCACCCTTCCAGTCAAGCTGAATAGCCTTTTCTCTGCGCTTTCCATCTTCATCCCAAGTAGTTCTGTGAAATGGACGCCAACCACGCTGGTCCCCCTTCCAAACCCATTTCAGGTGAGGCTTGATAATCTTTGGTTTTGACGGCCGCTTCATAGCGAAAACACTTCGGATGGGCGAGACGCCGTACCAGATAGGATTGCTTCAAGATCAGAGACAATCCACCGTTTATGGCGGCCAAAGGTTTCTGGGCTTGGAAAGGCCCCGCTAGATACCAGTTCGCGAAAGTTCTCCGCGGTCATATCAAACATTTCAGCAGCTGTTTTTTCCTTCACTGCCAGTCGGTTCCACGTGTTATTCATGATGTTGATCCACCATGATTTGGAGCGTTTTTGCAGACGGCATGATCCCGAACGGGTAAGTTCTTTGCTTTTTGCCAACCATAACAAGGCACGGAATTACTGCGAGCATCCCCAGACCCTCTGCCGATTGGTATCTGGTAGCTGGACAACCATGGTGATTTACGCGTTCGCGGCTTGTCTGACTGGCCAAATCCAGTCTTGAAGAAGCCACTCTGACTCCAAACACTGCCGACGTGCCGCGCATTAGCTTTACAAGCTGGTGATCCAGGATCAACACTAGCTGTTCACGGATCATCGAACCTTTCGCTACTGCGAAAACTTCTGAATTGGCGGTGCAGGTCGATTGGACGTCGTCATAACCGACGATACCAAGACAGCTAGTCCTGGTGCCGACCGACACCCATACGAATGTCTCGTTCTTCATATTGCTTTCCTCGGGCCGTTCATGGGAGGCGGCGACGCCAAAGCAACGAACTAAAATAAGGTGACATATTTCATCGTTGCTGAGGGCATCAGCCAATGGCCCGCGACAGCTGCTAGAAAGCAGCAAATGGACCCGCGCTGTTATTCACGATGACCGTTTAAGGTTGCCGATCTAATTTGCCGTAGCTGTCGGGCCCGAGAAGCATTGCTTCGTTGTCAAGCCGAGATGTATGAGGCGAATTGAATTGCGCAAGTCGTCGGCATGACATTTCTTACAATGACTGTGGAAAACCGAAGACGCCCGTACCTGGTTTGATATGTTTTTCCCTAGGCCAGAGACTGAAAATTCGGCTGCTGCGGCCTATGCGGCCGAAACGAACAGGCAAAAGCGTTACAATACAATCGCGCCACTTTTCGTGCGCTGCGGTCCAGCGAAACTGGCAAATAATGACGGTAGAACCCTGAAATCACAGATTGTGTAACGCAAAAATGGTCCAGATGAGGCTAAATCAGACGATTTTCTTTTGAAAACAACGCTGTAACAGTTTTTCAAAATGTAACGCTCTGCGTTACGTCTTTTAATCAATGATATCAGTATCTTATATATATTTATAACAATGTAACGATATATATATATAAGTGTATAGACACGCATACGCACACACACGCGCACGCACGCACGCGCACAAGGACATATGTTCTGGCGTTACGCGTTACAGACGTTAAGTCATTGAAAAGTATATATACTTTTTGTAACGCCCGAATTTCCCATACTGTGAAAGATCACGTTTTCCCTTATTTTTAAGGGGTTTTTGAAATCAGCCACAAAACTGAAGCGTTACATTTTCGTACGCTGGGCAACCCAGCCGGTGCCCAGCGGAAACCAGTGCAACTTCCACGACATGGCTTCAATCTCCGGGCCGATAAATTTCGCCTCGATCCCAAGCATCAAGAATGCGTCTGATCATCTCCGGGCGCGTTGGTGGATCACTCTCTGTTCGCCTTGCCTCGTCAATCTGCGCGATGAGGCTTCGCGGAAGACGAACCGTAAGTGCTTCTGTGTCTTTTTTCGGAGGCGCCATGATATTACCGCATTATGATGTTGACATCGTGATGTTGCCATCACATATGAGAATGGACAGAGACAAGAGGTCCTAAGCTCTTGCCTCCGTCCTAACCATCTTGATCTGATTGGAGACCAACATGACTGATATTCCGACTACCACACCCCAAATGGCTGGGAAACTTTATTTCCTGAACCCAGAGCGCGTTGCGTTTCAAGCCATCCTCGATCTGTTTGATCGCGCAATGCGCGACGAGAGCCTGCTGCACTTGTCCGGCGCGTCCATCTACACTGACATCGGCGCAGCAGCTTGCTGAGGTCGGGCATCATCAAAAGGGTCTCGATCGCGGTCTCGCAATCGGCCCAAGATTTTGCCG
>JBCBCS010000066.1:0-16729 GCA_038530475.1 Pseudomonadota bacterium
CTTTGTCTGTTGTGTCTCATCCATGGAAATTCTGCCTGTCTCCGCCACTGCTTTCGCGAATTGCCGTTGGCACTGGCCTGCCACACGCTTAACCTGATGGGCCAGAGAGCTATGAAGACCCAAGATGCCATGAACCGCGACTGGATCGCCACCGCCGCCACGCTGTCCCAAGCGCTGCCCTATTTGCAGCGTTACAATGACGCCATCGTGGTGATTAAGCTGGGCGGTCATGCGATGTCATCGGAAGAGGCGATGGAAACGTTCGCCCGCGACGTAGTGCTCATGCGGCAGGTCGGGGTGAACCCGGTGATCGTCCACGGCGGCGGCCCTATGATCAATGAAATGCTCGACAAGCTTGAGATCAAGTCAGACTTCGTGAACGGCAAGCGGGTGACGGACGAGGCTACGGTGGGCGTGGTTGAGATGGTCCTTTCCGGCAAGGTCAACAAGTGGATCGTGAATGCGATCAACCGACAGGGCGCCCGCGCTGTGGGCCTGTCTGGCAAGGATGCGTGCCTGATCACCTGCGATCAGGATGCGCCCGAACTTGGCCTCGTCGGCACCCCGGCGGAGATCGATACCAAAGTTCTGACGACGTTGTTTGACGCCAACATCATCCCGGTGATCGCGCCGTTGGGCGTGGGACGCCAAGGAGAGACGCTCAACATCAACGGCGACACTGTCGCCGGAGCAATTGCTTCCGCGCTGAAGGCCGACCGCCTGATGCTGCTGACGGATGTGCCGGGCGTGATGGATGCGGAAAAGACGGTTCTAACCGATCTCACGGACGAACAGGTCAAAGCCTTGACCGCTGAAGGGGTGATTGCTGGCGGCATGATCCCTAAGACGCAGACTTGTCTTGATGCGCTTGACGGCGGTGTCCGGGCCGCTGTGATCCTCGACGGTCGCGCGCCCAATGCGTGCCTGTTGGAGCTCTTTACTGAGCATGGCGCAGGCTCCATCATCCGCAAATCCGCGTGACGTTCGACGATATCACGGCGGCGGCGGGGGTCGTTCATCTGTCCCCGGTCGGAGGATTGCATGACGGTAACTCGACCATCGTCCTCCTCGCCCCAAAAGAGCCCGGGTTCTGGGCCTACGTCACGGCGCGACCAGAGTTCACGATGCACAAGTCAGATCCGCTTGATCGGTGGTCCCAATGGGCGGTCACCGGGTTGGCCTATGTGTTGGGGGCAGAGCCGGTTTTCCCCTTCACTGGACCGCCCTTTCACCCGTTTTACACGTGGGCGCTTGAGGCAGGCGTGGCCCATGCCAGTCCAGTTGGTTTTCTGGTGAGCCAAGAGGCGGGATTGTTGGTGTCCTATCGGGGGGCGCTTCGTTTTGAAGGGCGGCTGGAGCTGCCGACCCAGCCGGACAGCCCTTGCATCACATGCGCAGCTCAGCCCTGCCTAACCGCCTGCCCTGTGGGCGCTTTAACCTCGGCTGGATACGATGTGGACACCTGCAAAGCGCATATCGACGAAAGCCCGTCCTGCGCGGCGGCCTGTGCCGTGCGGATGGCCTGCCCGGCAAGCCAAGGGTATCCGCGTGATCCAAGGCAAACAGCGTTTCACATGGCCGCTTTTCACACACCACAACCCAAAGATGCGTGATAGGCTTAAACCATGAAACGCCTGATCCTAATCCGCCACGCCAAGTCCAGTTGGGACAACCCCCATGACGACCACGCCCGCACCCTCAATGACAGGGGAAGACGGGCCTGCAAAGCGCTTGGCGCATGGCTTGATCAAAAGCGCTACCGGCCTGGACAGGTGATCAGCAGCGACGCAGCCCGGACCCGCGAGACCACATCCCTGATCTTCAACGGGATGGAGCCTAAGCCCCACGTCACCTTGACCGGCACGCTCTATCACGCTTCACCCGACGCTCTACTGGCCGCGTTGCGCACTGCGACCTCCGACACGGTGGCGCTCGTCGCCCACAACCCCGGCATCGCCTTTTTCGCAGAAGGCATCCTGCGCGAACCACCCAACCACCCCCGCTTTTTCGACTATCCAACCGGGGCCACGCTGGTCTGCGACTTCGACATAGAAGAATGGGCCGGCGCGTCTCCCGCATCGGCCCATCTTGTCGATTTCATAGTCCCGAGGGAGCTGACGGATCAGTGACCCGTTTAGTGGCCGAGGATCTGGCTCAGGAACAGCTGGGTCCGCTCTGACTTCGGGTTATTGAAAAACTCTTCGGGTTCATTCTGTTCCACAATCTGACCGGCATCCATAAAGATCACGCGGTTGGCGACCTGACGGGCAAAGCCCATTTCGTGGGTCACGCAGAGCATGGTCATGCCTTCTTCGGCGAGCTCGATCATGGTGTCGAGCACTTCCTTGATCATCTCAGGGTCAAGCGCCGAGGTCGGCTCATCAAAGAGCATGATGCGCGGCTTCATGCACAGCGACCGGGCAATCGCCACACGCTGCTGCTGACCACCGGACAACTGGCCGGGATACTTGTCGGCCTGTTCGGGGATTTTCACCTTTTCAAGATAATGCATCGCCGTTTCTTCGGCTTCCTTCTTGGGTGTCTTGCGCACCCAGATCGGGGCCAAAGTGCAGTTCTCAAGGATCGTCAGATGCGGGAAGAGGTTGAAGTGCTGGAAGCACATTCCGACCTCTGACCGGATCTTGTCGATGTTCTTGAGGTCCGACGACAGCTCAGTGCCATCGACGATGATCTGGCCAGCTTGATGTTCCTCAAGGCGGTTGATGCAGCGGATCAACGTAGATTTGCCCGAGCCGGACGGGCCGCAGATCACGATCCGTTCGCCCCGGTTCACCGTCAGATTGATGTCGCGCAGCACGTGGAACGTGCCATACCACTTGTTCATCTGATTGATCTGGATGGCGACCTCATCGGACACCTGCATTTGGCTGCGGTCGATTTCACGATCCATAGCGAGTTCTGACATTTCAGGTCTCCTTAACGGTGCTCACGCTGGAGCTTTTTCTCAAGGTAAAGGGAATAGCGGCCCATCGAATAGCAGAGCAGGAAGAAGATAAAGCCCGGGAAGATGAAGACCTCCCAGTAAATCCCTGTCCATGCGCTGTCAGACCGGATGGAGTCTGCCATCTGTTTCAGCGGATCAAAGAGCCCCACGAACACCACAAGTGTCGTGTCCTTGAACAGACCGATGAAGGTGTTCACGATCCCCGGGATCGAGATCTTCAGCGCCTGAGGCAGGATGATCAGCCGCATCGAGCGGGCGTAATCCAGCCCCAGCGCATCGGCTGCCTCATACTGACCGCGCGGCAAGGCCGCGAGGCCGCCGCGGATCACCTCAGCGATGTAGGCGGCTGAGAAGAGCGTCACCATGATGATGACCCGCAGCATGATGTCGAAATTCGTGCCCGGCGGCAGGAAGTAGTTCAACAACAGCGACGCGGTGAAGAGCCAAACAATCAGCGGCACGCCACGGATGACTTCGATGAAGAAGACGCAGAACTTGTTGATGATGAACATGTCCGACTGACGCCCGAGCGCCAGAAGGATGCCCAGCGGCAGTGACAGAACAATGCCCGACACACCCATCAACATCGCCAACAAGAAGCCACCGATATCGTTGGACGACACCGGACGAAGACCGACATTGCCCAAGGTCGAATAGGTGCCATCAATCGCGATCTCGGCGTTCACCAAGGCGCTCTCGGCGGCCAGTGCGTCTTCTAGAAGGTCAGCATCCTCATCGGACACATCCTCTGGCAGGTTGGTCGAAATCTGCAGGCTCGCGACGCTGTCGGGAAGATTGGCCCGGAGGTCCGTCGCTGTCTGCCGCAACTCCGGCAGTGAAGCCACAAGCTCTTCGATGTTCTGGACGCGATTGTTAAGCAGGTTCACGCGCGCACGCTCGTCACCCAGGATCGCCATTTCATTCTGAAGTCCACGATCCTCAGCGCGCAGGACGGCCAACTCGGACCGGGCAACTTCGTATTCGGAAAGCAGCGATGAGACGTCCGAGTCGTTCTCGCGCGCAGCGGCAATCTGTTCTTCCAGATCGGTCAAAGTGGCGAGGCTTTCAGTGATGCCCGCGCCAAGATTTTCGCGCTGGGTTTCGAGATCACCAAGTTCTTCATCAACGGCTTCCAGCCGCAACGGCAATTCCACCTTGGCGGATTCGACCTGCGGGCTTGCGACCATACGGCTCAGGCTGTCGCCAATCATTGGCGTCAGAACAAGCCACCAGATGATGGCTGCAGCCACTGCTCCCAGACCTGCCAAGGTTCCGCCAGTGATATTCGACAGGACCTTGTAGACAGCGTAGCCCACGACAAAACCCGCCATCACCAAGAGCGGCGACCAGAACGGACCGCCCCAGATCAGCCACACAGCGATGAACGGGAAGATCGCGGTGAAGACAAACATCGACTTCGGCAGAAACTCTGAAAAGAGGATCGGAGCGATCGCCACGAGGAACAGCACCAAAACAAGCGTTGGACGCCAGTATTGATCCGATGGGTAGAACCCGAAAAGGAACTGGTTCCACCGTTCCTGGATCACCGCCCAGCAGGCCCCGTCATGGGACGTCTTGCCGAAGGCTTCGAGGACGGACCGGCATTCCTGCAATGACCCTGCGTTCCAAACGCCGCCAAAGAACCACGGCAGCAGGGCCGACAACACCGTATAAATCACGTAGATTGCCAGCAGCGTCAGGATTGAGTTGGTGATGGAGGAGAACAGGTTTTCCCGCATCCATTTCACGATGCCTTTCTCCGTCAGCGGCGGCTCCTGTTCGGGGAGCATTGTGTCGCGGACATAGGCAACGGTCTGTGCGTGCGTGTCGCTCATATCAACGCTCCTTCAGCTTAACGGAGTTGTTGTAGACGTTCATACCCGCCGAGATCAGCAGTGACGTGATCAGGTAGAAAAGGCCGAGAAGAAGGATCCCCTCAAGCTCCCGTCCAGTCTGGTTCACGGTGATGCCGCCCAATGTTGAGCGGACGTCCATGTATCCCACGGCCAAGGCCAGAGAGGAGTTCTTCGTCAGGTTCAGGTACTGAGAAATCAGCGGTGGGATCAGCACCCGCAGCGCCTGCGGCAGGATCACGAGGTTCATCGTGCGGCCCGGACGCAAACCTAGCGCGAAGGACGCCTCGGTCTGCCCCTTGGAGACCGACATAATTGAGGCCCGCACCAGTTCGGCGATGAAGGCGGAGGTGTAGAGAGACAAAGCAATCCACAGCGCGATCAGCGAATTCCGAAGATGAATGCCTCCGGTAAAGTTGAACCCTTGCAATGTCGGATAGTCGAACCGCGCACCCAAGAAGAAAAACACGACCACGACCGGCAAGACGACCGCGCCCAATCGCATCCATCCGGACCCTGGCGGCCTGACGCCGGTGCGTTCTTGTGTTGCTTTGGCCCAACGACCGATGGCCACGGACCCAACGATGCCCGCGATGAGAACGCTAATCACCAGCAGCCAATCTGCGAATGCGACCGACGGAATAACTTCATTCGTTTCCTCATCAATCTCGGTGCCACCGAGAGAGCGCGTGAACACGACGTTCGGAACATAAACGCCACGGTTTGTCGCCGCGACACTCTCGAACAGCACCATTGATGCTTCCGGGTCGTCGCCGCGGAATTCGTTTGGCTTCGGCATGCTTTCCGTCATGATCGCAAAGATCACGAGGATCCAAAGCAGCAGCGGAACGTTGCGGAAGCCTTCGACATAGACGGCCATCAGACGCGAAACGATCCAGTTGTTCGATAGACGCAGCACACCCACAAACACACCGAGCACCGTTGCGAGGGCGCAACCGAGGACCGCGACGAGCAACGTATTCAGGATACCCACAAGGGCGGCGCGGGCATGGGTGCTTTGGCTGTCGTACTCGACAAGTCGCTGGTTGATGTCATAGCCAGCCGGATTGCCAAGGAACCCGAAATCAAAGTCTTTGCCCAGCGCCTCAAGGTTTTCGACCACGTTGGTCACCAGATAGGCCAGTCCGAGCATGATCAGAATGGACGCAATGACCTGAATAGTCAGCGACCTGTAGCGCGTATCATATATGAGCTGGTTTAGACGAAACCCTTCTCTGGGTGGATCGGTCAAGGTCGTCATCTAAGTCTCCCACGGCCAGTTTGCTGCTTCTTGGTGCATTGGGATTGAGTGAACTCCCAGCGGGGCAACAATATCAAGGCTCAATTTTTGGAATTTTCATATGAAAAGGGCGCAGGCTCGAAACCTGCGCCCAATTCTTAAGCAGTTCTTAACGGAACGGCGGGGAGTAGATCAGGCCACCGTCGGTCCACTGTGCGTTCAGACCGCGTGCGAGGCCGATCGGAGTGTTTTCACCGATGTTGCGCTCAAACAGCTCACCGTAGTTGCCGCCCGCCATGATGGCGCGCTTTGCCCACTCAGGGTCGAGGCCGAGCATGGCGCCCAGCTCACCTTCGGTGCCGAGCATACGGTTGATTTCAGGGTTGTCCGTACCAGCGGACAGCTCTTCCACGTTGGCGGAGGTCACACCCAGCTCTTCTGCGGTGATCAGCGCGTTGAGCGTCCAGCGCACAACGTCGCCCCACTCATCATCGCCGTGGCGCACGAGCGGGCCGAGCGGCTCTTTGGAGATGATTTCCGGAAGCAGAACGTGGTCGCCCGGTGCTTCAAAGGACGCACGGGTTGCGGCCAGACCGGAGGCGTCCGTGGTGTACACGTCGCACGCACCGGCCAGGTACTGCTGCTGAGCTTCAGCGTTGGTTTCGATCGGAACAGGCTCATAAGAGATGTTGTTCACGCGGAAGAAGTCAGCAAGGTTCAGTTCGGTCGTGGTGCCGGTCTGAATGCAGACAGTTGCGCCGTCGAGCTCACGTGCAGAGGACACGCCGAGTTCGCGCGGAACCATGAAGCCCTGACCGTCATAGTAGTTCACGCCAACGAAGGTGAACTTGAGGTCGACGTCACGGCTGAAGGTCCAGGTGGTGTTCCGGGCCAGCATGTCGACTTCGCCAGATGCCAGAGCGGTGAAACGGGTCTGACCGGTGGTGGGGACGAATTCAACAGCCATCGGATCGCCGAGGACGGCGGCAGCAACAGCGCGGCACACGCCAACGTCGAAGCCGTCATAGACGCCGTTCGCATCCGGCGCGGCAAAGCCGACGAGACCGGTGGACACGCCGCAGTTCAGAGTGCCGCGGGCCTGGACGTCGTCCAGAGTGCCAGCAAAACCTGCGCTCGCAGCGAGACCGGCAACGGTCACGGCGCCGAGGAATACTGATTTGTTCATGAGATACCTCTTCCTGAGTTTCCCCGCGTGAGCCGCGGGTTTTTTGAGTGTGCCCTATCAAGGCGGGTCGAATAACCGCAGGTTACCCTGCGCGACCAGCGTAGAGTGAAGGGAATCATTTGCAGAGGTCAAGGGCTGGCCTGTGGAAAACCCCGTGAGGGGCCCAGAATCGGAGCGCAATGGGCCCAAATTTTCGTCATTGCACACGCAAGGCGCGCATCAAGCCAGTCGGTAGAACGTATCGGCGTGATGAAAGGCGGCTTCTTTGATCGCGGCTTGCTTCACCGCCTCGTCGTCGTCACCCCATTGATCCGACTGCCAATCTTCGTCAATGCGCGACAAAGCCCAGCCTTCTTGCGCTGAAAGACGGCCGCGCGCGACACCCAACCCAAGCACGAGCGAGCCGGACAACGCGATCAGATCATGCAGAGCCGTAAGCTGGAATGACGTTGCGTCATGCAAGGGCGCGGCCAGAGCAAGCAGCGCCTTGGCGTCCTGTTCAACTGGCATCAACCCCACTGTCGTGGTCAAGCGCGCACCGTAAGTCTCATGCGCCCAATCAAGCATCGGGTCCCAGCCCACCGTCTGTCGTGCGACCAGCTCCGCCGGGCTGTCTGCCCGATAGCACAACAAATCGCTTCCCCCATACGCGGCAAGCATGTCGGCCACTTCGGTGAACTGAGGTGTCACCTTGTCGATGGCCGCATTGACAGAGCGGGTGAACGGCATCTGGCCCGGATCCACCTCCGCCTCAACATCACGCCATTCCTGCGCGACGGCCTCGGCCATGTTCGCGTTCGGAGCGCGCAATGGCGCTTTGGCTGGTGTCTTGACCGGGCGCCCGTCCAGCAGGACGCCATAGCCGCCATCCTGATCGACGACGGACACATCCTTCCAGAACCGTTTCATCGGTCCGAACATTAGAGCATCCCCTCAAAGGGATCATCTGGGGCGTGTTGTTCCGCCCAACCAAAGAACTCCCATGAATGGGTCATGTGAGGTGGCAGAGATGCTTTGATAAAGAGGTCTTTCCGGGTGGTCGGATGCTCAATCCGCAGAGAGCGGGCGTGCAAATGAAGCTTGCGCCCAATCTCCTCACCCATGCCCGCACCCCAGCCGTCGCCGAGGTTTTCCTGCTGCGAGCCGCCATATTTGCCATCGCCAATAATCGGGTGGCCGATCTCGGCCATATGGGCACGCAATTGATGCGTCCGGCCCGTCACAGGCGTCAGCGCCAACCATGCGCAGCGATCGGCCAGTGATGTCAGCACAGTGTAATCCGTATGCGCCCGCTTGGCGCCCGGCACGCTGTCGACATCGCGCGGATGAACGGCGCGCATCTTCTCATTCTCGCCCTTTGCGCCATGTCCGGGCATCTTCACCAGCCCATACTTGACCGATCCCAGCTTCGGGATCGGAACGCCCGCGACCAGCGCCCAATAGATCTTTTCCGTGTTGCGATGCCGGAACGCTTCGGTCAGCGCCTTGGCGGCAAGACGGGTGCGGGCCAGCACCAGAACGCCCGACGTGTCCTTGTCCAGCCGATGAACCAGCCGGGGCTTTTCGTCATAGCCGAACTTCAACGCCTCGCTCAGCCCGTCGACATGCCGGGTCTGTTTGCTGCCTCCCTGTGTCGGCAGGCCCGCTGGTTTGTTGAGCACGATCACATCGTCATCCTGGTAGATCACGCAGGACTGGATCATCTTCGCGTCCGACGGGGACACGTCGCGTGGCAGGTTCTCTTTACCGCTGGTGTCCGGCAAAGGCGGGATGCGAACGCCCTGCCCGACCTGCACCCGGGTAGAAGATTTCACACGGCCGCCATCGACACGCACTTCCCCCTTGCGGCACATCTTTTCGATCTGCCCTTGCTTGAGCTGCGGAAAGATACGCTTGAGCCAGCGATCAAGACGTTGATCCCCATCACCGGGCCCCACTTGAATGGTCTGCACACCGCTCATGCCAAGACGCCTCTCATCAAGACGACGCCGGCCACGAGGGCCGCGATGGACAGGACGACTGAAAGGCCGACATAGAGCGCCGCTTGCCCCACCTCACCGCGTTCAAACAGCGTGTAAGCCTCCAGCGAGAACGCGGAGAAGGTCGTGAAGCCCCCCAACACGCCCGTCATCAGAAACGGATTGAGCTGGGACAACATCTTTTGACCTAGATAGACCACAAGCAGCCCCATCAGAAACGATCCGACCACATTAACGGTCAAGACGGCCACAGGGAACCCAGTGCCCGGACGGAACAAGGCAACACCCACGCCAAAGCGTGCCATAGCGCCAATGGCGCCGCCCAATGCGACCTGGAGAAACGTTACGATCATGGGCGGCGTCCTACGCCTTTGACGAGCGGTGTCAATTGTTCCGCTTGGTGCGCAGCTTGGCGAAGTAGTCGACACGCTTTTTCAGCTCGCGTTCGAACCCGCGATCGACCGGTGTGTAATAGACGCCGCGCTTCATCCCCTCAGGAAAATAGTTCTGCCCGCTAAAGCCATCCTCCGCATCGTGGTCATAGGCATACCCGTCGCCATAGCCCTGATCCTTCATCAGCGATGTGGGCGCGTTGAGGATGTGTTTCGGCGGAGGCTCTGATCCGGTCTTCTCAGCCGCGCGCATGGCGTTCTTGTAGGCCGCATAACCCGCATTCGATTTCGGGGCGAGGGCGAGGTAGGTGACCGCCTGTGCCAACGCCAACTCGCCCTCTGGCGAGCCGAGCCGTTCATAGGTCTCCCACGATTGCAGACACACCGCCTGCGCCTGCGGATCGGCCAGCCCGATATCTTCCACCGCCATCCGGGTCAGACGCCGCGCCAGAAACCGGGGGTCTTCACCGCCCTTGAGCATCCGCGCGAACCAATAAAGGGCCGCATCCGGGTCTGACCCGCGCACCGATTTATGCAGCGCCGAGATGAGGTTGTAATGTTCGTCGCCCGACTTGTCGTATTTCGCTGCGCGCTTCATCAGCCGGATCGCAAGCGCATCGACGTCAAGCTTTCCCTCAACCGTCCAGGCGCTGACTTGCTCAATCAGATTGAGCAACGCCCGCCCGTCGCCATCGGCCATCTCAAGCAGCGCTTCGCGTGCTGGCCCGGTGAGGGGCAATGCCCTACCAAGCTCTTTCTCAGCGCGTTGGGCGAGGCGTTCCAGATCCGCCAGATCCAACCGTTCCAGCACCAAGACCTGCGACCGGGACAGGACAGCGGCGTTCAGCTCAAACGACGGGTTCTCCGTCGTGGCGCCGACCAGAAGGATCGTGCCGTCTTCCATGTGGGGCAGAAACCCGTCCTGTTGTGCCTTGTTGAAGCGGTGGATTTCGTCGACGAAGAGCAGCGTTCCTTTGCCGTTCTGGCGGCGCAACTTGGCTGCCTCAAAGACTTTTCGCAGCTCAGGCACACCCGTGAAAATCGCACTGATCTGGACGAAATGCAGGTCGGTTTCATCGGCCAGAAGCCGGGCAATGGTCGTCTTGCCAACGCCCGGAGGGCCCCAGAAGATGAGCGACGACAAAGAGCCTGAGGCCAGCATCACACCCAGCGGCGCATCAGGACCAAGCACTTGGTCCTGACCGATCACGTCCGACAGACTGCGGGGCCGCAGCCGGTCGGCAAGCGGACGGGGCGCAGTGTCAGCCGCGGGCGCGGCGCCGGTATCGAAGAGGTCGGCCATGCCGGACGCTACCGCCATGACCGCCCAAGGGCTAGTGCAACTGGCTGCCGAAATCGATCCAGACCGCCTGATAATCGATCCCACCCATGTTCATGTTGCGCCCCGCCGGCGCCATGTCGAGCTTGCAGCGCCCCGCCCAGCGGTGCCAATTCGAGGGCAGCAACGCGATCATCCGGCCAATCCCTTCGACCCGCGTGGTGCGCAACATTTCAAGGACCAGCTTCAGCCGGACCTTCTGGCGGAGGGATGCGGGCAGGTCAGAGGCGATGAAGCCGCGCGTGACTTCCCACGTCGCTTCATCCTCCGGTGCTTGTTCAAACAGCAGGTCATTTGGAATGGAGTCCAATAGGCCATTTTGAGCATCGCGGATCATATAGGAATAGATGCCGCAGCGCGCGGTGCTTGGCGTCAATCGGACGCCCGCATAGACCCGGCCGTGCTGATGCACAGCCAGCCACCGCGATTGTGGCGTGTCGTATTGATCGTATTCCATTCCCATGGTCTGAGGCAGATCCCACTTGTTGTGCAGGATGAATGCCTCACGCCGTGCGCGAAGGATATTCGCAAAAAGCTCGCCGTGGTTGTGTAGATTGGCAAAAGAGAGGGCAGCAGACTCCATCGGTCCTCCAATAGTCCGCGCGTCGTGCGGATGGTTGGAGGGGCTCAGATCAAACGGTAATCCTTGGCGCGCTGGATGGCTTCGGCCGTTGTCCTTGCGAACAAGCTGTTTCGCGCAGACGCGAGACGTGCCTTGAACGCACTTTCCGAAATATTCAGCTTGGCCGCGGCTGCCGCGTGTCTGTCCCCCTCAGCAACACATCTCAGCGCTTCGGCTTGTGCGGGTGTGAGTGTTGTCGGGGGCTCAGTATTGGCATGCAAATCATGGACAAGCGCCGCAAAGGCGGCGATTTCGGACGAGGTGAATTCCCGGTCATCTCGTGCGGCTGAGGCGATCGTGCGCGATGACATCGGCCCAATCGATACAGCAAGTCCAAAAATCATCCCGTAAGCCGCAGCCTGCCCCAGGATGTTGAGCGGATCGACATGATCAATCTCACTCCAGCGTCGCGTGCCCTCTTCACTGAACCCCCAGGCAATAACAGGATCACGCAATGCATAGGCTTGTTCGGTGTATCGGTCCGTCCATCCCGTCGGGTATGTCTGATGATGCAGCAGGGGCAGCGCAAAGCGTATGTGCAATGCGTAAAAAAAGCCCAAAGGCGCAATCCGCGCGAGTCTAGCGGTTTGCAGATCAATACGGCCCCTAACCGAAAGATCGGCCTCGTCTGCCCCAACATCTTCAACTGATAACACCATGTCACAACCATTACGTGCAAATTTGCAGAAATCAAAACTAAAAATAGAAAAAGCCCGCTAAGCGCGGGCTTTTACATCAGAATATTAAGTGCTGAAGGTTACTCAGCAGCCTCTTCTTCGGCAACGCGGGCCTTGTCAGCGGCACCTTTTGCATCGACGTCGCGGTCGACGAATTCGATGATCGCCATCGGTGCCATGTCGCCATAGCGGAAGCCAGCCTTCAGCACGCGGACATAGCCACCCTGGCGGTCCTTGTAGCGGGGGCCGAGGACGTCGAACAGCTTTGCGACGTATTCGTCCTGCTTGAGCTGGGCGGCAGCCTGACGACGGGCGTGCAGATCACCGCGCTTGGCGAGCGTGATCATCTTTTCGATGATCGGGCGCAGTTCTTTGGCCTTGGGCAGAGTTGTCTTGATTTGCTCATGTTCAATGAGCGAGCCTGCCATGTTGGCCCACAGAGCCTTGCGGTGTTCGTGGGTGCGGTTCAGGCGGCGGTAACCTCGTGCGTGACGCATTTTGTAGTCTCCATTTTGTTTTAGGGTGGGCCTTGGCGATGCGTGTCGCGAGGCTCCGTTAGTGGGGCGGGATTGCCCGGGGTTGGTCGAAACTTACCAAATTGACCAGTTTCAGAACCGGCGATTTACCAAATTGGTCAGTTTCAAGAGTTAAGATCGGGGGCCAGATCGTTAAGGATTGGCCCCCGGTTAGATCAGAACGAGTCCTCGAATTTCTTGGCGAGGTCTTCGATGTTGTCTGGCGGCCAGTCTTCGACATCCATGCCGAGGTGCAGACCCATGCCGCTGAGCACTTCCTTGATCTCGTTGAGCGACTTGCGGCCGAAGTTCGGGGTGCGGAGCATCTCAGCTTCGGTCTTCTGAATGAGATCGCCGATATAGACGATGTTGTCGTTCTTCAGGCAGTTCGCAGAGCGGACCGACAGCTCAAGCTCATCAACCTTCTTCAGCAGAAGCGGGTTGAATTCCAGACCATCGTCATCGGACGATTGCTGGGCGCTTTCAGGCTCATCGAAGTTCACGAAGATCGACAGCTGGTCCTGCAGGATGCGTGCGGCGAAGGCCACGGCGTCGTCCGGCGTGATGGAGCCATCGGTTTCGACCTTCATGGTCAGCTTGTCATAGTCGAGCACCTGACCTTCACGGGTCGGCTGCACGTCGTAGCTGACTTTCTTGACCGGCGAATAGATCGCGTCGATCGCCATCATGCCGATGGGCGCATCTTCCGGCTTGTTCTTGTCGGCAGACACATAGCCCTTCCCGGTGTTGACGGTCAGTTCCATGTAAAGGTCAGCGCCTTCGTCGAGGTGGCACAGAACGTGATCCTTGTTCAGGATCTCGATCCCAGCGGATTCAGAGATGTCACCAGCGGTGACAACGCCCGGGCCCTTGGCCTGGACCTGAAGACGCTTCGGGCCTTCGACTTCCATGCGGATCGCGACGCCCTTGAGGTTCAGCACGACGTCGGTGACGTCTTCGCGCACACCAGCGATGCTGGAGAATTCGTGCAGCACGTTGTCAATCTGAACGGCGGTGATGGCCGCACCTTGCAGCGAGCTCATCAGCACGCGGCGCAGCGCGTTGCCCATGGTCAGACCAAAGCCGCGCTCCAGCGGTTCAGCGACAACAGTGGCCTGACGCATCGGGTCGTTGCCCGGTTTGACGTCCAGTTGGGTCGGCTTAATCAGTTCAGCCCAGTTCTTGTGGATCATGTGTCCCTCCATTCCTGTCTGCCTCTCATGTCCAAAAAGGCAAACGCCCGAGGTTAAAATGACGAAATGGGGCCACCGGAATCCGGGGGCCCCAAGGGGTATTCGTAGTGCTTAGACGCGGCGGCGCTTCGGCGGACGGCAGCCGTTGTGGGCCATCGGGGTCACGTCACGGATGGACGTGATGTTGAAGCCAACAGCGGCCAGCGCGCGCAGGGCGCTTTCACGGCCAGAGCCGGGGCCCTGCACTTCGACTTCGAGCGTCTTGACGCCGTGGTCCTGTGCCTTGCGGCCTGCATCCTCAGCGGCGAGCTGAGCGGCATACGGTGTCGACTTGCGCGAGCCCTTGAAGCCCATCGTGCCAGCAGACGACCAGGAAATGGCGTTGCCCTGCACGTCAGAGATCAGGATCTTGGTGTTGTTGAACGTCGAGTTCACATGCGCAACACCAGCTGCGATGTTCTTGGAGACCTTTTTCTTGCCCCCGCGGCGTGTATCACGTGCCATTGGTGCGTCTCCTTATTTCTTCTTACCGGCAATGGCCTTTGCGGGGCCTTTGCGGGTACGTGCGTTGGTGGACGTGCGCTGACCGCGAACCGGCAGGTTCCGGCGGTGACGCAGGCCACGGTAAGAACCGAGGTCCATCATACGCTTGACGTTCATCGTGACTTCGCGGCGCAGGTCGCCTTCGACGGTGTAGTTTTCGTCGATATGTTCACGGATTTTCAGGACTTCAGCGTCAGACAATTCGTTGACGCGACGGGTTTCGTCGATGCCGACCGCTTCGCAAATGGCCTTTGCGGAGGTGTTGCCGATACCGGTGATGTAAGTGAGGGCGATTGGAACCCGCTTTGCAGTCGGGATGTTTACGCCGGCAATACGTGCCACGTGTGTGCTTCCTTTTCGTTGCGGGTCCGTCATTCCAGACCCTTTTTTCACAACGTAAGCCCGAGGCGATTTTGGCCAGCGGGCTTAGGTCATATCGAGGTGGTCAATGCCGGGAGCGACCCGGCGATTCCCATACGGGATGCGCGTAGATAGGAGCGATTTCGCAGAGCGTCAACCCTTTGGTTCGGTGGGTGGAAGAAGGCGTTTCGAAACGCCTTCTTGACGCGGCTTCGAAGCCGCGTCGCCCTACCCCAGAACGTCCGCGATGTCGGCCTCAACCTGCTCCATAGTCCCCAGACCATCTACAGACTTCAGATCGCCCTTGGCGTAGTAGTAACCGATCAGCGGAGAGGTCTGTTTGTAGTAGGCCATCAGGCGAACCTTGAGGCTTTCTTCGTTGTCGTCAGCACGGGCCGTACCGCCTGCTGCCACCGCCTCAGCGGCGCGGCCGAGGATGCGTTCGACGAGGACGTCGTCGTTGACCTGCAATTCGATCACGTGATCAAGGGTGTTGCCGGTTTCGGCCAGCAACGCGCCCAGCGCATCGGCCTGGGCCAGCGTGCGGGGGAAGCCGTCGAAGATGAAGCCGCCGTGGTCGCCACCAGCCTCAAGCTTTTCGCGGATCAGGCCGATCACGATCTCGTCGGTGACCAGTTCGCCGCGGTCCATCACCTCAGCGACGCGTTTGCCCATTTCCGTCCCGGAGGTCTTGGCCTCACGCAGCATGTCTCCGGTGCTGAGTTGCACCATGTTGCGGCTGTCCACGAGCTTTTGAGCTTGGGTGCCTTTGCCCGCTCCGGGCGGTCCGAGAAGGATAATATTGGTCATCGACGAGACGGGCTCCGTTTCTTGCCGCCGCGCTTTCCGCGCAACTGGGATTTCTCGATTAGCCCTTCATATTGATGAGCCAGAAGATGGGATTGAATTTGCTGGATCGTGTCCATGCCGACGCTGACGATAATCAGCACCGAGGTGCCGCCAAAGTAGAACGGGATGTTCAGGTTGGCGCGCAGGATTTCCGGCAGCAGACAGACCAGGGCGAGGTAAGCAGAGCCGAGCACCAAGATGCGGGTCACCACGTAGTCGAGGTATTCCTTGGTCATCTTGCCGGGGCGGATGCCGGGCACAAAGCCGTTCTGGTTCTTGAGGTTGTCGGCCACGTCTTCGGTCTTGAACGCCACTTCGCGGGTGTAGAAGAAGGTGAAGAAGACGATCATCGCGGTGAAGAAGACCAAGTAGGCGGGCTGTCCGGGGCCGAAATACGCAAGGATCGTGGACATGACCGGGCCGGAGGCTTCGCCGCCTGAGAACGTGCTGAGCGTTGTCGGCAACAGCAGCAAGGCAGAGGCAAAGATCGCCGGGATCACGCCCGCCGGGTTCACCTTGATCGGCAGGTGGCTGGAACCGCCATCGTAGACCTTCATGCCGACCTGACGGCGCGGATACTGGATGTGCACCTTGCGCAAGCTGCGTTCCATGAACACGACGAAGGCAAAGACCACGATCACCATCGCGAAGACGCCGAGGACGAGGCCCCATGCGTTGGTCTCAAGCCCTTGGGCGAGGAAGCCTGCAAGGGCCGCAGGCACTTCGGCGATGATACCCACGAAAATGATGAGGGAGATGCCGTTGCCGATGCCGCGGGCGGTGATCTGTTCACCCAGCCACATCAGGAACATCGTGCCGCCCACGAGCGTGATGACGCAGCTCAGACGGAAGAACAGCCCCGGATCGGTTGCAAAACCCTGCGCTTCAAGGCCAGCAGACATACCATAGGCCTGGAATGTCGCCAGCACCACAGTGCCGTAACGGGTGTATTGATTGAGCTTTTTGCGCCCCTGCTCACCCTCTTTCTTGAGCTGCTTGAGCGGCTCCCACATCGC
>JBCBCS010000067.1:0-16659 GCA_038530475.1 Pseudomonadota bacterium
AGGCCGCCGGTCAGCTGCTTCACAACGCCGTCCTTGAAGGCACGCAGTTCGTCAAGATCGATACTGGGCTTGCCAAAGGTCACGCCGTGCGCGCCCATCTCTTCGGCTTCGGTGATGACCTTCGCGACATGCAGAAGGGCTTTTGACGGAATGCAGCCCACATTCAGACAAACCCCACCCAGCGTCGGGTTCTTTTCGATCAGGATGACCTTCTTGCCCAAGTCTGCCGCTCGGAATGCCGCCGTGTAACCGCCGGGGCCAGAGCCTAAGACCACGACTTCGGCATGCTTGTCCCCTGGGCCCGTTGCGGTACCTGTCGCTGCGATGGCCGTTGGCGCTGCAGCGACGGGCGTTTGCTCGGGGGAGGGAGCTTCCGCTTCCGCAGCTTCAAGCGTCAGGATCACAGACCCTTCCGAGACGCTGTCGCCTTCGGAGACAGCAATGGCAGTGATTTTTCCTGCAGCGGGGCAGGGCACTTCCATCGTTGCCTTGTCGCTTTCCAATTCAATCAGCGGGTCTTCTTCAGCAACAACGTCGCCGACAGCAACCAAGATGCTAACCACGGGTACATCGGAGAAATCGCCGATATCAGGTACTTTGACGTCCATTGATCTTCTCCTTCTTACCACATCAACTTGCGCATATCGCCCAAGAGTGTCTTCAGCGTCACGCAGAAGCGCGCAGCCAAAGCGCCGTCCACGGCGCGGTGGTCGTAGCTAAGCGATAGGGGCTGCATCAGGCGCGGCGTGAACTCTTCGCCATTCCAGACCGGTGCCATCTTCGACCGGGTCAGGCCCAGGATGGCAACTTCGGGCGCATTGACGATCGGAGTGAACGAGGTGCCACCGATCCCGCCAAGGGAAGAGATGGTGAATGTCGCGCCCTGCATGTCAGGGCCTTTCAACTCACCCGCCCGCGCTTTGCCGGAGAGCTTCATCAGCTCTTTCGAGATATCAACGATACCTTTGCGATCCGCATCCTTGATCACTGGCACGACAAGACCGTTTGGCGTGTCCGCAGCGAAACCAATGTTGTAGAAATCCTTTTTGATCAGCTTGTCGCCGTCAGGATGGATCGAGGAGTTGAACTCCCAGTGTTCCTTCAGAGCCGAGACGCTGGCCTTAATGACAAAGGAAAGCAAGGTCACGCGGTAGCCGTTTTCCTTGGCCATCGTGTCCATTTCCTTGCGGTACTTGTCCAACTCGGTGATGTCTGCTTCGTCTTGGTGTGTCACATGAGGAACATTCAGCCACGAGCGATGAAGGGCCGGGCCGGAAATCTTCTTGATCCGGGGCATCTCGACGTCTTCAACGGGGCCGAATTTCGAGAAATCGACAACTGGGATCGGCGGAATGCCCATGCCCGATTGCGCTGTCGCCGCCGGTGCAGGCGCTGTGGTCGTCTTCAAGAACGCCGCCACGTCTTCGCGCAAGATGCGGCCCTTGCGGCCTGAACCGTTGATCTTCGAAATGTCGATCTCAAGCTGGCGCGCAAAGGCGCGGACCGACGGGCTGGCATGCGCCTTACCAAAACCGGTGTCGACGGTTGGGGCAGGGGCCTCGGCAACCGCTTTTGTCTGCGGAGCTTCCTGTATGGAGGCAGGGGCTTCCTCAACTTCGGGCTTCGGTGCTGGGGCACCACCCTCGGCTTCGACGAGCAGAACCAGCGAGCCTTCGGAGACTGTATCGCCTTCGGCCACTTTCAATTCGATCACCTTGCCCGATACTGGGCTTGGCACTTCCATAGTGGCCTTGTCGCTTTCAATCTCCAGCAGTGGGTCTTCTTCCGAAACCATATCGCCTGGGCTGACCAGGATCGAAACGATCGGCACTTCGGTGAAATCGCCGATATCGGGGATTTTGACTTCGTATGACATTTGTTGGGTCTCCTTCCCCTAAATCAAACTTTGCGCGGGTTCGGCTTGGCGCCGTCGATTTGATATTTCGCCAGCGCTTTCTCGAGCACGGGCTTGGTGATGACGCCGTCGCGGTAAAGATCGACCATCGCCGCCGCCGCGATGTGGTTGGCATCTACTTCGAAGAAACGGCGCAGGTTCTCGCGACTATCCGAGCGCCCGAAACCGTCAGTCCCCAGCACCGTGTAGCGCCCCGGCACGCAGGGCCGGATTTGTTCGGCGAACGACTTCATGTAGTCCGTCGCGGCAATGAACGGGCCTTTGCTGCCTTTCAACTTCTCGGCCACGAAGGGTGTCTGCGGATCTTCTAGTGGGTTCAGCCGGTTCCACCGCGCTGCATCGGCACAATCGCGTCCAAGCTCATTGAACGAGGTTGCTGACCAGATATCTGCCGTGACGCCGAAGTCTTCCTTCAGTAGCTCCGCCGCTTTCATCGCTTGCACTAGAATGGTGCCTGAGCCGATCAGATTGACGTGTTTCTTGCCCGGTTTGGCGGTTTTCTGAAGCCGGTAGAGCCCTTTGATGATGTCCTCTTCCACGCCCTCGGGCATGTCGGGATGGGCGTAGTTTTCATTCATCAGCGTGAGGTAGAAGAAGACGTCTTCCTGATCCTCGTACATCCGCTTGAGACCGTGGCGCACAATCACCGCGACCTCATGCTGGAAGGTGGGATCATAGGTCACACAGTTCGGAATGGTGCCCGCCAGGATATGACTGTGCCCGTCCTCGTGCTGCAAACCCTCGCCATTTAGGGTTGTCCGTCCAGCAGTGCCGCCCAGCATAAAGCCACGCGCGCGGCTATCGCCCGCAGCCCAGGCCAGATCGCCGATCCGCTGGAACCCAAACATCGAGTAGTAGATGAAGAACGGGATCATCGGCACGCCGTGGTTCGAATAGGCGGTTGCCGCTGCGATCCAGTCAGCCATCGCACCCGCTTCGTTGATGCCTTCCTGAAGCACCTGACCGGAAACGCTTTCTTTGTAGAACATCATCTGATCGGCATCTTCGGGCGTGTAGTTCTGACCCATCGGGTTGTAGATCCCGACGGAGCGGAACAGCCCTTCCATGCCGAAGGTCCGGCTTTCATCTGGTACAATCGGCACGATGTTTTTGCCGATTTCTTTGTCTCGCAGCAGCGTGGTCAGGATGCGGACAAAGGCCATTGTCGTGGAAATTTCGCGCTCGCCAGTGCTTTCCAACTGCGCTTTAAATTTGGAAAGCTCCGGGATTGTCAGTTTGGGCGCGTCACTGTCGCGTTTGGGGAAAGCACCGCCCAATTTTGCGCGTTTTTCTTCCAAATACGCCTTTTGCACGTTGTTCAATGCAACGAACGGCGCCTTGGGGAGGTCCTCGTCGCTGACTGGAATGTCAAAGCGATCCCGGAAGGCGCGTAGTTGATCTTCGGCCATCTTCTTTTGTTGGTGCGTGGTATTCTGGCCTTCGCCAGCGCTGCCCATTCCATAGCCCTTGATGGTCTTGACCAGCAGGCAAGAGGGCACGCCCTTCGTCTCAGTCGCCCGTTTGAAAACGGTGTAGACCTTCTCGGGATCGTGACCGCCGCGGTTCAGCGCAAAGATCTGTTCATCGGTCCAATCGGCAACAAGCGCCGCTGTCTCGGGGTACTTTCCAAAGAAATGCTCGCGAATGTACGCACCATCCTTCGACTTGAAGGTCTGATAGTCACCGTCGACGGTTTCTTCCATCAACTGGCGCAGCATGCCGGTGGTGTCTTTTTCCAAAAGCTGATCCCAGCCCTTGCCCCAGAGAAGCTTGATGACGTTCCAGCCAGCACCCCGGAAGTCGCCCTCCAGTTCCTGCACAATCTTTCCATTGCCGCGCACCGGCCCGTCGAGCCGTTGCAAGTTGCAGTTGATGACGAAAATCAGGTTGTCGAGGCCTTCGCGCACGGCAAGGTCGATGGCGCCGCGCGATTCCGGTTCGTCCATCTCGCCGTCACCGAGGAAGCACCAGACCTTGCGATCCGCCATGTCGATGTGGCCGCGGTTGTGCATGTATTTCATGAACCGTGCCTGATAGATCGCCATCAGTGGCCCCAACCCCATGGAAACAGTCGGGAATTGCCAGTAATCCGGCATCAGCCAAGGGTGCGGGTAGGAGGACAGGCCGTTGCCCGCAACTTCCGAGCGGAAGTTCTCCATCTGCTCTTCGGTCAACCGACCTTCCATGAAAGAACGCGCGTAAATGCCCGGGATCACATGGCCTTGGAAGAACACGAGATCACCACCATGGATCGCCGACTTCGACCGCCAGAAGTGGTTGAGACCGACGTCATACATCACCGCTGATGAGGCAAAGGACGCAATGTGACCGCCATACTCGCTGCTGACTTTGTTCCGCCTTACAACGGTGGCCATAGCGTTCCAGCGGTTGATGGTGCGAATGCGCCATTCCATCGCCAGATCGCCAGGGAAGTCTTCTTGGTCGTCCACTGGGATGGTGTTCTGGTACGGCGTCGTCGCCGAAAATGGCAGCGCCGCTCCGCTGGCGCGCGCGGTCTGAACCGCTTTGTCCAAAAGGAAATGTGCACGATCCGCACCATCGCGTTCGATCACATCTTCGATCGCGTCCTGCCATTCCTGGCTTTCGATTGGATCAATGTCTGCGGGGAGGTCTTTCATTGCGTATCCTTTCAGAGCGGACGAATTTGGGGTCAGACGAAGAACTGCGCACCATTGGCACTGATCGTTGAGCCGTTGATGAAGCCGGCGTCATCGGAGGCGAGGAAGGAGACGCAGCGCGCAATCTCTTCCGGCTCTCCCAATCGACCTGCCGGGATTTGTGGAATAATCTTGGAGTTCAGGACTTCTTCGGGGATCGCCCGGACCATTTCGGTCCCGATGTATCCGGGACAGACGGCATTCGCTGTGATGCCCGCACGCGCACCTTCCTGGGCCAGCGATTTGACGATGCCCAGGTCGCCGGCTTTGGTTGCAGCGTAATTGACCTGACCAAACTGGCCCTTTTGACCGTTGATCGATGAGATCACCACAACGCGGCCAAACTTGCGCTCGCGCATGCCGGGCCAAATCGGGTGAATGGTGTTGAATACGCCCGTCAAGTTGGTGTCGATCACCTCCTGCCATTGTTCGGGTTGCATTTTGTGGAAGGGCGCATCGCGCGTGATGCCCGCGTTCGCGACGACAACGTCGATCGGGCCCAGATCGGCCTCGACTTGTGCGATCCCGGCTTTGGAACTGTCGTAATCCGCGACGTTCCACTTGAACGTTTTGATGCCGGTTTCCGCTGTAAACTTGGCCGCAGCCTCGTCGTTGCCAGCATATGTTGCGGCAACCTTATACCCATCAGCTTGCAGCCGTTTGGATATAGCTGCGCCAATCCCCCGGCTGCCGCCGGTGACCAATGCGATTCGTGACATGGTGTTTTTCCTTAGTATTTCTAGTAGTTTAATCTCGGTGAAAGGGGTGCTCTTTGATCCAAATCAATCCCTCTCAACACAAAGCGCCACGCCCATGCCGCCCCCGATACAAAGTGTGGCGAGACCCTTCTTGGCGTCGCGTCGCTTCATCTCAAAGAGCAGCGTATTCAGGATGCGCGCGCCAGAAGCCCCGATCGGATGGCCTATGGCGATAGCACCACCGTTGACGTTCACGATCTCAGGATCCCAACCCATGTCTTTGTTCACGGCACAGGCCTGCGCGGCAAAGGCTTCGTTGGCTTCAACAAGGTCGAGGTCCTCGACCTTCCAACCCGCTTTTTCGAGCGCCTTGCGCGATGCGTGTATCGGGCCGACACCCATGATTGACGGATCAAGGCCAGCAGTCGCGTAAGACGCGATACGACCAAGCGGCTCGATCCCGCGCTTCTCGGCGTTTTCCGCACTCATCAACAGCGAACCGGCTGCGCCATCGTTGATGCCAGAGGCGTTGCCCGCAGTCACTGTGCCGCCGTCGCGAACGAAGGCCGGGCGGAGCTTTTGCATATTCTCGATGGTCGCGCCGTGGCGGATGTATTCGTCTTTGTCGACGACGATGTCACCTTTGCGCGTTTTGACGGTAAATGGAGCAATCTCATCGTCGAACTTGCCGGCTTTTTGGGCAACCTCGGCCTTATTTTGTGAGGCCAGCGCGAATTCGTCCTGCTGTTCTCGGCCAATTTGCCATTGCTCGGCGACGTTTTCAGCAGTTTGGCCCATGTGATACCCGTTGAAAGCATCCCAAAGACCGTCCTTGATCATCGTGTCGATGAACTTCATGTCGCCCATTTTCTGACCCGCTCGGAGCGCCTGAGCGTGTACGGACATCGACATATTTTCTTGGCCACCTGCGGCCACAATGTCGGCATCTCCCAGCATGATGTGCTGTGCGCCAAGTGCAACAGCGCGCAGTCCTGAACCGCACACCTGATTGATGCCCCAAGCGGCGGCTTCTTTGGGCAGACCCGCATTGATATGCGCCTGTCGGGCTGGGTTCTGGCCTTGTGCCGCTGTCAGAACTTGGCCGAGGATTGTTTCGGAGATTTCGGCCTTTTCGATCCCAGCACGCTCGACAAGCGCTTCAAGAACCGCGGCACCCAGATCATGGGCGGCTGTGTTGGCGAAGGATCCGCCGAACGATCCGACGGGTGTTCGGGCGGCTGAGGCGATGACGACATTTGTCATTTTAGGCTACTTTCTTGGTGTCACGGCATTCGCCGTAGTTTCGGTCTTTTGACATCTTGCCGATGCCTGGATTGAAAGAGTTTGTGGGATCGCAGCGCATGTAATGCGCGGCCAAGTCTGGCTTGGCTTTGTAGAGATGCCCAACGTTGTGCTCTGACGGGTATTCCGCCCCGCGTGTGTCGAGGATTTTCAGCATCGCGGCCTTTACGGCTTTTGGATCGCATCCCTTTTTGACGATGTAATCCTGATGCATCACATGGCACATCATGTGGCCATAGTAGATCTTGCCCACCAGTTGATCCGCGATCTCGGCTGGCAGATCTTCGAACCAGTCGGTGTCGTTGCGCCGAAGCGCGATGTCGAGCGCGATAATATCTTCTACCTCGTCGCGGTGGATCGCCATATACCGCACCGCAGCACCAGCGGCGGCAAAGCGGTGCAGTCCCGCAAGCTTCGCTTCGCGCGGCGTACAGGTGGTAAAGGCTGCATCCTTGCCTTCGAAGAACGCGGGCAAGAACTCCGATGCTTCTTCGATGCCGCCATCATGCATCTTCAGGATGAGATGGTGTTCATACGTGTCTCGGTATTGGTGCAGGAATTTCGGCAAGTGATTGGGCCAGAGCTTCGCAGCAAATTGCATGACCCTATCAGTGAGCCCGCGGGTCGCTTGAAACTTGTTCAGACGCGCATCGACCGCGCCTTTCATTGCGAAGAACATGGGCAACCTATCGGTTCCCAACCGGTCAATCATGACCAGCGTGTCCTTGCCGTATTTTGAGGCCATATCAAAGCATTCGCGATGCACATATTCCGCGCTGACGGGAAGTGTTTCGAAGGATGTAAGGATATGGCGCCGCAGCTTGGTCAGATCGTCCGGGTCATTGGTGCCGATATAAAAGACCTTCTCGCGGTCGTAAGTCGGGAACGTATCAAGCCGGACGGCAAAAACCGCCAGCTTGCCTTCACAGCCCGACGCCTCATAAAGCAACCGGTCATCATTGTTATACCGCGAGGGCGTGTCTGCGTCGCAGTCGCGCAGGATCGTTGTGTAGTCGGGATCAGAGGCGTTTTTGCCCTTGGGCGTCGGAGCATTGCGATCAAATTCCCCGGCTTCAAGCCGCGTGAGGATTTCTTCGGGGGTGTCCCCCAGATCAAGGCCCAGGTGATTGACCAGCTTCAACGCGCCGTTCTCTGTGATCTGGGCATAAAGCGCCAGCTCTGTATAGCTTGGCCCGCGTTCACAGAGCGACCCGCCCGAGTTGTTGCAGACCCCGCCCAGGATGGATGCACCGATGCTGGACGACCCTATCACCGAATGCGGCGTACGGCCCAAGGGACGCAGCTGTTTTTCCAGCTCAAACAAAGTGGCGCCGGGCATGCTCAGCACTTGGTGCCCGTCTTGCAGCAGATGTAGCCCATCCATGCGACTGACATTGATCAGCACGACGTCGCGGTCATACGCGTCTTTGGGGGTTGAGCCTTCGGTGAGCCCTGTGTTGGAAGCCTGCAGGATCATGATCGCGTCAGCCGCGTGGCAGGCTTGCAGAACCTTCCACTGTTCCAGCAACGTACCGGGACGCACCACGCAAAGTGCCGCGCCCTCACCGGAACGAAAACCGCGGCGGAACCGTTCCGTTGCTTTTTGGCCCGTCAACACATGGCGGCGGCCCACGATGGCGCTTAGTTTGGAGATCAGAGCTTCTTTGGTCATTCTGCAGCCATCCTCATTGCGGGGACGATGTCGTGATCGCGCTGGCGGAGATTGTGCCGACCCAACTGATCGACGTTGGTGACGCCCATGAGTTTCATGTCGCGCTCGATTTCGTCACGCATCAGGCCGAGCGCCCGATCGACGCCCGGCTGTCCGGCCGCCGCGAGGGCATAGAGATAACCGCGCCCGATGCCGACAGCCTTCGCGCCAAGTGAAAGTGCTTTGATGACATGCGTCCCGCGTTGAACACCGCTGTCCATCATCACATCAACGCGATGCTCAACCGCATCGACGACTTCGGTGAGCTGATCAAATGGCGTGCGAGACCCATCGAGTTGCCGCCCACGGTGGTTCGACAATACGACACCTGTGCAGCCAATGGCCGCTGCTTGGCGGGCATCGTCTGGAGTCATGATCCCTTTGAGACAGAACTGACCGCCCCAATCGGTCACCATTTCGGCGACGTCGTCCCAATTCATGGAGGGATCGAGCATTTCTGTGAAATAACCTCCAATGGAGGAGGCACCCCCGCCCATATCGACATGGTCTTCAAGCTGCGGCAGGCGAAAGCGTTCATGGGTGACGTAGTTAATGCCCCACATTGGTTTCATCGCAAACTGCAACATCCCCGCCAGTGTCAGTCTGAACGGGATGGAGAAGCCGGTGCGCTTGTCACGTTCGCGGTTGCCACCGGTGATGCTGTCGACTGTCAACATCATCACTTCAACACCAGCTTCTTTTGCGCGCTGCATCATCGCACGGTTCAAACCCCGGTCGCGATGAAAGTAGAACTGGTAGCATTGCGGCGTCGTATGAGCTTGGCGCATCTCTTCCAGAGATACTGTTCCCAGGGAAGACACACCAAACATCGTCCCATGATTTGCCGCTGCGGCCGCGACCGCCCGTTCGCCCTGATGGTGGAACAGGCGTTGCAGGGCCGTGGGTGAGCAATAGACCGGCATATCCAGCTTTTGCCCCATGACCGTGACCGACATGTCGACCTCAGACACGCCAGTCAGCACCGAGGGCAAGAGATCGCAGCTTTCAAAGGCCGCCGAGTTGGCCCGCATGGTGGTCTCGTCGTCGGCCCCTCCGTCGATGTAGTTGAAGATCGGCCCCGGCAGGCGGCGCTTGGCCAGCCGCCGGAAATCATGAAAGTTATGGCAATCGTTCAGTCTCATTCCAGCCCCCTTTAGTAAGCGACCGACGGCAGCCATGTGGCGAGGGCGGGCCAACCAAAGACCAGAGCCAGACCCAGAAGCTGCAGCAGGACGAAGGGGATCACGCCTTTGTAGATGTGGCCCAGACGGATCTCCGGGGGGCATACGCCTTTGAGATAGAACAGTGCGAAGCCAACCGGCGGGGTAAGGAAGCTGGTCTGCAGCGTCACGGCCACCAGGATCACGAACCAGATCAGCGCAGGCTCATCGACCACACCGAAGCCGGGGATATCGATGCCGAGCGAGTTGATGATCGGGCGCATGAGCGGCAGCACGATCAACGTGATCTCAATCCAGTCCAGCACGAAGCCCAAGAGGAACACCAGCGCCAGGATGAAGATGACCGTCCCGTTGGGGCCAAGTCCGGTCGAGGCAACCAAATGTTCAATCAACTCGTCACCGCCCAGTTCGCGCAGGACATAGCTGAAGACCGTCGCGCCGAGGAAGATGGCAAAGATGTATGCTGTGGTGTTGAAGGTCGATACACAGACATTCCAGAGCTTTGTCAGGTTCAGTTTGCGATATCCGACGGCCAGTAATGTCGCACCAAGGGCGCCAATACCCGACGCCTCTGTCGGCGTTGTCAGACCAAGGAAGATCGAACCAAGCACGGCAAGGATCAGACCGAGCGTTGGCAACACCGCCAGCAGCACATCTTTTACGGCATCCCAATCGGGCTTGACCGCACCTTCGGGTGCCGGGGCTGCACGCTTGTCGAGTTGTGCGATGATGAAAATGTAGGACAGGTACAGCACACCCAAAAGGACGCCCGGCAGCATGGCGGCCATGAACAGATCACCAACGGACAGCGCCATTTGATCCGCCATGATCACCAACATAATGGACGGCGGGATCAGAATGCCCAACGTGCCTGAAGCCGATACAACACCAGCGGCGAGCGTGGGTTTGTAGCTTTGCTGGGTCATCGACGGCAGGGCGAGCACGCCCAGCAGCACAACCGACGCACCGATGATCCCGGTCGAGGCGGCAAGAATGATCCCGATGAGGGTCACCGTAATCGCCAGCCCCCCGCGCACAGTGCCAAAAAGGCGCTGCATCGAGGTCATCAGACGTTCAGCAACGCCGCTTTCGTCCAGCATCAAGCCCATAAAGATAAACATTGGCAGGGCGACCAGAACGGCGTTCGACATCGTGGCATAGACACGGTTCACCACGGCACCCAAGGTCAGATAGTCAAGCCCAGTGAAAGTGCTTTCAAGCCCGGTCCACAGCATCAGGTCGTTGTCAAAAAGATAGGCCAGGCCGCAGTAAGCGACGCCGACACCGGCCAGAACCCACGCCACCGGGTAGCCAGTAAACAAGAGCGCGATAAAGGTCAGGAACATCGCGATGACAAGCTTTTCCTCTGTGGTTTCGACAAGGAAGGTCAAGCCGACGGTCACAGCAGCAAAGATGCCCAGCATCAGCAGCACACGGCGCAATTTGAGGCCTTCGAACTCTTCAGCCGGAGCCGCAATCAAGGCATGCACGTCATGGATCAATCGGGCGGCAGCAGCGATTGCGAGCAAGACAAAACTGATCGGGATGACGGCTTTGAATGCCCACCGTGCGGGCAGACCTGTTGGGCTGTCCGAGCTTTCGTTCACCCGGAAGCTGTCATAGAAATAGTCATAGCCCTGGTCGATCATCAGATAGATGAACGGGGTCAGAAGCGTCAGGATCCCCAGAACCTCGATCACCCGCTGCGTGCGGCGTGAGAGGTTCATGTGCAAAACGTCGACACGCACGTGACTGTCGGTGACCAGCGCGTAGGAAATACCGATCATCGTGACCAACCCATAAAAATGCCACTGGATCTCATCCAGCTTGGGGTAGTTCTGGTTGAACAGATACCGCAGTGCCACCTGGCTGAAGATTGCGCCCATCAACAAAACGTTGGCCCACATGACCACATGGCCGATGGCCTTGACCCCGTTGTCGAGAGCCACGGCAATCGGCTGCCGGTCCGTCTCGGGATGTTCGAGGATGTGCTCGTATGTCTCAATCGGGTCGTTGGGAGAGATGTCGGTTGCCATGAGAGGGCTCCTCGGGGGAAATTGATCCCCAGTTCTGCCCGGCGCATCGGGCGACACTGCAATCATTGGGTTTGGGTAGCGACCGGGGCGAAGGGAGGGATCGCCCCGGCCAGTTTATCAGCACGCCACAGGGAGGAATGGCGTGCCGAAGCTCTTAGTTCTTCTTCACACCCACAGCGGTGTAGCCACCAGTGCGCGGGAGGAAGGCGTTGGTCTTCCAGACGTCGTATTCGGTGCGGAACTGGTTCAGATCACCAAGAACCTTCGCAAAGAACTCGTCTTTTGCAGCTTCATCCGCGGCAACTTCGCTCCAGGTCGAACGGAAGACTTCCAGCATCTCGGGCAACCATTGCACCATGGTGACACCGTTGTTTTCAACGTTGTCGATCAAGGCCGCAGACTGGATCGCTTCACCTTCAGCGAAACTGTCTGCCATGGAGGCTTTGCAAGCGTTGGTCAGGATGGCCTGATGCTGCTCGGATGCGTCGTTCCAGACGTCCTTGTTGATCAGAAGCTCAAAGACAGTCGCCTGCTGGTGCCAGCCGGGGAAGTAGTTGTACTTGACCAGCTTGTGGAAGCCGAGGCGCGCGTCAATGGCGGGCATGGAGAACTCTGTCGCGTCGATGGCACCTTTTTCCAGCGCGGGGAAGATCTCTCCACCCGGCAGCAAGGATGTAGCAACGCCAAGCTTCTGCATGACCTTACCGCCCAGTCCGAAGAAACGCATCTTCAACCCGTCGAGGTCTTCGACACCTGCTATTTCTTTTGCAAACCAGCCGGATGTTTCTGGCGCGATCACGGCGCAGGGGATGACCTTCACGTTGTAACCAGCCTGGTCGTACATCTCCTGATAAAGCGTCAGACCGTTGCCGTAGTAGAGCCAGGCCATGTACTCGCCCGCTTCCGGGCCAAAGGGGACAGCAGAGAACAGCGGAGCGGCGGGAATCTTGCCTGCCCAGTAACCGGCGGTCGTGTAGCCTGAGTTGATCTTGCCGGACGAGACGGCGTCAAGGATTTCAAACGGCGGAACCAGTTTGCCGGGTTCGTAAACCTTCATCTTCATCGTACCGCCGGACATCAGCGCAACCTGCTCTGCGACCCGCGGGATCGGAGAACCCAACCCAGGCAATGCTGTTGAGAACGCAATTGGCGTCTTCAAGAGCAGCTTGTCTTTTGCAACCGCAGGGGCTGCGAGCAGTGACGCAGCGACGGCGGCAGTGGTGAGAAGTTTTTTCATGTGTGTCTCCTCCAAGACTTTGAGGCCGGCCCGGCCATTGGTCAACTTTATATACCACTCTTGTAGAGGGCAATTTTATTTACCAGTCAAGCCTTCACGTAATTTTGCGTCGGCCATCTTGTCTCCCCTTGTTTGGAGCACAGGCCACCCATTTTAGGCTTTGATCTGGATCAATTTCCAAATTGTCTTGAAATTTCAGCTACTCAGCTTGGTCTACCTAGCCTTGACCCGTAGAAATCAGAGGTTATATTTGTTTACCAAGGGAGGCGAAATTGGCGAAAGAATCAGGTGTCGACCCCATGAGCACAACTGCACTTTTCGAAACGATCGGGCACGAATCAGTCTCTGAAGCTGCCGTAGCGCAGGTTGAGGATCTCATCGCATCGGGCATCCTCAGGCAGGGCCGCAAGCTCCCATCCGAGCGTGAACTCGCCGAGATGTTGGGAATTTCGCGACCAAAGCTGCGGGAAGCCCTGAAGGTTCTGGAAGATCGCGGTCTCGTCACAACAAAGCATGGCGAAGGCACGTTCGTTTCAGCGCTGACTGGCCAGGCTATGTTGCCCGCGCTGCTCGCCTTGTACGGTCGACACGAACCGGCTTTTTTCGACTATCTTGAATATCGGCGAGAACAAGAGCGCTTCGCAGCCAGGCTTGCAGCAGAGCGGGCAACAAACGCCGACAAAGAAAGGATCAAATCCATCCTCAAAGATATGGAACTGGCGTGGAAGGCAAAGGATGACGAAGCCGAACGAAAAGCTGACTATGCACTACATGCTGCCATTGTCGATGCCAGCCAGAACGCGACGCTGATCCATATGATGTCTTCAATTTATGAGCTGACGAAGCAAGGTGTATTTTACAATCGCGAATTCCTAAAATCTATCGACGGTTCTGGGAAAACTCTGTTTGAGCAACATGTTGAACTTGGCCAAGCGGTCATTGAAGGTGATACGGAGACCGCCGCAGAAGCGGCTGGTAACCATATCGATTTCGTTGAGGAATCATTCCGTATCGGAATTGAGCGTCAACGGCGAGAAGTACTCGCCGAAAAAAGGCGACTGCTGTCTGAATGACATAAATTTACATAATATCGATTAATGTAATGTTTATCACCGCCAGTGATGACGCTTTGTGTACCTTCAAAAACACTGGAAGCAATTCTTACCTCGTTGGTTTTCAACGCAGGAACCGACTTGGTGATCGGCTATTGGGCGAAAACCCGCGATCAGCGCGGTCCATCTGTCTCATCGGCACTGGAGCCCATCAGGATGCTCACAACCTGACCCCTGTTTCGGTCCAACAATAAGCGAGGGCATGCTTGCGCCCCCATTTGTTCATCGATGTGCCGCGACTCTCCGTTCGATGCCATCCTTGGCCTCAATTTGTCCAGCGGACGACAGGGATCGCATGAAACTGCTCCTGTCAGAATAAACTGACATATTCGCCGTGAAATGAGATAATAATTAACGTTTTGAGCATACGCACCGCACCACGCCGGCAAGAGGAGCGTCTAAGGTGCGCACATTTTACAATTCCATACCAATTCGGTTCAAACTGCCGATCATCATCGCGGGTTTGTCCGTCATTTCGATCATCGCCACGTCGGCCGTGAGTTTTCTGAATACACGGTCTGCCCTGCTTGCCGATGCGGAAGCACGGATGGTCTCTATCAACCGCTTGCAATCACGTTTCCTAGAGGAATTCTTCAAAGGTATAGACCGGGATTTGACGCTGAGGGCCAACAGTCAGCTGGTTGCCGATGCAATTCGCGATTTCAGCGCAGCCTTCGACGCCTATGCAGATCCACTCGAAACGCTGCAGACGATCTATATTACCGAAAATCCGGAACCCAACGGCGAAAAGGATCAGCTGACAACGTCGGGCGTGGGCGACCAATACGACCGGGTGCACACCAAATATCACCCGGAATTCGATGCGGTTCAGGACGCAAATGGGTATTACGACGTCTTTCTTTTCGATTCCAAAGGGAACCTGATCTATAGCGTTTTCAAGGAACTGGATTACGCAACGAACATGATCGACGGGCGCTGGCGTGACTCAGGCCTGGCGACAGTGTTCAACAAAGCGATACAGGCGCCGCGTGATGGCGCGACCACTTTTGACGATTTCAAGCCCTACGAACCCAGTTACGGTGCGCCCGCCGCGTTCTTTGCGCGTCCTGTGTTTGACGACGCCGGTGAACGCATCGGTGTGCTCGCATACCAAGCGCCGATAGACGCGATCAACGCATCCATGAACGGGGTCAGTGGGCTGGGAGAAACGGGTGAGGCCATCCTCGTGGGCGGCGACGGCTTGATGCGCAACGACTCGCCAAGAACCGAAGAAACCGACATCCTTGTCACCTTGCTGGACGACGCTGCTGTATCTCTGGCCTTGGACGGACAGGTTGGTTTTGCCGAAATGACCGATGGTTGGGGGGAAACCGTCTGGGCATCTTACGGTCCTCTGGATCTGTTCGATTCCAGGTGGGCCATCGTTGCAAAACAAAGCAGTTCAGAACTCCTCGCGCCATTGAACAGCGCTTTGTGGAAAACAATCCAAGCGGCAGCGGTCGCAATTTTGATTGCTCTTGCAGCGGTCGTTTTTGTGGCGCGGGGGCTTAGCCGACCGCTGGTCGGGCTGAACACCGCCGTCCAGAACATCGCAAAACGGGATTTCGATGCCATTGTTCCGGCCACAGACCGCGGCGACGAAATCGGACAGATTGGGCAGGCTATCGATGCCTTTCGCAAAGATCTGAAAACGGCAGAGGAAAGCGCCGTCGAAACGGCATTCAAGGGCGCGGCATTCGAAGTGTCTGGCGCGCCGATGATGATCACGAACTTGGATTTGGAAGTGCTGCAGATCAATGCCGCTCTGACGCGCATCATGGAAGACCGCATGCAAGACTTCCAAGAGGTCGTACCGGACTTTGACCCGCACAAGCTGATCGGGCTCTCGATGAAACGCTTTGCTGCGTTTCCTTCGGACGTGGAAGTCGCGCTGGAGCAACCGGATCAGATGCCCTACCGCACCAAAATTTCGGTTGGTGACGCTTATATCGGATTGTTGCTGGACGTCGTGCGCGACAGCGCCGGCAACACGATCGGCTACGTCCTGGACTGGAAAGACCAGACGTATCAAATGCAAAGCCAGACCCTCATGCAGGCGATTGACGGCGGCCAAGGACGGGTCGAGATCACAAGGGATCGCAAGGTACGTGTCGCTAATGATACCTTTTCGGAAATCGTGGGTATTCCCCTCGACGAGATTGTGGGCATGAATTGTTCCGGGGTGATCCAACCCATTGCCAAGCTCGACGATCACACGGATTTCTGGGAATACGTCGCCGCGGACAACGGCATTTTCGATCACTTTCGCGTCAGCTTCGGTGCGAAGGAAGTCATTGTTCAGGGCAGCTTGTCCCCTGTCAAAGATCACAAGGGCGATATACGCGGCAGCATCCTGTTGGGATCAGACGTTACCGAAAGTTACAAGGAAGCAGCCGCGAAGGTTCGGCGTGAGCGAGAGATGACCGAAGCACAGGCGCAGGTTGTGCGCACATTGCAATCCAGCCTCTCGAAACTGTCAAACGGTGATTTGCGCTCGCGGATTGAAGACCCGATGCCGGAGGAATACGAAGTCCTGCGCCACGATTTCAACGCGGCGATTGATGGACTTGGCTCAGCTCTATCGCGCATTTTTATCGGTGCAAACCAGATCGATGGCAATGCCAATGAAGTGAGTTCTGCGACCGTGGAACTGTCGCACAGGACCGAGACCCAAGCGACGACTTTGGAAAAAACTGCCGGGGCTCTAAATGACTTGTCGGAGCTGGTAGCCAAGGCGACCGCAGGCACGTCCGAAGTTGCAAAAGTTGTCAATTCCACGCGGGAAAATG
>JBCBCS010000068.1:0-16649 GCA_038530475.1 Pseudomonadota bacterium
CCCGCCGCATTGAGCGCGAGCGACGCCACAACCTCACCCCGCGGATCGATCACCGCTGAAATGCCGGTGTTGGCGGACCGGATCACCGGCACCCCCTGTTCCAAGGCCCGCGCCCGGGCCTGCGTCAGATGTTGGCGCGGTCCCGCCCCGGTGCCAAACCACGCATCGTTGGTGATGATCACAAGCGCCTCTGGCCGCTGCTCCCCGCGCTGGATCTCTTCGGCAAAAATGCCTTCATAGCAGATCAACACGCGGACCAATCCGAGCCCTTCGATCTGCATCAGTCCGTCCCCGTCCCCGGCGGCAAAACCGGCAACCTGATCCACGATTACCTGCAGGCCAAGGGGCGTGAGGACATGAGCAAAAGGGATGTATTCGCCAAACGGCACCAGATGCGCCTTGTCATAGACATCGGCGATGATCCCTTCGCCTTCGATCAGCACAGCGGAATTGAAATACTCCTCTCCTTCCCGGCGTTGCGCCCCGGCCAAGACCGGCGCGCCCCGCGCCGCCGCCGAGATATCGCTGAGCAAGGGCTCTGCATAATTGAGAAGTGCTGGCACTGAAGTTTCCGGCCAGATCACCGCATCCGCAACATCGCCGGACGCCGTCTGTTCCAGCGCGCGGTTATAGAAGACCGGCATCCATTCCGGATCCCATTTGAGGTGCTGTGGCGCGTTGGGCTGAATGATCCGCACCGTATTCTCTGTCTGAGGGATGGTTGTCGCCGTCACTGCATTAAGACCGATCAGGGCAAACAGCACCCCCACAAGGCCCGGCCACACCAGCGTCCAGCCGCGATGCAGGCAATAAGCGATCCCACCGGCCATCCCGAACACGAACAGATTGGCCCCGTGCGGACCAAAGAGGGGAAAGAGAACATCCGCCAATTCACCGATCAGACCGTAACCGACCATCCCCCACGGAAACCCGGTGAAGACGTAGGCCCGGGCAAGCTCCGCCAGGGTCAATGTCACGGCGAGCCACAGCATCACCGAAGGCCGCCCGCCCGCCAACCACCGTGCGAACCACGCGGCCAATGCCCAAAACAGCGCAAGGCCCCCGGCCATCAGGATCAGGGCAAAGGGCGCCATCCAGCCATGCCGCGCCAAATCGACCAGGAACGGCTCTACGATCCAGCGCAGCGTGACTGCGAAATAACCAAGGCCCAGAAGCCAGCCAAACCACGCGGCACGCCGCCGCGCCAAAGGAAGGATCAAAGAGGCCATCACCAGCCCCAACATCAGGGCCGCAAACCCCGGCACCCACGGCTCATGCGCGAGCGCCATCACAGCGCCGAGGACGATCGGAACAGCCAGACGGGCCGCGCGACGCCAGCCCGTAAACCTGTCCCTCAACTCACTTGGATGCAGCCTAGCCACCGATTGGTCCGGCCAATCGGACACGCAGACGCTTGATCCGGCGGGGATCAGCCTCAACCACTTCAAACTCCGGCCCTTCAGGGTGCGGGATCACCTCTCCGCGCGCCGGAACGTGCCCTGCCAGCATAAAGACGAGCCCGCCCAACGTCTCGATATCTTCTTCATCGATCTCGTCATGGTCGGTCAGACCGAGGCCAATCTGAGCCTCGAACTCATCAAGCGGCGCCTTGGCTTCGACCATGAACACGCCGGGCTTTTCTTCGACCCAGAGCGCGTCTTCGTCGACGTCATGTTCATCCTCGATCTCGCCCACGACCTGTTCGATCAGGTCTTCGATGGTCACCAGCCCGTCTGTGCCGCCATATTCGTCGATAACCAGCGCCATATGCGTCCGGTCGGTCTGCATCTTTTGGAGCAGCACACCGAGGGGCATTGAGGGCGGCACAAACAACAACTCGCGCGTCAGGCCTCGCAGATCAAATGCCTTGGAATTGCCGTTGAACCCGTGATTGAGCGCGAAGTCCTTCAGATTGGCAAAGCCAATCGGCGTGTCCAGAGTGCCGTCAAACACCGGCAGACGGGTGAAGCCACTGTCGCGGAACACATGCACCAGATCATCCTTTGAGATCGTGACCGGCACTGCGGAAATATCCGCCTTGGGGATCATGACGTCCTCAACCCGCTTGTTGCGCAGGTTCGCCATGCCCCGCGTTTCAGCGCTGGGCTGGTAGGTCGGTTGATCGGAAGGGGTTTCATCCACATCAGACGGGCTAAGTGCCGCGACCACGCGACCGAAGAAGCCCCGCTGCGCGGTGTTCTGGGAAGGTTCGTTGCTGTCCTGCTGCGCGCTGTGCGCCGCACTAGAGGACGGATCGGTCGTGTCGCCCATTGTCTCCAAGTCCAAAATTGGCCGCATCACACGCGGCCATAGAAGAAAAGTGTTACGAATATGGGTCCGGGATGTCCAGATTTCCAAGAATTTCAGTCTCAAGCTCCTCCATCAGCGCGGCATCGCCGTCACGGATGTGGTCAAAGCCCAGCAAATGAAGCGTGCCATGAATGATAAGGTGGGTGACGTGGTGATCAAATGGCTTGCCCGCCTCTTCCGCCTCGCGGGCGCAGGTGTCGTAGGAAATGGCGATGTCGCCCAGTTCGGCATCCATCGGGAGGTCTGGCGCATCGGGGCGGTCGCCGTCGGTCTCGGCGCCCCGTTCCTCGGATGGCCAGGACAGCACGTTGGTCGGCGCCCCCTTCTGCCTGAAATCCGCGTTGAGCGCGGCAATACGGGCGTCATCGCAGGCCAGCAGGCTGACCTCGAACGCGTCCGGATCGAGCCCCGCACCCGCCATGGCCGCATCGACGGCGCGTTCCGCCAGCGGATTCAGATTGCCCCACCGCGGATCTTCGAGGATCACCTCAACTGTCATCGTCGATCTTCGGCATGGGCGAGACGTCAATTGCCCGCGATGGGTCGAATTGCTGCTCAAGCATGTCAGTCAGGTCGTCCCGTTCAATTTGCGCCGCCATCTCACGTAATTGCTGCACCGCTGTCAGCCTCTTGAGCACTGTATCCGCCCAGATCTGCGCCGTTTCCGCCTCCATCTTGGCGATCTCGGTATAGGCTTTCTGGGTGTCGGCGGCGAGCTTGGCAATCTCCGCGTCCAGCTTGGCATTCTCCAACTTCGGCTGATCCAGCCACGCTTTCACCCGGCCCAGCGCCTTGGCTGTGCTCGTCTCAAGCTCTTCTGCCGCTGTTGATCCAGTGGGCAACGGCATCGCGGCGATCCCATCAATCATATCCATGATCTTGACCCTTAGCGAGTTGCGCCGCCGCGCCGCATCACCGCCCGTCAGAACCTTGTCCCGCGGCAAAGTGCCGGTGCGATGGGCGACGAAGGTGTCGGTCACGACCCGTGCGATCCGGTCCGCCTCCTCGCCGCGAAACGACATGGCAAGCATGACGAAACCGTGTTCTGTGTAGGCCCAGGGAAGAGTGGATCGGTGCTTTGTCGTCGATGCTTTAGAACCTGTCACAATTTGTGACGGGTTAGGTTCGGGAAGATCGGCATTTTTCGCATCCGAACCTATCACAATTTGTGACCGGTCCCTGTCCTCACTTGACGTCACAATTTGTGACATCAAGTTTTCCCATTCGTTTTCAGTCAGTTGAAACGCGTAATCTTCGGGAAATCTGGCCGCGCGCCTAGCGCGGTTCTGGTTCACGGCCGTCGTCGTCCGCCCAAAGAACGCGGCGATATCCTCATCCAGGATGACCATCTGACCGCGCACACGAAAGAGGCGCGGCGCTGGGCGGTCCTCACTGCTGCTCATCGGCCTCGTAGGCTTCGATGATGGCGGCCACAAGCGGGTGCCGCACCACGTCTTTCGACGAGAAATAGTTGAACCCGATGTTCTTGATATCCGCCAGCAACCTCTCCGCATCGCGCAGGCCCGATTGCACCCCGCGCGGCAGGTCGATCTGGGTGCGGTCGCCAGTGATGACCATGCGGCTCCCCTCGCCCAAACGTGTCAGAAACATCTTCATCTGCATCGAGGTCGCGTTCTGCGCCTCATCCAGCACCACGAAGGACCGCGACAACGTCCGGCCCCGCATGAAGGCCAGCGGTGCGATCTCAATCTTCTTTTCCTCTCGCAGCTTCGTCACCTGCTTGGCGGGTAGAAAATCGTTCAGCGCATCGTAAAGCGGCTGCATGTAGGGATCGACTTTTTCGTCCTGTGTGCCGGGCAGGAAGCCAAGCTTCTCGCCCGCCTCGACCGCCGGTCGGCTCAGGATGATCCGGTCAACATGGCCGCCGATAAACAGGTTCACCCCCACCGCGACAGCCAAGTAGGTCTTGCCCGTGCCTGCGGGTCCAATGCCAAAAGCGAGCTCATTCTCATACAAGGACCGCACGTAGGCCTTTTGCGCCGCCGTGCGCGGCTCTACGATCTTCTTGCGGGTCTTGATCTCAACCCGGTCGCCGTCAGGGCCCTTGATCAGCTCCATCTGATCACCCACCCGAGCGCCGGTCGATTTCTCGGAGGCACCCATCCGCACCTCGCGGTCGATATCCGCTGTTTCCACCGCGCGCCCGGCCTCAAGCCGCTCATAAAGCGCGTTCAGCACTTCCGCGGCCTCAGCGGTCGCGTCCGGCTCCCCATGGATCGACAGCTGATTGCCTCGGCGCAGGATCTGCACATTCAGCTTCAGCTCTATCTCAGCAAGATTGCGGTCATGCTCACCGCACAGGTCAATCAACAGAAAGTTGTCAGGAAATTCGAGAACCACCGGCTGTGCGTCTTGCTCATACGGGGTCGGGGGCAGCGATGTGGTGGCCAATCACGTCTCCAAAAAATTGCTTAGTCGCATCAAAACCCGACCGCTGGGCAGGTTCAAGCGTGGGCTGCGGATATTCATCAAATTGAAACAAAAAAGGGCCGCGGCAAGACCGCGACCCCTTTTGGTTCGAGAATTGGCTGACCTCAAAGCGGGTCGGCGATGCTGGTGCCACCCTGGAACGGACCCACCACCGTGGACGGCGGCGCAACACCGGAACAAACCGGGCGGCCATCCGGCGTCAGACGCTCGGACAGGTAACCTTCGATACCGTCGTCGATGATCCAGTGGTCGCAACCATTGGGATCAACCCAAATGCCCGCCACCAGCTGCGTCAGGCTCTTTTCATCGCGGCCCGCGTCGACCCAGCGCTCTGCGCCGGTCCGTTGACCGCCTTCAAGTTGGCTCACCAGCACTTCACCGCAACCGCTCACCGAGAGGCCCAATGCAACGAAGCCCAAGACTTTCAATGTATTCATCTGTCCGGCTCCTTAGCGAATGCAGTAGATTTCGACGCGGCGGTTCTGTGCCATGCCGGCGGCGGTGTGGTTGTCAGCGCGCGGCATCCGCTCTCCGAAACCGCGCACATCGACGACACGGAACCCGCCGTCCTGGGCGATGCCAGCAACCATGTTGGCGCGGCGGTTGCTCAGATCCATGTTGTATTCATCCGATGCCCGGCTGTCGGTGTGGCCATAGATCAGGAAGCCAAAGGCATCTGCCTGATCGAAGAACGCCATCAAACGCTGCTTGTCGGCTTCGGCGATCCATTCCTCGTCCGTAGCAAAGAGCGTGTCCGTGGGCACCACGCCGCAAATCTCGGATCGCATGCAGATCGGAGATCCATCGCGGTTCCGCCGTGGGGACATGAAACCTTCAAAGCCATCATCCATTACCCAGTGGGTGCAGCCGTCCGGATCAACCCAGATCGTCGGCTCATAACTCAGCCCCGTGATTGTCTGCTGTGCAGCGGCGGGTGTCGCCATTGCCAGCGCGCCAGCGAGGGCCATCCCCAGCCCAGCAAGCACTCTCTGTCCCATTCTCATACTCAATCTCCTGCAGCGTAATCGGTTTCTTGCTCGAGTCCTGTTTTGACGTTTCGGACACACGTGATGCCCCCGAAGTGACTTTGCGTCACATTATCTCCACATGGTTACCAAGTTTTGGCCACATTAAAAGATAAATTAACCACATATTGTGTCCAAATCGTCAACAAAGCTTGGTTAATGGGGCGATTGAGGAAGAAATTGCGCAAAATTACACCTGACGACAGGTGGTTACGCAGCACGCATCAATCTGGCGGACAAACGCGCTAAATCAGCGCTCCTTCGAGCGAATGGGGCGCAGATCGAACGATCTCCACTTCCCGCAAATCGCCAACCGCCACGTCTGGCGCGGTTGCAAAAACTGCATGCAGGTATTCGGATTTGCCAATCATTTGCCCTGCTTCGCGGCCCGCTTTCTCAAACAGCACCTTCACCCGCTTGCCAATCATGCTGTCCTGTGTCGTCCGTTGCTGCTCCCGCAAGAGCGCTTGCAGCCGCTGCAGCCGATCGGACATCACCTCTTCCGGCAATTGCGGCTTCTCCGCCGCCGGCGTGCCGGGACGGGTGGAATATTTGAACGAATAGGCCTGGCCGTAATGGACCTCGCGCACGAGGGCCATCGTATCTTCGAAATCCGCATCGGTCTCGCCGGGGAAGCCGACGATGAAATCGCCCGACAACAACAGATCGGGGCGGGCAGCTCGGATGCGCTCAATCAGGCGGATATACTCCTCCGCCGTGTGCTTACGGTTCATCGCCTTGAGGATCCGGTCGGAACCGGATTGCACCGGCAGGTGCAGGTAAGGCATCAGCTTGTCGCAGGTGCCATGCGCCTCAATCAGGGCGTCATCCATATCGTTTGGATGAGACGTGGTGAAACGGATGCGTTCCAGACCGTCGATCTTGTCTAGGGCCCAGATCAGCCCCGCGAGACCACCGTCATGGCCATTATAGGCGTTCACGTTCTGACCCAGCAGCGTAATTTCCCGGACGCCCGCATCAACCAGTTCACGGGCCTCGCGCAGGACGCGCTCTGCCGGGCGGCTCACTTCGGCGCCGCGCGTATAGGGCACGACACAGAAGGCACAGAACTTATCGCAGCCTTCCTGCACAGTCAGAAACGCCGTCGGCGCGCGCTTCTTCGCAGAGCGTGTCTTGAGCGTCTGGAACTTATCTTCCACCGGGAAATCCGTGTCGAGCGCCTTCTCCCCTTTGGCAACGGCATCCTCCATCGCGGGCAAGCGGTGGTAGCTTTGGGGGCCGACGACCAGATCCACCATCGGCTGACGGCGCATAATCTCTTCGCCCTCGGCCTGGGCCACACAGCCCGCCACACCGATCTTCAGCTCCGGATTTGCGGTCTTAAGGCCCTTGTAGCGCCCGAGCTCGGAATAGACCTTCTCGGCCGCCTTTTCGCGGATGTGGCAGGTGTTCAGCAGGATCATGTCCGCATCTTCGGGCGTTGACGTTTCCTCATAGCCCTGTCCGCCCAGCGCCTCGACCATGCGTTCGCTGTCATAGACATTCATCTGACAGCCGTAGGTCTTGATGAAGAGCTTTTTGGTCTTGGCTTTGGACTGTGTCATCGGGCGGCCATGATGGTTAGGAAACGGGTCAAGGCCCTCCCTTATCCAAACGTCCCGGCGCTTGCAATGAAGGCCGGTTTCTCGGACAATCCCCCAACCAAACAAGAGCAGGACAATGATCCACCACCAGAGCGTTGACGCCTTCCTCAAAGACGGGGCACCGAGCATCACCAAAGGACCGATTGCGCTGATCCTCGCGGAGGATGAGGTGGAGATTGACGCGACCCTACGCCATCACCTCGATGCCGGGTTCCGTCACGTGATCCTCTTTGCCATGCCCGAGTGGGACGTGGCCCCTGACGTGGCGGACAAGGTCATCCGGGTGAATGCCAATCTGGCCGCCGAAGCGGCGCTTGAGACAATCGTCAACGGCGTCATGCAGGCGGTGGGCGACGTCTGGATTTACTACTGCTACAACGCCGAATTCCTGTTCCACCCGTTCTGCGAACACCGCACCGTCGGAGAGATGATCGCCTTCAACGTCGAAGAACGTCGCGACACGATCCTGACCTATGTGGTCGACCTTTACACCGGTGATCTGTGGCAGAACACCAATGCGGTCTGCATTGAGGATGCGCATCTCGACAAGACGGGATATTACGCGCTGGCCCGCAAGGACCGCTGGAACAACCCCAAGGAACGTCAGCTCGATTTCTTCGGCGGGCTGCGCTGGCGGTTCGAAGAACACATCCCCGTCCCGCGCCGCCGGATCGACCGTGTGTCGCTGTTTCGCAATAAGCCAGGACTGGTCTTTCTGCCGGATCACACCTTTACGGACGAAGAATACAACACCTATGCCTGTCCATGGCACCACAACCTTACGGCGGCGGTGTGTTCGTTCCGGACGGCGAAGGCGCTCAAGCGGAACCCAGGGTCAACTTTCGATATCGAAACCTTCAAATGGCACAACTCGACACCGTTTCAGTGGCATTCGCAACAGCTTCTGGATTTGGGATTGATGGAACCTGGACAATGGTTTTGAGCCGCGGCCACAGAGATCAGGCCACGGCGATGCCAAGCTCACCGCGTTTGTGAACTGAAGAATGTGGCCAATCCTCAGCGCGACCCACAAGACCGGCGCGCACGGGGGCTGCCTCAATGAACCGAGCGCGAAGCGCCAGCACAGCGGGGCTGATCTCAAGCGGGTCCTCCTGCGCCTGCCAGATCGGGCCATCCATATTCGCGTGTTCCTCGAAGGTTGAGCAGATCATCCGGATGGCGCGGTCCATGCCAAGACTTCTATCGGCGACCTCACACAGCATATGCAGTTCGCGCGGCAGCACGACGGCGGCGATCAGATCAAAACGGGTGCGCTGCATCGCCAACGCCACGCAAAGCCGCAACAGCGTCACATTGGGGATCAGACAATCCTCAGCCTCCGGCGCAAGCCGCAAAGACACGGCGTAATGGGTTGGGCGGGGCATCGGCAGATAGGCGGGGCGGGGCAGCGCGGGATCGTAGGTCATGTCCGAACCTTGACCTGTCGAAGGTTAACGCCGCGTGAAGTTGGGCGAGATTTATGCGACCGGCGGTCGCGACATCGACACCTGCAAAGTCAACAGCACCGTCCCACGCATCACCGCTGAGGTCATCGCGCCCGCAGTTTCATGCGCCCGTTCAGGCGCGGTGCAACTGTGCCGAAAGGATCAATCCAACTGGGCGCCGGGAAAAACGCGCGCCTAGCTGCGGCGCAAGCGGATCACCACGTCGACCGATGCAATCTCGGCGCCTTCGGGCGCCGTCGGGATGCGGGCGATTTCAAGCTGGTCGGACGGCGCATCAGACAGACGGTTGTCGTCTTCCCAGTAGAAATGCGGGTGGTCGGACATGTTGGTGTCAAAATAGCTCTTGGAGCCATCGACAGTGATTTCCCGCAACAGGCCCGCGTCACAAAACGCACGCAGGGTGTTGTAGACCGTGGCGAGCGACACCTTTTCTCCGGATTGCCCGGCGGCCTCAAACAAGCTTTCGGCGGTGACGTGGCGGTCCCGCCCATCGCCTACAAGCAAACCAGCGAGCGCCATGCGCTGACGCGTCGGGCGCAAACCCGCACTAGCCAGCCATTCAGAGCTGCGATCCTGTGCCGTTGTCTGTGACATCGAAACCGTTCCTTTTCTTCGTTCTCTATATGGGAAGATGGGGCAGGATATCAAACAGAACCTGCGAAACACTCGCATCTGAACGCCTCGCGTGGTGCACGTGCTACCGCTGCCACGGCCCTTGCCCTCTCGGAGGCTGCAATGCTAGGGGGCGCTGACCTTGAAACCATCAAGACGCAGAAGAGGCGAGCCCCGAGATGTCCGACTATCCAACCACGTTTAACCGTGACGACCTGCTGAAGTGCGCCCGCGGAGAGCTGTTTGGACCTGGCAATGCGCAATTGCCCGAACCGCCAATGCTTATGATGGACCGGATCACCGACATCTCCGGCGACGGCGGCGCACATGGCAAAGGGCATGTGCTGGCGGAATTTGATATCAAGCCGGACCTGTGGTTCTTCGACTGCCACTTCCCCGGCAACCCGATCATGCCGGGCTGTCTGGGTCTTGACGGCCTGTGGCAATTGACCGGCTTCAACCTCGGATGGCGCGGTTGGACCGGACGCGGCTATGCCTTGGGCGTGGGCGAGGTGAAGCTTAAGGGTATGGTGCGGCCGGATCGCAAGATGCTCACCTACAAGATCGACTTCACCAAAGCCGTCCAAACCCGCCGCCTGACGATGGGCGTCGCTGATGGCATCGTCGAAGCCGACGGTGAAGTGATCTATGAGGTCAAAGACATGAAGGTCGCGCTGAGCGAGAGTTGAGCCCCTGGGGGCTGCGGCAATTTACCTATGATCCTTTTGGCGACCTGCTGCGTTGAACGCGTATGCAAAGCAGCAGTCGTATCCTCACCGCCCTGACCTTCGGCGCCCTCACCCACGGGGCGTTCGCGCTTGGCGTGGGGTTGATGATTTATCACCTGTTCTTCGGGCTGAGCGAGAGCTGGGGCACGGTGCCTTACCCGTTTGCCTACCTCGCCAATGCGCTCCTCATCCTGCAATTTCCGCTGCTGCATTCGTTCCTTCTGACAGGACGCGGGCGCAAGATCCTCGCCCTGATCGGACCCGATGAACGGCTTGCCACCACGCATTACGCGCTCATCGCGTCGCTGCAACTGGCGCTGACTTTTGCCTTTTGGTCACCATCTGGCGTGATCTTGTGGCAGGCGGAGGGCGTGGTTTTCTGGGTCATGTCGGCGCTCTACGCGACGTCATGGGCGCTGCTCGGCCTGTCGATCATACAAAGCGGCTTCCAGTTACAATCGGGCATGCTGGGATGGTTCGCCATGCTGCACGACAAGGCCCCCAAGTTTCCGGATATGCCGACCCATGGCTTCTACCGGATCATCCGGCAGCCAATCTATGTGTCCTTCGCCTTTACACTGTGGACAATGCCCACCTACACGCCCGATCAGCTTGTCCTTGCGGTGGCGTGGACCATCTACTGCGTCGTGGCCCCGCTTCATAAGGAACGTCGCTTCACCACCATCTATAAAGACCGCTTCCGCCGCTACCAGTCGCGCGTGCCCTATGTCTTGCCCTTCCCTAGAAAGACCAAATCCGATGCCCCAGACAGCCCGCAATAACCTTGCCATCTATGACGATGTGGCCGCGAACTGGTGGTCTGATGACATCCGCTGGGTGCGCACTCTCAAGAATATGGTGCCGGGGCGGCTGGCCTATTTCGACCGCTTCATCGATTGGAATGGCACGGAGGTCCTCGACTTGGGCTGCGCGGGCGGTTTCCTCGCTGAGGCGCTGGACGATCGCGGCGCGCGCGTCACCGGCATCGATCCTGCCAAGGACGCGATTAAGGCTGCACGCGCCCACGCGGCTGAGGGCGGGCGAACGATCAATTATGACGTCGGCGTGGGTGAACGACTGCCCTACTCAGACGGCCAGTTTGACGCCGTGGCATGCGTTGATGTGCTCGAACATGTGCAGGATCTGCAACAAGTCCTTAACGAAGTGGCTCGCGTGCTGAAGCCCGGCGGGCTGTTTCTTTTCGACACGATCAACCGCAACATCCTTGCACGTTTGGCCGTCATCACCATGGCCGAAGACGTGCTGCGTCTGCTGCCAAAAGGCACCCATGATCCGGAGATGTTCATCACGCCAGCCGAACTCAAATCAGGATTGGAGCAGGCCGGGCTTGAGGTTGGCAAGATGACGGGGCTCGGGCCACGCGGACTTAACAAACGGCTCGACCCGACCTTTGGCCAGCTGCCGTTGAAGACCATCATCTACATGGGAACTGCGCGCAAACTTGGGTAGCTATATTGACTGACTGGTCACTCTAGAGTATTTACTCTAGCATGAATGAGCGTCAAATCCAGATCGCAAATGCGGCCATCGGCCTGATTTTGAAGGCAGGAGTGGGCGTGTCCACCGCACAAATCGCTAAGGCGTCGGGCGTTTCGAATGGCACGCTCTTCAATGCGTATCCGACCAAGCAAAGCCTGATCGATGGCGCGTATCTGATGATCAAGCGCGGCATGTCAAATGCGCTCAGCGTGCCAGAGGACAGGAGTTTCACCCGCGCGACCATGCGGCCCAATTGGGATGGCTACCTTACCTGGGCGACCGCAAACCCAACCCATCACAAGGCCATGCATGTGTTGTTGGAGTCCGGGCTCGCCAGTCCGGACGCCCGCGCCGCCGCAGACGCTCATTTCGCTGAGATGGCGATGTGGATGAACGACGCCCTCGCCGCCGGGCAGGTGCGCGGCCCCAATATCGAATTCATTACCAAACTGATATTCTTTCACCTCGACCTGGTGATTGATCAAAACCTCACTGGCGCGGACGAGGCGATGGCCTTCGACATGCTGTGCCAGTCCATAGGAGTCTCCCAATGACCAAAGTCTTCGTCACCGGCGCATCCGGTTTCATCGCCAAACACATCCTGAGGGAGCTGTTCGAGAAAGGCTATGAGGTCCGCGCCTCGATCCGGTCCGAAAAACGTAAGGGCGAGCTGGAGGAGCTGTTTCCCGGCAAGCCGCTCGAATTCGCGTATCTCGATCTCGAAAAAGATGACGGCTGGATGGAGGCGATGGCAGGCTGCGATGTGCTGATGCACACGGCCTCTCCCTTCCCGCGCGGTGAACCCAAAGACCCGCAAGATCTGATCCGCCCCGCCGTTGAAGGCACGTTGCGGGCGATGAAGGCGGCAAAGGCCGCCGGGATCAACCGTGTGATCCTGACCTCCTCTTGTGCGGCCATCTACAAGCAGGCCGACAAGCCGAAGGACGCGCCGTCAGACGAGAGCAACTGGACCACACCGAATACGCCCCCCGTAAGCGCCTATGAGGCCTCAAAGACGCTTGCGGAACGGTCGGCGTGGGATTTCGTCGCCGAGAACCCTGACATGATCCTGACCACGATCAACCCAGGTGCGGTTTACGGCCCGCCGATGGACAGCCGCTATGGCACATCTCTGGAGCTGATTGAGCAACTCATGACCGGCAAACTGCCCTTCGCGCCCCCCATCGCACTGGTTTGCGTTGATGTCCGGGACGTGGCGATGATGCACGTGACCGCCATCGACAATGAAGCCGCCTTCGGAGAACGCTTTGCCGCCAACGCGGGCACGACCAAGCTGATTGACACCGCCCGGATCCTCAAATCCTACGATTCCAGCCTCAAGACGCCGACCCGGGAAGCGCCCGGTTGGCTCATCAAGATGCTCGCGCCGTTCATGGCGGACGCAAAGCTCGTGGCCTCCAGCCTCGGCATGAACCTTGATGTGAACGCCAGCAAGGCAGAGCGGGTGCTGGGCTTCACCTATATTCCGGTCAAGGACGCCATCATCGCAAGTGCGGAGGCCATCAAGCGCTACACCTGATCGCCGCCCACTACGTTGGCTTGCGGCCAACGACCGTGGCAACGGCCTGATAGCCATAAAGCGTTCCGGCCCTCACGCGCCTTTCATGCTCCGCTTCGAGCGCCCGGGCCAGATCCTCCCCGATCTGGCCCCGCGCCTGCATCACCTTTACTGTCTCGGACACCCACGGCAGCATGTGCCGCGCTTGCGTGATCACCCGGCTCTGAACCCCGAAATGGTCGATCGTGAAACCGGCCTCCTGCATCAATCCAGAGACTTTGCCCACAAGATGCGGATCGGTCACGAAGATCTCAACAAACGCCTTGGCGCAAACGTCCAGCGGATCATTCTGGAACGACGCAAAGCTGGCCTTTGAGAAATCCACGTCGCAGACAACGAGCTGACCACCGGGCTTGAGCACCCGAAACGCCTCTGCCAACAGGACATCCGGCGTCGTCGTGTGGGTCAGCACCGTGTGCAGGATGACATAATCGGCAGCCCCGTCCTCTTCCGGCAAATCCGCGCCATCGGCGACCTCGAAGCGCAGGTTGCTCGCAGTTCCGGCTCGCGTGCGGGCCTCTGCCACGAAAAGCTCGGAGGGTTCATAGCCGATCACCTCCGCAGGATCGGCCCGCGCCGCGATCCGACGGGTCACCGCCCCTGCCCCTGCACCCACCTCAAGGCAGCGCGTGTCAGCAGAAAAGCTGAGCCGGTCCAGATAGGCCTCGACAATTGCTTCCATCGTCGGATCAGTCTGCCGTTGCTCCATTGAATCGGCAAAGGCGCGAATGAAATCGGGCCCGGCGGCGTCGGGATCTTGAAAAGGGTCGGTCATGAAATCTGTCCATTGGCGGTTATCAATGGATGCATCCTACCGCGATGCCACCAATCTCCAAACGCCACGTCGCCGGGGACCGCGCGGGCCTTGCCCCTCAGAAGGTGCTCAAATAGACAGGCCTAAAGCCAAACAGGGGAGCCGTCATGCGACGCGTCGTCATTACAGGATTGGGGATCGTGTCCCCCATCGGCAATTCCGCGACCGAAGTGGACGCCGCCCTGCGGGCCGGCACATCGGGCATCGTCGCGTCAGATGAGATGAAGGAGCACGGCTTTCGCTCTCAGGTCGCTGGCACCCTGAAGCTGGACGTGGCCGACCACGTCGACAAGCGAACCTTACGGTTCATGGGACCAGGGGCCGCCTACGCCTACATCGCAATGGGTCAGGCGATTGAAGATGCCGGGCTGACAGAAGCAGAGGTCGTCAACCCCAAGACGGGCCTGATTGCGGGCTCGGGCGGGCCGTCCACATCGGCCATGCTCACGGCGCACCAAACGGTGCTGAAGACCGGATCGACCAAGCGGATCGGACCCTTTGCAGTTCCGAAGACCATGTCCTCGACCGTCTCGGCCAACCTTGCGACGGCCTACAAGATCAAGGGCATGAATTTCTCGATCACCTCGGCCTGCTCGACCTCGCTGCATTGTATCGGCATGGCGGCACAGCAGATCGCGCTGGGGCATCAGGACGTGATGTTCGGTGGCGGCGGTGAGGAGCTCGATTGGACGCTCTCCTGCCTCTTCGACGCGATGGGCGCGATGTCGAGCAAATACAACGACACGCCGGAGCGCGCCTCCCGCGCGTTTGACGCGGACCGCGACGGGTTCGTGATCGCAGGCGGTGGTGCGATGGTGGTGCTGGAGAGCTTTGAGCATGCCCAGGCGCGGGGTGCCAAAATCTACGCCGAGGTCACAGGCTTCTCAGCCACTTCCGACGGCGCCGACATGGTCGCGCCCTCTGGCGAAGGCGGCGAGCGGGCCATGCGCGGGGCGCTCACGACCCTGCCCGAAGGGCGATCGGTGAGCTACATCAACGCCCACGGCACGTCTACGCCTGTTGGCGATGTTGGCGAAGTTGAAGCTGTCCGCCGCGTCTTTGGCGACGGATCGACGCCGCCGATCAGCTCCACCAAATCGATGACCGGCCACAGCCAAGGCGCAACCGGCGCGCAAGAGGCTGTGTATTGCCTGCTCGCGCTGCAGGGCGACTACATCATCCCGTCGATCAACGTCGAAAATCTGGATCCGGCGCTCAAGCCGGAAGAAATTGCGACCGAATACAAAGCCGACGCAGGCCTCGACACGGTGATGACGAACTCCTTCGGGTTTGGCGGCACAAACGGGTCAATGCTGCTCAGCAAATTCGCTGATTGAAGCTGATTGAAGCGGTTGATCGCGTCAATCTAGCCCCATGACGCTACGCGATATGACGCTTTAGGGCCGGAGAACGTCGAAAACCGCCCCGGGAGAGCCGATCTGTTGTCTATTCGAGGCAGTCAAAGTTCTTTGAGTGATCGTTAGGGGGTTATTGTGCAGGACCAGGTCCAAAAACTGATTGATGACGTTTCCGATGCCTTGTCACGGTCTGAATTTGCGAAGCTCCAACAATTCTTCGCCTTTCCGACGTCGATCTTCATAGAAGACAAGATGATCCTCGTTCTGGCGCCTGAACATCTTGCTCTGACACTGAACGAGTACCGGCGCGGCCTCGACAATCTTAACGTTGATCATTCGCGGGCCGAGCTCCGACATATCAGCAAATCGCGTGAGGCCTCCGTCATCGCCGAAGTAAGGTGTGAATTTCTGGATGAAGAGGACCAGCTGATCACAACGTGCGACGTGCGGTATTTCCTCCGGATGATCGGCACAGAGCTCAAGATCGAGATGCTCGAATACGACGCGCTGCCTCTGAGGGCAGAGGATCGCGACTCCGTCCTTGGGCTCGCCATCTAACACGCAACTTGGATTGTGCCTCAGGGCACATGCCCTGCTCCTTCGTGTAATGCGCCGACAGCCAAACTTGACGTCCGCCCCCATTCCAGCGCAAACCGCGTTAACTTTTGGAGTACGGTCATGATTGAACTTAAAGGCAAGCGCGGGCTCATCATGGGGGTCGCCAATGACCGCTCAATCGCATGGGGAATAGCGAAGGCCTGTCATGCCGCCGGGGCTGAACTTGCGTTTTCCTACCAGGGAGAGGCGTTGCTCAAGCGGGTGAGGCCGCTGGCCGAGCAGGCCGGGTCTGACTTTCTTGTCGAGGCCGATGTGACCGATGATACCTCTCTTGATGCCTGCTTTGAGGCGCTCAAGGACCGCTGGGGCAGCATCGATTTCCTGGTCCATGCCATCGCCTATTCCGACAAGACAGAGCTGACGGGCCGGGTTTCCGACACCAGCCGCGCCAACTTTGCGCAATCGATGGACATCTCCTGCTACAGCTTCATCGATGTGTCCCGCCGCGCAGCAGAGCTGATGCCAAACGGCGGATCGCTGATCACGCTGACCTATCAGGGCTCGACCCGCGTGACGCCGAATTACAACGTCATGGGCATCGCCAAGGCCGCGCTTGAAAGCGCCACGCGCTATCTGGCGGCTGA
>JBCBCS010000069.1:0-16512 GCA_038530475.1 Pseudomonadota bacterium
CTGGTGAGTGGCTGGCGCGCCGAACTGCTGTTCGGAGAGGACGAAGTCTTTGTGGCTGCGACACATCTTGTGAATGCAGATACGATCCACCGCGCCCCGCGTCGGCATATTTGCTATCATCATCTGATGTTTGACGGGCATGAGATTGTCCTGGCCGACGGCGTGCCCAGCGAAAGTTTCTATCCCGGGTCGCACATCCTGAAGGATCACGACCTGCGGGCGGAGATTGAGCTGATTTTCCCTGAAATGCTCAACGTCACCTGTCCAGACTGGGATGTGGCACGACCAGTGATCCGGGGCGCAGAGGCGAAGGTGCTTTGCGGTGACATGAGGTGCGCCGCGTAATCCCAACCGGTTGACCAATCCGCGCGGGCGGGCATCTATGGCGGCATGGCGCGCAAAGCTAAGACATCCAACACATCGAAGGAAAAGACCGTCCGTTGGCGGGATCGTCCGGGCCTGTTTGTGCGCCGGGTCATCAGGTATGCGCTTCGGGGGGTTTTGATTGTGATCGCTTTGGTTCTTGCAGTGACCGTGGCCTACACCGCGCTCAATCCACCGACGACGCCCTACATGTTTTCCGAAGGCCGACGCGTGAACGGGGTCGATCAGACCTGGGTGTCGATGGATGAGATCGCGCCTGTCATGGCCCGATCGGCGGTCGCAGCTGAGGACGCCAACTTTTGCCTGCATTGGGGGCTCGACCTCAACGCCATTCAGGCCGCTTTGGAGGATGGCGGCGGTCGCGGGGGATCGACGATTTCGCAGCAGGTGGTGAAGAACGTGTACCTTTGGCACGGTCGGTCGTGGTTGCGCAAATCGCTAGAAGCGCTGATCACGCCCGTGGTTGAGGCAGTCTGGTCAAAGGAGCGGATCCTGGAGGTGTACCTCAACGTGGCTGAATTCGACGAAGGTGTGTTCGGGGTGGAAGCGGCCGCGGTGCACTATTTTGGTGTCTCAGCCGCTGATCTGTCGTCGGTGCAGGCGGCGCGGCTGGCCGCGATCCTTCCTGCGCCCAAGAGCCGGTCAGCCTCGCAACCGTCGTCCTTCGTGCGGTCCCGAGCGGCTAGCATTCTGGACGGAGCGGAAACCATCCGTGCGGATGGTCGCGCGTCCTGTTTTGAGTAGCGGGTTTTCATTGTCAGCGACCGCCCCTTGAGGCATGACAGGGAAAAGCCGTTGGACCCCATCAATGAACCGCCTCTACCATTATCCTCTCTCCCCGTTTTCGCGCAAAGTCAGGCTGTGTCTGGCTGAAAAGCGGATCGAGGTTGAGCTTGTCGAAGAGCGGTATTGGGAGCAGGAGCCTGATTTCCTGCGGCGGAATCCGGCAGGCAAGGTCCCGGTCCTGAAGATGGGCAATCGGGTGCTGTCGGACAGCACGGCAATATGTGAATATCTCGAGGAGAGTTTTCCCGCGCCGGCCTTGCTGCCGCAGGGGGCTGATAGCCGCTACGAAGTGCGGCGGTTGGTGGCGTGGTTTGATGACAAGTTCAACGCTGAGGTCACGACAAAGCTGATGGGCGAACGGGTGTTTCGCAAGGTGATGGGCACGGGCTATCCTGACAGTGCGAACGTCAAGGCCGGAGCGAAGGCGATCAAGTATCACCTTGATTACATGGCATGGTTGCTGGATCAGAGGCGCTGGCTTGCGGGCAATGACATGACGCTTGCTGATTTCGCTGCGGCGGCACATCTGTCCTGTCTCGACTATGTGTCAGACGTGGACTGGAACCGGTCCGAGGTGGTCAAGGACTGGTATGCGAAGATCAAATCGCGGCCTGCCTTTCGGTCGATCTTGGCCGATCAGGTGCCCGGATTTCCGCAGCCAGCCCATTACGCTGATCTGGATTTCTGATTTGGTTCGAATTTGGCTTTGCCAAATCCGACCCGCTGGGGGCCAGCCCCCAGACCCCCGGAGTATTTTCAAACCAAAGACAGGTGCGCCATGCCGGGCGACCTGAAAGAGGGCTTGCGGGCCAAAGCCTTCGAAGAAGGTTTCACCGGCTTTGGCGTGTGCCGACCAGATGCTTTGCCGGACTTGCCGGCACGATTGGCGGAGTTCATTGAGGCGGGCCGTCACGGACAGATGGGATGGCTGGCCGAGCGGATGGCCTGGCGCGGTGATCCGACAGCGCTTTGGCCAGAGGCGACGTCTATTGTCATGTTGGCGGAGCCCTATACCCCGGACCACAATCCGCTGGAGGTGTTGAAGCGCCAGGATCGGGCGGCGATTTCGGTGTATGCGCAGAACCGGGACTACCATGATTTGGTAAAAAAGCGCCTGAAGCGGGTCGGGCGTTGGTTGGTCGATCAAGCGGACTGTGAGATTAAGGTGTTCGTCGACACCGCTCCCGTCATGGAAAAGCCGTTGGCGGCGGCGGCGGGCTTGGGCTGGCAGGGCAAGCATACAAACCTTCTGAGCCGTGATCTGGGCAACTGGTTCTTCCTTGGAGCGATTTTCACGACGGCTGAGTTCGAGCCGGATGAGCCGGGGCAGGAGAATTGCGGGTCGTGCAGGGCGTGCCTTGATGTGTGTCCAACGGATGCCTTTCCGGCTCCGTTCAAGCTCGACGCGCGGCGGTGCATTTCCTATCTCACGATTGAGCATAAGGGTCCCATTGAAGAGGACCTGCGCGGGCTTCTGGGCAATCGCATTTATGGCTGCGATGATTGTCTGGCGGTCTGCCCGTGGAACAAGTTTGCACAAGAGGCGACCGAGACGCGCTATGCCGCGCGAGAGGATTTGCTGGCGCCGCCTTTGGCCGAGCTCGTCGTGTTGGACGATGCGGCGTTTCGGGCGAAATTCTCAGGCTCGCCGATCAAGCGGATCGGGCGAGATCGGTTTGTGCGCAATGTGCTTTATGCGATCGGAAATTCGAAGGATGAATCGTTGGTTTCGGCGGCTCAGTCTTTGCTCGACGATTCAGCCCCGGAGGTCGCGGATGCCGCGCGCTGGGCGGTGGCACGATTGCGCGAGGGCGCTTGAACGGCGGAGAGACGGCTTACCTTTTCTAAGAGAACAGGAGGTTTCCAGATGATCTTTCGTTTCGCCACTGCCCTTGTCTTCACGGCTAACGCCGCTTTTGCGCAAGTGGACCAAGGCAGCCGCAATGCTGATTTTGCACCTGCGTTTGAAAACCAGACCCGCGCGCCGGAGCTTCCATCGAGCCAGATTGAGGTGAGCGTCTTTGCGAATGGTTTTGATTTCCCATGGGGGATCACACCGTTGCCGGATGGTGGGTTTCTAGTGACCGAGCGAGGTGGTGTTCTGAAGCGCGTGAATGCGTCAGGGGCTGAAATTCAGGTCATTGGTGGTTTGCCACAGATTGAGGCGATCCGGCAGGGCGGGTTATTGGATGTGGCCGCGGTGCCTGACGCAGGCAGCGAGGGGCTTGTCTATTTCACCTATTCCAAACCGGTGCAGGGCGGTGTCGCACTGGCAGCAGCACGTGGTCAATTGCAGGGCAATATGTTGGTTGGCGTGCAGGACATCTTTGTTCAGACTCCCGCGCTGCGGTCTGGGCAGCACTTTGGCAGTCGGATCATACCGACCGATGATGGTGTCTGGATCACCAGTGGCGATCGGGGATCGCCAGACCTTGCGCAGGGTCAGAATTCAATCGGCAAGGTGATCTGGGTCGACAATGCAGGGCAGGCTTTCGTTTGGTCCACCGGCCACCGCAACATTCAAGGCGCGATCCTGCGGCAGGGGGAGCTTTGGACGGTTGAACACGGGCCACGGGGCGGGGATGAGTTGAACCGCCCACAGCAGGGCCGAAACTACGGCTGGCCGGTGATCTCTTACGGGATCAATTACAGCGGAACGGATGTGGGTGACGGGATAGCTATCGCTGACGGATATGAGCAACCGGTTTATTATTGGGATCCGGTGATCGCACCGGGGGGGATGGGGGCTTATCCCGCCAATGCGGCGTTTGTGCCCTGGCGGGGAGACCTTTTCGTATCCTCTTTGAATCCTGGAGGCCTGATGCGGTTGAAGTTGGAGGGTGGCCGGGTCGTGGGTGAGGAGCGATTACTGCCGGATGTCGGGCGTGTGCGGGACGTAGAAGTTCTGGCAGATGGCGATCTTCTGGTGCTGATCGATGCGCCCGGGGCGTCCATTCTGCGGATCAGCCCGATGGGTGGCGCTGGCGGCTGACCCACGTTAGGGGAAGAGACATGGCCCGCCCCAGCCCCAACATTCTGCGCGGCATCTTTCTGATGCTGTCGGCGATCACGCTTTTTACGGTGATGAGCGCGTTCATCAAGGGTGCGGATAGGGTGCCAGCAGGCCAGGCGATGTTCTTTCGCGCGTCGGTTGCGATGCCAATCATCCTTGTTTGGCTGGTGACGCATGGAGGGATTTTTGAGGGAATCCGCACGGTGTCGGTGCGCAATCACGCGGTACGGGGTATTGTCGGATCGACCGCGATGGGAATGGGCTTTGCTGGCCTGAAATTTCTGCCTTTACCAGAGGTGACTGCAATTCGCTTCGTCACCCCAATTGCGATGGTGGTTCTTGCGGCGCTGATATTGGGGGAGCGGTTCCGGTTCGTGCGGATCGGGGCGGTCATGCTGGGCTTTGCGGGCGTTATCATCATCGTCTGGCCAAGGCTTGAGGCCGGTCTGGGTTCAACCGAGGCTGTGGGTGTTGGGCTGACGCTTGGCTCTGCCGTGTTGGCGGCCTTGGCGCAGGTCTGGGTTCGGGGAATGGCGGCGACGGAAAGCACGACGGCAATCGTGTTCTGGTTTTCAGCCACGGCGACATTCGTGTCGCTGTTCACAATCCCCTTCGGTTGGGTTTGGCCCATGGATTGGGAATGGGCGCTACTGGTGGGCGCGGGTGCGATTGGGGGCTGCGGGCAAATCCTGCTGACGTCGAGCTACCGCTATGCGGAAGCTGGGGTGCTGGCGCCGTTTACCTATGTCTCAATGTTGTGGTCGATCCTCATCGGCTATGTGTGGTTCTTGGAGGTTCCAAAGTTAGAGATGCTGGTCGGGGCCATGTTGGTCATCTTCGCGGGTGTCATTATCGTTTGGCGGGAACGGGCGCTGGGTCGGGACGAGACGGCGCGCCGGAAGGTGCGTGCCAAGGGGCTGCAGTAGGGCCAGAGGTGAAAAATGAACTAAGATGTGTTATGCAGACCGTCCAACCCTGTGGAGGAGACCTGAATGACCCGTCATATCATCGACCGTTCCCACACCCCGTCTGCGACGAAACGTGCTGCCAAGTTTGTGCGGATTGAACGCGGACTGAAGCGGCAAAGCGCCAGCCCGCTCGCACATAAGCGCCCGGCACCGTCGGGCACCGGGCGGTTGCGCCATTATTTAAGGATTGAGCGGGGGCGGCTGGCCTGAAGATTAGGCACGCACCATCTTCTCATAGCTTTCGGCCACGTCGCGGCAGAGCGCGCCAACTTCGAAGTTATAGTCGCCGATCTGGCCAACTGGCGTGACCTCGGCGGCCGTGCCAGTGAGCCAGCATTGTTCGAACCCTTCAAGTTCTTCGGGCATGATCACGCGCTCGTGGACCTTCACCTGCTTGTCTTCCAGCATCCCGATGACGGTCTGGCGGGTGATCCCGTTGAGGAAAACGTCGGCCTTTGGCGTGTGCACTTCGCCGTCCTTGACGAAGAAGATGTTGGCGCCGGTGCATTCGGCCACATAGCCGCGGTAATCCATGAAGAGCGCATCTGAGCAGCCTTTGGCCTCTGCTGCGTGCTTGGACGTCGTGCAGATCATGTAAAGGCCGGCGGCCTTGGCGTGGACGGGAATCGTTTCAGGCGACGGGCGCTTCCACTTTGCGATGTCGATCTTGGCGCCTTTGAACTTGGCGTCGCCATAGTAATTGCCCCATTCCCAGGCGGCGATGGCGAGATGGACGGGGTTCTTGGCGGACGCGACGCCCATGTCTTCGCCAGCCCCGCGCCAGGCCACCGCGCGCACATAGGCGTCGGTCAGACCGTTGGCGGTCAGGACGTCTTGTTTGGCGGCTTCGATTTCATCCGTGGTGTAGGGGATTTGAAAGTCGAGTTCGCCGGCGGAAAAGTGCAGACGTTCGGAATGCTCACGGCTCTTGAAGATCTTTCCGTTGTAGCACCGCTCGCCTTCAAACACAGAGGAGGCATAGTGCATGGCGTGGGTCAGAATGTGCACATTCGCCTGACGCCAATCGACCAACTGGCCGTCCATCCAGATTTTTCCGTCGCGATCAGCATATGAACCGGCCATGTTGTGCCTCCTTCAGTATTTGCAAATGTTACGTCTTTAGGTCCGATGCGGTCATTTTATTGCGTCAAACCTGCGATTCGATACCGATCCTCGCTTGGAATGTCAACAAAGCTGACGTATTATGAGGTAGAATGAGAAGGAGGACGCCCATGGAAACGGGCGCACGGGACACAGGCTCGAACCTGCTGTTCCTGACGGATGAGCAGCTGCGCAAGGGCATCGAGGCGATGTTCTTTGCCTATCGTGGTTTTACAGCGGACCCGGACCGTATCCTCGCCGATCTTGCCTATGGTCGGGCGCATCATCGGGCCATTCATTTCATCAACCGATCCCCTGGCACCACGGTCAACAACCTGCTGGCGATCCTCGGTGTCACAAAGCAATCGCTGAACCGTGTGTTGCGGGCCCTGGTTGAGGATGGTTTGGTGCGCAGTGAGGTTGGGTCCCGCGACAAACGGGAACGGCACCTGTTCCTGACCGAGGCGGGGGAGGAGCTTGAACGGCGCCTGTCCGACGCGCAGCGGGACAGGATGCGGGTGGCCTACCGATCCGCGGGCCCGGATGCTGTCGCCGGGTTCCGGCAGGTGCTTGAGGCGATGATGGATGACGAGATGCGCAGGCGGTATGAGGCTTTGAAAGATTTGAAGGGTTAGCGTGATGATGAATGACCAGCCGCATCTTCTGATCGTTGATGATGATGAACGTATCCGTGTGCTGCTTCAGAAGTTTCTGGTGCGGAACGGGTTCCTTGTGACTGCGGCCCGTGAGGCGGAGCATGCACGGCGGATTTTGTCAGGTCTGGATTTCGACATGATCGTGCTGGATGTTATGATGCCGGGTGAAGATGGGGTGAGCCTGTGTGCTGACCTTCGCAAGGAACGCACGACCCCAATCCTGTTGCTTACCGCCAAGTCAGAGACCAGCGATCGCATTGCAGGACTTGAGGCGGGGGCTGACGATTACCTGGCCAAACCGTTTGAACCCAAAGAGCTGCTCCTCAGGATCAATTCGATCCTGCGTCGCGTGCCACCGTCCGAGACGGAGGGACAAGTGCCAAAGGTCCTGCATCTGGGGCCGTTGCGGTATGACATGGAACGGGGCGAGTTGTGGCAGGGGGAAGACCTTGTCCGGCTGACAGCGACAGAAGTGCAGCTGATGCGCATCTTTTCCGGAACACCCGGCGCGCCGATTTCACGGGGTGATCTTGTCGACAAGCTGGGCCGGTCCGGTGGGCAGGCGCAGGAACGCGCGGTCGATGTGCAGATCACCCGTCTGCGCCGGAAGTTAGAGGCCGATCCCAAGCAGCCGCGCTATTTGCAGACCGTGCGCGGTGCCGGGTATATGCTGGCGCCTGACTGAGGCCGCCCAAGGATTTGTGCCTCCGGCGGGAGTTGTATTTGCCAAGATGAAGAGGAGGCGCAATGACGACGGCGCTGATTACACACAAAGCGTGCTATGATCACGTGACGCCTCCGGGTCACCCCGAACAGGTGGCACGGCTCGATGCGGTTCTGGGAGCACTGGACGGGATGGAGCTGACGCGGGTTGAGGCGCCGTTGGCCGCCGAGGATGATCTGCTGCGCTGTCATCCCAAGCGCTACATCGACAGCATCCGCGCGGCGGCCCCCGATGAGGGGTGGCGGTCGCTCGATGCCGATACGCATATGTCGGTGGGATCGCTTGAGGCTGCTTATCGTGCTGCGGGGGCGGCGGTAAAGGCGGTCGATCTGGTGATGTCGGGTGAAGCATCGAATGCCTTTGCCGCTGTGCGTCCGCCCGGCCACCACGCAGAGCGCGAGACCGCGATGGGCTTCTGTTTCTTTGGGTCCGTCGCTATCGCTGCGAAGCACGCGCTCGAATTCCATGGGCTGGCCCGCGTGGCGATTGTCGATTTTGATGTGCACCACGGCAATGGGACGCAGGACCTCGTGGAGGAGGACGCGCGCATTCTCTTTATTTCATCCCATCAGATGCCGCTCTATCCCGGCACCGGGGCAGCGCATGAAACGGGTGTGGGTAACGTGATGAATTTGCCGCTTCCGGATGGCGCGGGGTCGCAGGCTTTTCGGAAGGCATGGGAAGAAGACGCGCTGCCGCGGTTGGACGCGTTCAAGCCCGAACTTCTGCTGATCTCGGCTGGATTTGATGCACATGCGGATGATCTATTGGCCGGGATGATGCTGGAGGATGAGGATTTTGCCTGGGTTACGGAACGGCTTTGTGATGTTGCGGATGCCCACTGCCGGGGCCGGGTGGTGTCTGCGCTTGAGGGCGGCTATGACTTGGACGCCCTGGGCCGATCGGCGCGGGCCCATGTTGCAGTATTGGAGGAACGGGGCCGATGAGTGACGTCTCTGAGATGAGTTTTGAGGATGCTTTGCGTGAGCTTGAGCAGGTCGTCGGTCAGTTGGAGCGCGGCGAGGTGCCACTTGATCAGTCGATTGCGCTTTATGAACGCGGGGCGGCGTTGAAGAAGCGGTGCGAGGCGAAGCTGAAAGAGGCCGAGGAGAAGGTCGCCAAGCTGACGCTGGACGGAGACGGCAACGCTGTTGGGACTACGGCGCTCGATGGCTGACTTTAAGGCCGCGTTGGCCGAGGTCGCGGGCCACACGCAGGATGGCATACGGGCCGCGCTGTCGAACGAAGATATCGATGTGGCGCGGGCGATGGTCTATGCGACCGAGGGTGGCAAAGGGCTGCGTGGGTTCTTTGTGGTTCAGTCTGCGGCGTTGCATGGGATCGAAATGGGGTCGGCCATTCCGGCGGCCTGCGCGATCGAGTGCATTCACGCCTATTCGCTGGTGCATGATGATATGCCGCTGATGGACAACGATGATCTGCGGCGCGGGCGGCCGACCGTTCACAAGGCGTGGGACGATGTCACGGCGATCTTGGCGGGCGATGCCTTGCAGGCTTTGGCGTTTGAGTTGATCGGCTTCGGGCCTTTGGCCGATGATCGCAAGTTGGCCTTGTCGGTGAGCCTTGCGCAGGCTGCGGGTGTGCGGGGCATGGTCGGTGGGCAGGCGATGGATATTGCAGCAGAGACAGCAGAGGCTCCGCTGACACTGGAACAGATCGTGGCATTGCAGGCGGGCAAGACGGGCGCCTTGTTGGAGTGGTCCTGTATGGCGGGGGCGACGATGGCAGATGCCGATCACAGGCCGTTGCAGATTTACGGCGAGAATGTCGGGCTGGCGTTTCAGATTGCCGACGACATTCTGGACGTCGAAGGGGATGCGGCGACGGTTGGCAAGGCTGTTGGCAAGGACGAAGGCGCGGGAAAGGCCACGTTTGTTTCGCATCTGGGACTGGATGGGGCGAAACGCCGCGCGGCGGACCTTGTGTCTGAGGCATGCGACGCCCTAAGTGGGTATGGCGATGACGCGGACACCCTCCGCGAGGCCGCGCGATTTGTGATCTCGCGCACCCATTGAAGAAGGGCCAACCCGATGGCTGAACGACCCAAGACACCGATCCTCGATCAGGTTGATCTGCCCTCTGATATGAAGGGGTTGAGCGATGCACAGCTGAAGACCCTCGCGGATGAGCTGCGGGCCGAGACGATTTCGGCGGTGTCCGAGACTGGCGGACATCTGGGTGCCGGGCTGGGTGTTGTCGAGATGACGGTGGCGCTGCATGCCGTGTTTGATGCGCCAAAGGACAAGATTATCTGGGACGTGTCGCATCAGTGTTATCCGCACAAGATCCTGACCGGGCGGCGGGACCGGATTCGCACCTTGCGGCAAAAGGATGGGCTAAGCGGGTTCACGAAACGGTCTGAGTCACCTTTCGATCCGTTTGGCGCTGCCCATTCCTCAACCTCGATTTCTGCCGCTTTGGGCTTTGCCGTGGCCCGTGACCTCGGCGGAGAGGGCGGCGATGCGATTGCCGTGATCGGCGATGGGTCGATGTCTGCAGGTATGGCCTATGAGGCATTGAATAATGCCGGTCACCTCAAGAAACGCCTCATCGTGATCCTCAATGACAATGAGATGTCGATCGCCCCGCCTGTGGGCGCGATGTCGTCGTATCTTAGCCAGCTTTACGCCGGTGCCCCGTTTCAAGAATTCAAGCAGGCCGCCAAGGGGGCCGTGTCTTTCCTGCCCGGCCCGCTTCAGGAAGGGGCCAAGCGGGCGAAGGATATGCTCAAACATATGACGGTGGGTGGCACAATGTTTGAGCAGTTGGGCTTTTCCTATGTCGGACCTATTGATGGGCATGACATGGATCAGCTTTTGGCGGTGCTGCGGACGGTGAAGGAGCGGGAGACGGGACCGATCCTGATTCATGCGATCACCAAGAAAGGCAAAGGCTATGCCGAGCACCGCGCTGATCGTGGTCATGCGACAGCGAAGTTCGATGTACTGACGGGTGAGCAAAAGAAAGCACCCAGCAACGCACCATCCTATACGTCCGTCTTTGCGGAAGCGCTGATGAAAGAAGCCGCGAAGGACGACAAGATTGTCGCGGTCACGGCGGCAATGCCGGACGGGACCGGGCTTGACCGGTTCATGGAGCGGTTTGCGTCGCGCTGCTTTGATGTGGGTATCGCTGAGCAGCACGCAGTGACGTTCTGCGCCGGAATGGCCGCAGGCGGGATGAAGCCGTTCTGCGCACTTTATTCAACGTTCCTGCAGCGCGGTTACGATCAGGTCGTTCATGATGTGGCTATTCAGGGCCTGCCGGTACGGTTCGCGATTGACCGTGCTGGGCTTGTGGGCGCCGATGGCGCGACACATGCCGGATCGTTCGACATTGCCTATCTGGCAAACTTGCCGGGGTTCGTCGTGATGGCGGCGGCTGATGAGGCGGAGCTTGTGCGGATGGTGGCGACCGCTGTGGCCCATGACGCCGGACCGAGCGCGTTCCGGTTCCCGCGCGGCGAAGGTGTCGGGGTTGAGATCCCGGAGGACGCGCAGCCCCTTGAGATTGGCAAGGGACGGATGATCCGGGACGGGTCGGGCGTAGCGATCCTGTCGTTCGGCACTCGGTTGCAGGAGGTCGAGAGAGCCTGCGAGGCGCTGGCCGTTAAGGGCGTGACGCCGACGGTTGCCGATGCACGTTTTGCGAAGCCGCTGGACCGTGAGATGATCCTGAAGCTCGCTGCGGACCATGATGCATTGATCACCGTCGAAGAGGGCGCTGTCGGTGGCTTCGGCTCCCACGTCGCACAGCTGTTGTCGGATGAGGGCGTGTTCGACCAGGGGCTTAAGTTCCGGTCGATGGTATTGCCGGACACCTTCATAAATCAAGCCAGCCCGCGGGAGATGTATGAAGAGGCGGGCATGTGCGCGGAGCATATCGAGGCCAAGGTGCTTGAAGTGATGGGCGTCGAGGTTTTGAACAAAAGGGCGTGACGGGAACGGCGCTCGGCTGCGCCATCGCCCCGCCCACCGTCCCGAATTTTGAGTATTTGAGAACCGAAGAAGGGCAGGTCAGTCCTTTTTGGGCAGACGTTGTTCGATTGCCTCAAGGCGTTTGAGGACTTCATCGCGGTAATTGTCGGTCGCGGTGTTGCTTTCCTCGGACGCGGATTCCGACATGGAGTTTACGATCAGACCGACGAGCAGGTTCACCACGGCGAATGTCGTGACCATGATGAAGGGGACGAAGAAGACCCAGGCGTAGGGGTAAACCTCAAGCACGGGGCGGACGATGCCCATCGACCAGCTTTCCAGCGTCATGATTTGGAATAGCGAGTAGAGCGACCGTCCCAGCGTACCAAACCAGTCCTGAAACTGTGCCGCCTGATCTGCGGTGCAGGCGGTGCAATCAGAACCGAAGAGTTTGGTCGCCATCACGGCGCCAATGTAGAAAATGAGGCTCATCAGCAGAAAGACACTGCCCATGCCGGGCAGAGCTTTAAGGAAGCCTTCGACGACTTTGCGCAGGGATGGCGTCGCCGAGATGATGCGTAGGACCCGCAGAATCCGCAGGGCCCGGAGTACCGAGAAGCTTTGCGCGGCGGGAATCAGGGCGATGCCGACGATGAAGAAATCAAACAGGTTCCAGCCGGATCGGAAGAACCGCCAACGGTGGGCGAAGAGCTTCAGCAGTATCTCGACGACGAAGATGTAGAGGCAGATCGTGTCGAGCGTTTTGATCAGGGTGCCAGATGCCGCCATGATCGTGCGCGATGTTTCCATGCCCAGCAGGATGGCGTTGAATATGATGACGCCGATGATGAAATTGCGAAACCGTGGAAGTTCGAGGAATGCGGCGGTCTTTTCTCGTAACGTCATACTGGTGGTCATGGGTCTATCCGTCGTTTGATGCGGATATGGCCAAAGCCATGGGTGGAGGCAAGTGGGGAGGACCTGAATGGGGCAGCGTGTTCTGATCTTTCGGTGGATCGTGTTTCTTTTGGCAGCAGGTTACTGCCTCAGAACCCTAATTTTTGGCAATTACGAAGGCTTTGGCGGGCCGTTTCGCTATCTCACCGTCTGGGCGTTGTTCCTGTCTTTCTTCTGCGCCAGCCGGATGCTGGCGATTACCGAAGGCCGGTCCGAACGGCGATGGGACGCGCTGGTTTCGGCAACGGCAGTCATCAACATGATGGTCGTTGTTCTTTATTGGCGGCTTTATTTTGCGGACCCGACGTCGGTGACCCGTGATGGCGAATTGGGAGCCTTGTGGCTTGAGCTTTACATGCATGGGGTTGGCCCCGCATTGCAGTGGATCGACGCTGTGTTTGTGCATCGGGCGTTCCGGCGGTTTCGAGCATCGCTTGGAGTCCTCTTCCTCATCATCGCAGCGTATGTCGCATGGGGCGAATTCGCGGTTGCGCCGATGAATGACAGCCCCTTTGGCAGTGTGACATCCGGGCTGGCCTATCCGTTCCTGAACGATCTCGACATGCTTGAACGGTCGGTCTTCTACGGGGGGAATTTCGCGGTAGCGATCTGTGTTCTGATGGGCTTCTGGCTTGCGGCCCTTAGCGTGCGGTATCTTGTTCCTGTGCCAGAAGGGCGCGAAGGCCTGATCGATAATCGGGATAATGCAGCGTCACGCCAAGCTCGTCCTTGATCCGGTCGTTCCTGACTTTCTTGCTTTCGGCATAAAAGCTGCGGGCCATCGGTGTCATGTCGGCCTCTTCAAAATCGACGGCCGGCGGGACGGGCAAATTCAGCAACTCAGCGGCATAAGCAATGACGTCTTGTGGCGGTGCGGGGTCGTCGTCGCACAGGTTGTAAATTGCACCGGGGTTGGGGCGGTCGATAGACGCCTTGAGCACCTGAGCGATGTCGTCCACGTGGATCCGACTGAACACTTGACCCTTCTTGATGATACGTCGCGCTGTACCGTTGCGTACCTTGGAAAACGGACCGCGACCGGGGCCATAGATACCGGCTAGTCGGAAGATATGAAGCGGCAGAGCGAGTGCCTGCCATGCGGCTTCCGCCTCAACGCGCAGCTGGCCGCGTTTTGTGGACGGGCTTAGTGGCGTCGCCTCATCGACCCAGTCCCCGTCATGGTCGCCATAAACCCCGGTCGTCGACAGATAGCCGACCCATTCGAACTGATCCGCGCGGGTCGCGATTTCGTCCTGCAATGCATTCAGCACAGGATCGCCGTCAGCAGACGGACCTGCGGAGATCAACAGGTGAGTCGCTGCGTTGAGCGCTGGCGTCAAGTCGGCACCGGGCCAGATGCGGGGCTCGGTGCCTTCGGCCATCAACGTGGCTGCCTTGTCTTCGCTGCGAGTGGTGCCGATGACGCGCCAGTCATCGTCGAGCAGATTCGTCAGGGCGCGGGCGGAATAGCCATGACCGAAGGATAGGAGGGTCTTTGTCATACCCTTTCGTGGGCCACGTGACAGGGGGATGCAAGCCGCGTTAAGGTTTGCCATGACGAAGGACCCTGATCTGGAAAGCGCCTACGCGCTAAGCTCGCAGGATGACACCAAGCGGCTTTACGCGGACTGGGCCAAATCCTATGACAGCGATTTTGCGGCGGGTCAGGGGTATCTGTTGCCGCGTCATGTGGTCGATCTGTTTCTTGAACAGGGCGGCCGAGGCCCGGTTCTGGATGTGGGGGCTGGCACTGGCCTTGTAGGTGAAGGACTTGCCGCCGCTGGGATCGGTCCATTGGACGGCTTGGATCTGAGCGCTGAAATGCTTGAGGTCGCGCGCGATAAAGCAATCTACCGGGATCTGATCGCAGCAGATGTGACCCAGCCACTCACCATGTCGGGGTATTTCGGCATCGTCAGTGCCGGGACATTCACGTTGGGCCACGTCGGACCCGAGGGGTTTCCACCCTTATTGGCAGTCGCTGAACGGGGCTGTCTTTTTGTTCTTTCGGTTAATGCAATCCATTTTGAAAGCGCCGGCTTCGCGGCGTATTTGGCTGAGATAGAGACGAGAATCACCGATCTGATGCTGCGGGACGTCCGGATCTACAGCGATTGTGCCGATCCTTCCCACCGCAATGATGTCGCTCGTCTCATTTCATTCAGAACGGTTTGATCAGTTGCCATTCTTCGCTCGTTGGATTTAGGTCACGACATGAAACAGATCCTGCTTTTGAATGGCCCGAACTTGAACATGTTGGGCACCCGCCAGCCTGAAATTTACGGCCATACGACACTCGCTGATGTGGAACGGGATACGACAACGCTCGGTGTCGAATTGGGTGCCATGGTGACATCCAAGCAGTCGAATTACGAAGGGCAGCTGGTGGAGTGGATTCAGGAGGCGCGCGAGACCTCGGATGCGATCCTGATTAATCCGGGCGCCTACACTCATACATCAATCGCGATCCTTGATGCGCTAAACATGTTCGATGGGATCGTTGCAGAGATCCACATCTCGGACATTCACGCTCGTGAGGATTTTCGACACCATTCCTTTGTTGCCCACCGCGCAGACGTGACCATCATGGGCAAGGGTGTCGATGGATATGGCATCGCTTTGAAGGATGTAATGGAACGGCTTGGCTAGCGCCCCTTCCAGACCGGGTCGCGTTTTTCAGCGAAGGCGCGGGCGCCTTCAAGCTGATCTTCGCTGGAATAGAGCCGATCAACGGTGGCCAACTGCCGTTTCGTGATGCGGTTCATGGTGTCCTGAAACTTCGCGTCCTCTGCGTCGCGCACGACCTCCTTGATGGCCGCATAAACGAGCGGTGGACCAGAGGCGAGCAGGCGTGCCATCTCCCACGCTTGTTCCATCAATTGATCCGCAGGATGTACGTGATTGATCAATCCCCATCCCAGCGCCTCGGATGTGTCGAACCAGCGCCCGGTCAGTAGCAGCTCCATCGCGATGTGATAGGGAATCCGCTTGGGCAACTTGACCGAGGCTGCATCGGCAACCGTTCCGGACCGGATTTCAGGCAAGGCAAAGGTCGCATGATCCGCTGCCAGGATAATGTCAGCGCTCAGGGCCAGTTCGAGCCCGCCGCCACAGCAGATGCCATTCACCGCAGCGATGACAGGCTTATTCATGTCCCGCAGTTCCTGCAGGCCGCCAAAGCCGCCGACGCCGTAATCCCCATCTACAGCGTCCCCGTCGGCGGCTGCTTTTAGATCCCAGCCGGGGCAAAAGAACTTTTCACCTGCACCGGTGATGATTGCGACCCTTAGATATGGATCGTCGCGAAATTCGGCAAACACATCGCCCATGATCTTCGAGGTCGCGAGGTCGATGGCATTGGCCTTGGGCCGGTCGAGTATGACCTCAAGGATTGCGCCCTCGCGCCGGGTTTTGATTGGGTCTGTCATTGCGTCTTCCTTATCAAAGCATCTGCTGCGATGGCGTTGGTTGGCGTACAGATCAGTGGGTTGACCTCAAGCTCCTCCAAGGCCGCGACGTGAGCGAGGACGAAGTCTTGTATCGCCATGATCGTCCGCACAATTGCTTCCCTGTCGACCGCTGGTTTGTTGCGGTATCCAGACAAAATTGGAGCCATCTTGAGGCGAGTTAGAGCCTGTTTGACTTGATCTTCGGTCGCTGGAATGAGGCTCGACTGCTTGTCATCGAGGATTTCCGTCAGCGTCCCGCCCGCGCCGATCGTCAGGATAAACCCATGAGCGGAATCCTTTATGACGCCAACCAAAAGCTCAGCCACGCTCTCCGTCACCATCTCTTCCAATAGGAACTCAGAAGCCGCCATGTTCGAAGCAGCCTGAACAATCTGCGCCCGGGACGAAAGGTCGAGCACCACGCCGCCGTGGTCGGATTTATGCGCCTCACCGACGGATTTCAGGACGAACGGACCGGAATTTTCCTCTGCGACGCTGGCAGTTATGGTCTCAAGGTCGCCGACAATACCCTTGGG
>JBCBCS010000070.1:0-16501 GCA_038530475.1 Pseudomonadota bacterium
GTTTTGTCGCCTCGGCCAAGCGTCTGGCGATATCGGCCTCCGACTCGCGACCGCGTGCTGCCAATCGGGCAGCCAACGTCTCGGGTTCGGCTGTAATGTTCAGGACGACGAAGTTGGGGAACGCATCTGCGCCGGCCTGAAGCGCTTTCCGCGAGAAATTGGCGAGGCAGTCGGTGCCTTTGTTCAACTGGTATCTCACTGATTGCGGAATGCCATAGAACAGCCCATGCGCGCCCCAATGGACGGCGAAAGCCCCATCGCTAACGAGATCCTGAAACTGCGCCTCAGAGACAGCGTCGTAGTCTTCGCCGCCCAATTCTGGCGCCCGCGTAATAACACGGCGGACAAGATGAAGATTCGGCATGACCTCTGCCACACCCGGACTCGCGGCATGACCGAGGGTCGCCTCATCGCAGTTGTTGGCCCATCCGGTGTGGGCAAGGACAGCGTGATGCAAGGCGTGGCAGAGGTCATGCCGAAACTGCACCTTGTCCGGCGCGTCATCACGCGCGCTCCGGGTCTGGGCGGTGAGGACTACGACGCTGTCTCTGAGGTGCAGTTTCAGGATCTTGTAAGCGATGGTGCGTTCGCCGTCCATTGGGGCGCGCATGGGCTATTCTATGGCATTCCGCAAACAGTGAGATACCAGCTGAACAAGGGCACCGACTGCCTTGCCAACTTCTCGCGGAAAGCGCTTCAGGCAGGTGCAGATGCGTTCCCCAACTTCGTCGTTATGAACATCACGGCCGAGCCCGAGACTTTGGCTGCCCGGTTGGCGGCACGCGGTCGCGAGTCCGAGGCCGATATCGCCAGACGCTTGGCCGAGGCGACAAAGCCGCTACCGACAGGTCTGGACGTCATCACGCTTTCCAATGACGGACCGCTCAACCAGACAATTGCGCGCGCTGCCCAACTGCTTCAACCAGTGAGCGCATAGCGATGGATCAGTTCAAAGCGCCCATCCTGTCGTTCGCCGCAAAGCGCGATTTGCTTCACAACAAAAGGTGCGGGCAAATCCGGCATGTGACCTTGCACGGTATCTTCCCAACTGCGCACGTCCTCTTTGGGCAACCGGCCCGAGAGTGTGAGATGAAATCGGAACTCCTCGAAGACGTAAGGATAGCCCCACTCCACGAGCAACATCTCCTGCCTGTGGCTCAACCCCGCCTTGCGCCGCCGCACAAGCTCTGCTTCGCTCGCTGGCGCGCGAAACCCGTCAAGATCGCGAACACATGCCTCAGCAACACGCTGCAAACCGTCCAGCGGCCCAAAGGGCGTGAGCGCCAGAAAACGGCCCAACTGTGTCAAAGTCAGCCCATCACAAATAGCGGGCGAAAGAGCAGCAGCCAAGTCGGATACAGCCGCTTGAAGAGTCTCAAGCGTTTGCCCCTCTTTCAAGCGGAATGGCGGTTTCAGGGTTCCGTGAAAGCCGTATTTGCGCGGTGTCATCGTGATGTCATGCAAACCGGGCAAGTCGAACTGTGGCACCTCTCGGCCCGCCACAACATCCCAGCCCAACCATTTTGCGCCGAATTCGGCCAGCGGGCCGTCGGGAGGCACATAGTAAATTGCAAAACGAGCGTATGACATGAATTCCCCTTTTCCTGCATCGTCTTTGGCAAACGCATGTGACACACGCGTGTCAGCAGACCTGTGTCTTGCCAATGCTCAACTTGTTTTGCCAGATCGAGTCGCGCTTGGGTCGATCACGATTGAAGCGGGCGTCATTGCCGAGATCACTGAAGGTGACAGCATCCCGACTGGCGCCTTGGATTGCGCAGGCGATCTGGTTCTTCCCGGCCTTGTGGAATTGCACACCGACAATGTCGAGCGCCACATCGAGCCGCGCCCCGAGGTCGACTGGCCTCATCTGCCTGCTCTTCTCGCCCACGATGCGGAACTGGCCTCGACCGGGATCACCACAGTGTTCGATGCCATGCGCGTCGGGTCCATCCATTCGGGCAAAGGCCGCTACATCGACTATGCCCGCAAACTGGCCGACGAGCTTTTGGCCGCGCGCGAGGAAGGCATGTTCAAGATCAGTCACTTTCTCCACCTGCGCGCCGAGGTCTGTTCGGAGACGTTGCTTGAAGAATTGGCCGGCTTTGGCCCAGAAGATCGCGTCGGCATTGTTAGCCTGATGGACCACACACCCGGGCAACGACAATTTCGTGATTTGACGGCGCTCAAAACCTATGTCGCCAAGAAGCGTGGTATGAACGATGCCGAATTTGCCGAGCACGTGCAAAACCTGCTTGGCCTGCAAGAGCGGTTTGGCGCCAAGCACGAGGCGGGCGCAGTGGCCGAGGCAACCCGCTTGGGCGCCGTTCTGGCCAGCCACGATGACACAACGGCAGAGCATGTCGCCACATCAGCCTCCAATGGCGTTGGTTTCGCTGAATTCCCGACGACGGTCGAAGCCGCCCAGGCCTGCCGGGAACAGGGTATCGCGGTCATGATGGGTGCGCCGAACCTGATCCGCGGTGGCTCGCATTCCGGCAATGTCGCCGCTGAAGATCTGGCCAAGCAGGACCTGCTGGACATCGTCTCTTCTGACTATGTTCCTTCGGCGCTGCTGCTGTCGGCCTTCCATCTCGCTCAGATCTGGGATGATCTGCCGCGCGCGATTGCAACCGTCACACGCAATCCGGCGAAAGCCGCGCGCCTTGACGATCGCGGTGTTCTACAAATTGGGATGCGGGGCGATGTTCTGCGGGTTCGCCAAACCGAAGCGGCGCCCCTTCTGCGTGGGGTGTGGAGCCAAGGAACAAAAATTGGCTGAACTGGGTGCCCTCACCCTGAAAACAGTTTTGATCGCGCAAGCAGCCATTGGGCAATCTCGGCTTCAGAGGCCCCCGAATACTCAGCTGCCTCATTCGGGTCGAACCTATCTTTGGTGACTTCAAACACTCTGGCTGACTTTCGACCCTTTGGCTTGAACCAGATGGCAGCAATGGCGTTTCTGCCGTCGGTTTCGGCGATGTAGTGAGTGATGTTCATGGCAAGTAGCTTTGTAACAGTTTAATGAAGGTTAACCGCGTTCACTCCGTGCGCAAATGCCAAATTTTCCTTGCCAATTTTTTGCTTAGTTTTTCGGATCTAAACCGGATCGCACCGTTTGATAGCTGAGCGATAGCACCGCGAATCGACCTGTCGTTTGAAGGTCGCGTTCACTCCACCAGGCCGAGGCTTTTTAGATAGGCAAAGCCCTGAGGGATGTCTGATTTGCGACGAAGCTCCAGCACGAGATGCGGCTGGGATGAGCTGCCTGAAAGCGCGCGGAAGACTTCGGGCCAATGGATCTCGCCTTCGCCCGGTGCCCAGTGGCGGTCTGCGTGGCCGTCGAGGTCTTGCAGATGCACATGTCGCAACTGGTCGCCTGCATCCCGCACAAAATAATCCACCGGTGGCGCCCCTGACATACGGCGCGCCAGATGCGCATGGCCGGTGTCGATGGAAAGCGCAATCGCGTCGGTGTCAAAACTGTCGACCATCGCGCGGCGGCTGGCCGGGTCAACGTCGAGGATATTCTCGATCACCAGCGTGATCCCCGCCGTCTCCGCCGCTTTGACGACTGGCAGCATCACATCGTGGATACGCGCCAGCTTGGTCTCCCAATAGTATGGCTTGTTCAGCCGGTTCCATGCGTACCAACGATTGAACGGCGAATGCAGCACCATCTGCCGTGCGCCGACCCGCTCCGCCGCTTCCAACGCTTTGAGATACCGCGCGGTTATGAGCGAGCGCAGCTCGGGGTCTTTGTTATCCATATCTAGGCCTTCATATGGCCCATGCATCCCGAGACGCCCCTTAAAGCCAACCAAAGCCTCTTTCGCTGCGCTGATGCGGTCTTCGAATTCCGTGGTCAGGTCCTTATGCGTGCTGAACCCCTGCAATTCGATGTCACGCGCATCTTCAAAGAGCCACGGGCGATGATCAGCGATTTCATGCGGCGCAAGGCAAGCGCCAATCTTAAGCGGGGTCATAGGTGGGTGTCCTTCTTGGGTCTTCGATCTTGAGATAGGCGAGGAATGCAACAGCCACGCAAAGCGCCATGACGGCAAAGCTCCACCAACCGCCATACACCTGCGTGAGCCAGGCAAAGACAAACGGCGCCGTTGCGTTCACGGCCATCGACGCGGATGCAATCCAGCCAAGCCGAGCGCCATAGCCCTTGTGGCCAAAAAGCGCGAGCGGCAGCGTGCCGCGCACGATCGTCTTGATCCCGTCGCCCATGCCATAGATCGCGGCGGCGATTAGGATGCCGGGTACAGTGAAACCAACCGATAACAGGACCGCGAAACCACCGAACTGGAGCGCCAATGCCAAAAGATAGGTGCTCAGCGGGTGCATGTTGCGGGTGATCAACATCTCGAAGAATCGCCCGACCGTCTTGAACGGGCCTATGACGGCTCCGGCCAGGGCGGCCATCGCGGCGGTATGGCCAAGGTCCTGTACATTGGTGACCCAAAGCGTCATCACCGCGCCCATAAGGTAGCCAGAGAAGATAAACGAGATCATCATCCAGAACATCCCACGCTTGCGCGCCGCGCCCTGCAACTCGTGCCAGTCGGAAGTCTGAGCCCTTATCGCGCTTTGTGCGTCTATTTCCGGACCACGCAGAACAAGCGCATGGATCGGAAGGCTCACAAGCAGATAGGCCAACCCAAGGACCACCCAGGTCATCTGCCAGCCGTAGGCAGTGAACAGCGCCAGGGTCAGCGGCCAGAAGATCGTTGAGGCGACTCCGCCAAAAAGAGTGATGATCGAGATCGAACGCTGCGCGGGCACGCTCAGATCAAGGCGCGCCACAGCGGCAAAGGCCACGTTGTACAGCACGAACATGCCCGCGCCCTCGGCCACAAGGATCGTGACAAAAAGCTGCTGCCATGTGGCGGCTTGGCTCATGGCGATCAACGCCAGTCCCGCCACCGCTGAGCCTCCCACCATGACGGGGCGGCCGCCAAAGCGGTCCGTCAGGTGTCCTGAAAGCGGCGAGACCATCCCGCCGAACAACAGCCCGGCTGAAAGCACACCAAAGATTTGAGACAGGCTGAGCCCAAGATCAGTGGCCATATGCGGCAAAAGCACCGCATAGGCATACATCAAGGTGCCATAGCCCATGATCTGCGTGATACCGAGACCGATGGCAGGCAGGTAATCCCGGTTCCATGTCATGCAGCAAGTGGTATCCCGCGATAGGCGCAGCGGCCACCCACCCAGGTGCCTTGGATTGCGGGGGTCTGTCCTTGCGGCCAATCCACCAGCACGAGATCCGCACGTTTTCCTATGATGATGTCTCCCCGGTCGTCCAGACCCATGGCCCGCGCCGGACCGTTTGAGACCAGCGACCACAAGGCCAGACGATCCGCGCGCTTCTCGCGATCAAGCCGATCAATCGCGGCCAGCATGGCGGGATAAAAATAGTCAGACGCAAGCGCATCGCACAGACCCGCCTCGACCATATCGCCCGCGCCAAGCGATCCGATATGGCTGCCACCGCGCACCGCGTTTGGGGCGCCAAAGATGATCAAATCGCCCCCGGCGCGCGCGGCCTCAGCTGCCTCCATCACCATCGGAAACTCGGCGACTGACGCCCCCAGATCGCGGAAATAGCTGCGCGTCTCGGCGCGGGTGTCGTCATGGCTGAGCATTGGCGCGGTTGCTTCGCGCGCCGTCTTCGCAACTTTTGCAATCGCACCCGGCACGTCGTCCCGTCGGTCCCAGACCTTGCCCAGCAAAGCGATGTATTCTGCTTCGCTCAGGCCCGCACGATGCGCTTTGGAAGCCGTGCGCTTCTTCATCCGCTCATCATCAAGCGAAGCAATCGAAAAATCCGGGGACAACTCAAAGGCCCGGTCCTGTATAGGCACATCATAAGCCCGCATCGTCATTGATGTGTGATCATTGAAGGCAACAGACGGCAAAAGCGGTCTTTTCAGCGCCCACTCAATCACGTCGAGCGCTTCAAAGGCAAAAGTCTCCCACCGGAGTTGCACCCGGTTCTCTACAGTTAGCCGAGGCGCAAGGTCCTGCATGGCCTGCATCAACTCGCGCCCGCGCCCCACATCACGCAAGCCCGGCTCCCAACCCAGCGTTATAGCGTGGTACGCCGTTGCAATCCCGTTCGCGGCCAACTGCCGGTCGGTATCGATCAAGGCCGTCTCGGTCGGGAAATAGACACCGGGACGTGGCATCATCTGACGTTCAAACGCATCCCCATGGACGTCAATCAGCGCAGGCGCGAGGATCTTGCCGCGCGCGTCGATTTCGATCCCCTGCACCGGGCCACCGATTTCCACAATGGTCCCGCTGTCCATTGTGACGGTTGTATCTGTAATCTCATCAGGCAGGTAAACTTCCGCCCCCACGAAGGTCTGGATCATGCCTGACGCTCCAGAATGAGATGCCAGTGCCAGGACCCGGGCTTTTCATGCTCGCGATCCTCCATCCACATCACCTCAAACCCCTGGAAAAGCGCCAGCATCTCCACCGCTCCGCAATAGTAATGCGGGTGGCGCTTGTCGGAGCTGTCTTCGTCAAACACCCATGTGTTGCGGGAGATTTCGCGCGGACCGTTCAGCTTTTCGCGGTCAATCCACAGGCGGCGCTTGGACAGCATCGTCAGCAAAAATGTACCGCCCGGTTTCAGGACCCGACGCACTTCGGCGATTGCGTTCAAAAGCACGGTTTCGTCGCCGTGATAAATCACATTCCAGCTTAACACATGGTCGAATGCGCCATCCTCGAACGGCAGGTTATCCATGCGACCCAGTTGGGTCTTTACGCCGGTGCTCGCCTTGTCAATCTCGGCCAAGCCCTCGGGAGCGGCGTCCAGCGCGGTCAGCTCGAATCCGGCCGCTTGCAGAGCCAGTGCATGACGGCCGACACCGGCCCCGAGGTCAAGGATAGCGGCACCAGCGGCCAAGCCCTCTGCCCAGCGTTTGACATCCGGCTCGGGCGTCAACCACTTCGAGCCTTCTTCGATCCCGTCCCAGATTTTGCTCCAATGCTGGTCCGCGGTGTCGGTCTTGTTGATGACGTTCAACGTTGTTCTCCGATAATCTTGGTCCGGGCCCAGCCCGAAAGGTATTCGATTGAGATGACCACCACAGCGATCATCAGGATAACGGTCATGGCTGTGGGGTAGTCAAAGAGGTCAAAGCCGACCTTGAGTTCGATCCCGATGCCGCCCGCCCCAACAAGGCCAAGGATGGTTGAGGACCGTACCGCCTTTTCTGTTGCAAAGAGCGAGGTCGAGATAAAGGCAGGCATCGCCGCCGGGATCGTAGCGCAGGCGACCACGTCCAGTTTGCGCGCACCGGTGGCTGTCAGGCTTTCTGAAGGTCCCTTGTCCGCGGCCTCCATATCATCCGCAAAGAATCTGCCGCAGAAGCCGATTGTGTCGATGGCAATCGCCAGCATGCCAGCGAACGGTCCAAGGCCCACAGCGACCACAAAGACCAAGGCCCATGCGATATCCGGGACGGCCCGAATGAACCCAAGCCCAGTGCGCACAATCTGATTTACCCAATGGGGCGCAATCAACCCGCGCGCGGCCAACAGAGCAATCGGCACAGACAGGATGATCCCAATCACCGCGCCCGCGAGTGCGATCTGCAAGGTCTCAAGCATTTTCCAGCCCAGCCGCGCCAGCACTTTGGGGTCTAGGTTTGGCGGGAAAGCACGGTCTATGAAGTCAGCAAAACGTGGCGGCGAAGAGACGACCTTGTCGATGGAAAAGCCCGCACCTGCAAAAGACCACAGGATAATCGTAACCGCTGCGGCATAGCCTAGAAACGCCAGCGCCGAGGGGCGCTCATAGCGGGAGGGAAGGCCCGCGGGATGCGTCGCGTCAGTCATAAAGCCCTCGCAAGTCTTGGGCACTTAGGCTCGATGCCCGCGCGTCAAGCGGCATCCCGCCGTCAGCCAGACCGAGGACACGGTCGCCATAGCGCAAGGCATGGTCAATGTTGTGAGAGATGAAGATCACCGTGACCCTCTCTTGGCGGGCGAGGTCAAAGAACAGGTCCATGACATCTTCGCCCGCGGCCGGGTCCAGAGACGCTGTCGGTTCATCCGCAATCAGGATCTTCGGTTGGCCAACCAAAGCGCGGGCGATGGCAACACGCTGTGATTGACCGCCCGACAAGCGATCCGCCCGGCGGTTTGCCAAATGCGCCAATCCGACTTTTTCCAGCGCGGTCAAAGCCGCCTCTCGCGACGCGGTTGGCGCAAAGCTCTGGTTCCAGTGACGGATGCCAGGGCGCTGGCCCAGCAGCCCTTGCACGACGTTCGACAGAACCGACAGGCGCGGCACCAGATTGTGTTTCTGGCTCACAAGTCCCATCTGCGCCCGCATGGCGCGCAGGCCAGTACTTGAAGCTTTCCGCACATCTGTGCCCAATACGTTGATTGCTCCGGCATCGGCAGGGATCAACCCCATCAGACATCGCAGCAACGTCGACTTCCCGGTGCCATTCGCGCCGACAATGGCCACGGCCTCGCCGCGAGATAGACCAAACGAGACATCTTTGAAGATCTGCGTTCCGGCAAAGCTCTTGGCGAGCCCGGTCACACGCAGATCAACGGGCAGAACCGGGGCAGAGATTTCTGCCCCGGTCTGATCTGGCCGCACGGGTGCGACCAGTGTTTCGACATTCAAATCAATCACCGATAAAATTGTCGAACTGGGGGTAGCCTGCGTTCGAATACATCGAGCGGACATAGTCATAAGCGCTGTCCTCGATCGAGACGAGGTCCATGCCCACGTACTTGTCGTTCTCTTCATGGGCGGTGATGCCCGCAATGATGCTGTCCTTGTTGGCCAGGATCGCATCGCGCACTTTCATCGCGGCCTCTTGGGGCACGTGTGCGCCAACCATGATCATGTCGTTCGGCAGATCACCCGAGCGCGCGATCATCTTGAAGAAGCCGTAGGGCAGGTCAGTTTCCTTGTTACGCACGTTCAGCCAGCTGCCCGCGTTCGAACCCAGAGCGTCCACGTCACCATTCTTCAACGCCTCATGCGCGATGTTGCGGCTGGTGTGGGTTTTCTCGATGTCATTGACCGGGTCGAGGCCATAGTCCGCCAGAACCTGCATCGGGCACAGCATGTTGGATGTCGAACCGATATCGCCAAAGGCCACCTTCTTGCCCTTGAGGTCCGCAACCGTATTAATGCCGCTGTCGGCGCGCACAACGATTGCACAGTGGTAGTCTGGACGACCCAGACCGATGATTGGTGTGGCATTGGTCAACTTGTTGATGACCACGTATTCCGCAGGGCCGGATACAACAAAATCAACAGTTTCACCTCGCAGGGCCTCTGCCGCCGCGGTGCGCGAATTCACGGCAAAGAATTCAAAAGTGTCGCCAGTGGCTGCTTCAAGCGCATCCTTGAACGGACCCCACTCCAGCTGCAGGCGCTCCATGCCCTCAACATCGGTGACAGCCAGCTTCCAGGTTTCAGCTTGCGCTGCAACAGCAGATGAGATCGCCAGCAAAGCGCCGGCCAAAACAGAACGAAGTTTCATGGTGATTCCCCCAATATGAAATTCATTCGGATGATTTCGAGGGAATGAAACAGCCGCATGACAGTTGCATGGAGTTTTTGTTTCACTGCGAAAGGCCAGGGGATTTGTTTTTTCCTAAGTTGCGATGTCAACAAACGAAGATGGGCTGCCGACTGCTTTGATGACTTTGCGCACGGCACCTGTTTACAAGATCACTCGACGGTCTTGTGGCATTTGACTTCACATAAGCGCGCTTATCAGAAATTAGCCCACACCCGCGCAGGAGCACTGTCTGGCTCCGCTTAAATGGTCGTGAGTTCACGCATTGCTAGCACGTGCTGCCCAGTTACCCCCCCGTGATCTGCAAAAACCGCCCGTATTCTTCACTCACTTCTCGCGCCTCTGCAAAGGCGCGCACGCGTTCTTCTTCAAGACAACGAAAATGGGCTTGGATGTCTGCAATGTAAGTTTCGAAGTCGCGCCCGATCAGGTCTCGATACTCTTGAACATCTTGCGGATCAGTCGGAACGAAGGGTCTCGGCGGCGCGTAGCATGTTTGTGCGACTGCCCCTGCGGGAAAAACAATCAACAAAAATACAAAAACACAGCGTTTGGCTGACCGACCTGCGTTCATGGCTTTCTGCCTTCAATACTTGAGAAAATCGCCTTCGCGTGCGTAATAATGGCCCAGGTTGAGGGGCTTATGCAAGACAAAACCGTATCTTGCGCACAAAACCGTATTATTGTAACTATGGCTCATCGAAGCAAATGCCTCGGTGCGCCCAACGAATGAAAGAGCGCGCTATGGCGATGGATTTAGCAAAAGAAGCGCCGAATGTGGTTACAGAAGCAGGATTCAAGGACCTCATTGAATCCGGATATCACGTCGAAGTTGTCTGCATGGAAGATGCCTACCGGAAAAACTCGGTTTGGCATGGTCTGTGGGTTCTGCGGGCTGTCAGCGACGAGGGCATCGAGAAGCAACTCGTCACCGCCCGAGCCAGAACCTCCGGGGACGCGATCCAGATCAGAAAGTTCAAGACGGTCACCGGACTGGTCTCGTTGCTCATCGACCTCGGGTTCTCGGTGGTCGCGTTCCCAGTCTATCAAGGACAGCGCTGGACCTTCACGCTGTCCCAATCGGAAGACGACACTAGCGAAAGCTAGCTTTCTCGGCTTCCTCCTTGCGGCAAGCGCCGCCCATTCCCAAGGCATGGTCTTTACGTTGGAAAGCGATGGTTCGCTTTCTGCCTCGCAGCCTCAAGACCGCTTTGCGCGCAACTACAACGACGGGGTCGGTCAAGGCGATCCCAATGCCACTCTCTACATTTTCGGACAAGGTGACGAACCTGACGCTGCTGAAGAAGAGGCGGATGGCGATGGCACATTCAGGGTAGCGGCAGTCGCGCCTCGCGTCGCGGTGCCCCGCCCGGAAATCCTTGCAGCGATAGACGACACTGCAATGCGCTATGGCAGCCATCGGGGACTGCGCGCTGCAGGTTTGACCGTCACCGAGTGGCGACTGCTGTTCCGCTCAAACATCGAAATCGAAAGCGCCTACAATGTGAACGCACGTTCGCATGTCGGCGCGATTGGCCTGGGTCAGCTCATGCCGGGAACCGCCGAAGATCTGGGCGTCGATCCCTTTGACTGGCGGGCAAATCTTGACGGCTCCGCGCGTTACCTGGTCGCACAATTGGAGACCTTCGGCGACGCGCGGTTGGCGCTGGCCGCTTACAACGCCGGCCCCGACGCCGTCAGGCAGTACGGGGGCATCCCACCTTACCGTGAAACGCAAAACCACGTTCAGCGGGTGCTGGCCGTGTTCAACAGGCTAGAAGGAGAAAACTCATGAGGCCGCTACCACAATTGCTGACCGTCCTATCGGTCTTCATCGTCATGGCCGAACCGGCAATGGCGCAATCTATCGACCTATCGCCCATCCAGAACCTCCTGCAAGGCATCGTTGATGCTTTGACTGGCCCGCTTGGTGTCGTCATCGCCACGCTGGCGGTCATAGGCGTCTTCCTGAGCTGGTTTTTCAACATCATCGACCTGCGCCAAGCCCTGTGGGTTCTGGTCGGTATCGCGGGTGTCGCCGCAGCGCCAACGATCGTTGCAGCGGTCTTCAGCTAAGGGGGCGTCGCGTGGCTGAAAGATCACCTCTCTTCCTTGGCCTCGTGCGCCCGCCCAAACTGTTCGGTTTGCCGATCATGTATGCCGTTGTTTGGCTGTTCGGCACCGTTCTGCTCTTTGTCTGGATACAGAGCTTCCTCGTGCTTGGCATCGCGGCAGTTCTGTATCCGGTCCTCTGGAAGGCGGCGGATTGGGACCCCCGGTTCATCGACGTTGCGATGACCGCCCTTCAAGAAACGCCCCCTACCAGAAACAGGAAAATCCATGGCGGAGACAGCTATGCCCCGTGACGCGTTGGATGAACGCACATTGATGCCTGTGTGGTTTCAGCACGAAAAGCAACTGGCCCACATGCTGCCCTATGTGAGCCTCGTTGATGATCGTACCGTGCGGACGCGCGTTAATGAGTTGTTCCAGTGCATCCGGATCACCGGGATCAATAGCTATACGACCGATGATGATTACCTAGATGGCATCCGGGCGAGCTTCGCCCGGATCGTGGCCCAACTAGGCGAAGAATTCAGCTACTATGTCCACAAGGTCTCCAAGGGGCTCGGTGTCGATATAGAACCCATCGAGGGCGACAGCTTCGCCGCGATGGTCGATCAGCAATGGCGTAGCAAGCTGGAAAATGGCGGCTTGCGCGACAAGACGATCACTTTGAACGTGATCCATCGTCCTCCCTCAAAGAGCTTCTTGACCTTCATGCGGAAGCCCTCGCCTGCAAGATTGCGCGAGGAAACCGCGAAGCGTCTTCGCCGACTGAATGAAGCCGTAGGCATTTTCATGTCCGGCCTCGGCAATCTGAAACCGTCGATATTGTCGGCTGAAAAAGGCGAGCTTGTCGGCTTTCTTGGTGCGCTGAACACGGGTCAAGAACTGCCGCTCTACCACACGTCAAAATTCGGCTTTCTGGCGTCATCCGTGTCAAACACGCGGACCACATTCTATGGCGATTACTTCGAGCTGAGCGAGGGCGTTGCAGGCCGTCGCTTTGGCAAGAGCTACAGCATCAAAGACTATTCAGAGCAAACGAACTGCGTCATGTTCGACCAGCTCAACCTGCCCGTTGATATGATCGTCACTCACTCGTTCACGCCAGTGAACACCAACATGACGATTTCGCGGATCAAGCGGCAGGTGAAGCAAATGCAGGCGGCAGACGACGCCGCGGTTTCCTTGCGTGAAAATCTCCTGCTTCTGGCTGACGATCTGGAAGCCAAGCGGGCCAGCATGGGCGATCATCACATGGTGGTGACGGTCTTTGCTGAAACCCGCGAGGAGCTTGAAAGCCTGGGCGCTGAGATTGTAAACGCCGCCGCCTCCATGGGTGTCACGATGGTGAGCGACCGCTTCGGGGCCAACACGCACTATTTCAGCCAACACCCCGGCAATCAGCCCAAGCGCCTCCGTGCCAGCACAGTGACTAATCGAAATTTTGCCGACTTTGCGGCTTTCCACCGAACGCAGCTTGGCAAGGCCGGTCCTGAAGTGCCATGGGGCAAGATCATCTCGATCTTCCCGACACCTGAGAAAAGCGCTTATCGCTTCTCCTACCATGAGGCCGGGTCGCCCCAGAAAGAGCCTACGAGCGGTCACACGCTGATTATGGGCCGTCCCGGCTCTGGTAAGTCTGTCTTCTCGGCTTTCTTGATGACACAGGCCGTGCGAGCCAATGCACGCGTCTTCGTCTTCGACTACCGGCAAGGGATGGAAATGGCCGTCCGTGCCAATGGCGGCAGCTACACGACAATCCAGGGCGGGCGGTCCACGGGACTGAACCCACTTTGGACGGAAGTGGATGATCGCGGCATTGCGTGGCTGTCCGACTGGTTTGGCTCCCTGCTCTACCGCGAAGACAAGCCGCTGACACCCGCCCAGACCAACAGGATCGTGGAATGCGTCCGCCAGAACGCACAGGCCAACGATCCGGGTCTACGGGACTGGCAAAACTTCGCGTCGCTCTTCATGTCGATGGATGACGATGGCGACCTCAACCAGCGCGTTCTTGAATGGGCTCAAAAAGGCAGGTTCGGCTGGATTTTCGGGCATAGCCTTGAAGACACTTTCTCGCTGGACGGCGATTTGGTCGGCTTCGACCTGACCGGGATCCTCGACAGCGAAAGCGACAAAGAACGGATGGCCGTTCTTAGCTACTTGTTCCGCCGCATCGAGAGGAAGATCGAAGACCGCCGCCCAACCATCATCATCATTGATGAAGCGTGGAAGGCGCTCGACAACGAGTATTTCGCGGAACGCTTGTCGCAATGGCTGGTGACAGCACGGAAACAGAACACCGTGGCTGTGATGATGACTCAGTATGCGAGCCAGCTTGAACGGACTCGCACTGGTAAGACCATTGTTGAAGCCGTTCCAACGCAGGTTCTTCTTCCAAACATTCGAGCCAATGCCTCGGACTACCGGATGCTTAATCTCTACCAGAAAGAGCTGGATACGCTTCTCAGCACTGGCACGAACTCTCGCTTGGCGCTCATTCGAGATGACCAAGGATCAGTCGTCGTGGACGCAGACCTCAGCGCACTAGGCGACAACCTGACAATCCTTGGCGGAATGGAGGCAGGTGAAAAACTCGTCGGCTCTGATTACCGGGACCGGCCAGACTTTTGGAGGCTCCAAAAATGAAGAAAACCATCTTGTTTCTGTCACTTTACGCCTTGGCAGCTTGCGCGGACTATCAAGAACCGCAGGCCAATTGCTTCAGCTTTGTGTCGCGAGGCCCCGCCGCTCACGACTGCAATTTCGACGCTCTTGACGGTCCTGATCTTCTGGATTTAGAGGACATCGCCAATGAGTAGGCTGACCGAGGCAGCGCTGTTGCTGATCGGGGTATCAACTGTCGCGCTCGCCCAAGGCGTGCCGGTTTTGGACTCCGGCCTCACGGCCCGCGACATCATCGAAACCGCAGATCGGGAGGCTGACCTTGCAGTGCAAGCCGAAACCCTCTCGGTCCACGAGGCCATTTCAGAGATTGAGAGAGAACAGCTTTCGGTTCTCGACGCCATTCTCGATGCACAAACGAGCTTTGATGTTGGAGGCGTTGCTATATCGGGAATGGTCTCTGGCCTTGAAGACGGCAGCGGGGATGCGGATAGGTCCGTAGAGGCGGTCTATGGGACCGCTGACCTCGATCCCAACCCCGCTGGCGATCAAATATTCGGCGATGCCGCCGAGAATATCGAGCAGCTTATCATACGCGTAGCACAGGAAACCCATGGTCATCCGGGCGTCGGCGCGGCGGGCCTGTCCGTCGTACAATGGCGGGCCTTGATCCAAGCGCTTATCTGGCAGGAAAGCCGGTTCGTGATCCGGGCCAAAAGCCCCGTCGGAGCCTATGGCCTGACGCAGATCATGCCGGGAACGGCGGGCGATCTGGGTATCTTCCCTGAGTATCGAAACAGCCCTTACCTCCAAGTCGAAGGCGGGGCGCGGTATCTGGCACAACAGCTCGCCCGCTTTGATGGCAACATTATCTTCGCGCTTGCCGCCTATAACGCTGGCCCGGGCCGCGTGATCGAGTACAGCGGCGTGCCGCCGTTCCAAGAGACGCAGCACTACGTCACCATCATTCCGCAGAAATACAACGAATACCTTGCGCGGATTGGCGGGATCGAAGCGCTTGGCACAATCGACCCTGCCCTACTGGCGAACTCGAACCTGTCGATGATGGGTACGGGCGCAGCCTTCTATGGCAGCAATACACCAACTGCGATCCGCCAAGCCGCCCTTCGCGTGCGGGATATCGTGACCCGCATTGGCTCCACCACCGACGTGCAAGAGTCCATGGCGTTGAACACCTACGCCCGGGCTGAACTGGTTCGCCTCATTGCAGCAATGACAAGACTGCAATCCGCACGGACCCAACCCCTTAGCGCTGAGCAACTGCGTCTCGCAGCGGCTCGGATGCAAGAACAAGAATTCATGAACTTCACCATAGAGGACCTAGATTAATGCGCGCTTCAACGCTTCTCACCAACTACGTCCGCAACACCCTTCGGACGCTCGCTGTCGCACTGCTTTTGCCTGTCGGTATTGCGGCTCCCGTGACCATCATTACGGCCCCTGCATATGCGCAGGGTGTGCCGGTCGTGGACACGCAGAACATCGCTCAGAACATCCAGCAACTCCGCCAGATGATCGAAGACGAGCTTCTGCAGAACGAACAGCTTTTGCAGCTTCGTGAGCAACTGACGACACTCACCGACCAGCTCGCGCAGCTTCAGGAAACCTATGCCGCTCTGACGCGCCTGGCTGAACTCCCTGAAGTCATCGCGACAGAAATGGAAGCCGAACTCAACGGCATTCTCGATCAGGAATTCGGGGACATCCAGGCGACGATCCAAGCAATCCGTACCGGCGACTTCTCGGGCCTCAGCGGCTCCGGTGCGGGCGAGATTGAAACCCAGATGGACCGTGTTCTCGCGGATCTGGGCTTTGATGAAGATACGCTCAGCGAGATGGCAACCAGCGGAAATGCTGGTGCTGAACGCATTGCGACACAAGCCACCACTGGCGCCCTCGTCTCGGCAGCAGCCCAGAACAGTTATGAGGATGCGGGCCAATCTCTTGAGCGCGTGGATCGTCTTGTCGGCCTGATTGATGACATGGACGAACTCAAAGAGAGCGTCGATCTGAACACGCGCGTAACGGCTGAACTGGCGATTGCACTGGTCGCAATGTGGCAGCTCGAAGCCGTTCAAACCGTGGGGGATGGCACCGGGGGTGTCATCGACGCAGCCACCATCGCCGAAGAACAGAACTTCATGGAATTCACCATTCCTGACCTCGGCGACTAACATCGAGGGATAGAGACTTTGGACAACGAAAAAGAA
>JBCBCS010000071.1:0-15766 GCA_038530475.1 Pseudomonadota bacterium
CGGGGATGCGAAAGCTGTCGCCTAGATGGCGCAACCGCAAGAGCTCTGAGCCTTCCGGCAAGTCGGAATTCCGAGGCGGCTCAACCATCAGCCAGGTGACCCAAAGCAGGCCAAGCATCGCGACCGCGCCGGCATAGAACGGCAAGTGCGGGTCGATGTAGGCCATTGCGCCGCCGGTCACTGCCGACAAGGCCAGCGCCGAGAAGGAATAGCGCCAGGCGACCACCTCTTGCTGTTCAATTTCTTCGGCGCGGTTTGTGGCCTCCAGACTTTCATAGAGAATGGCTTCATCTGTTCCGCTGGCCAGCGCGCCGCCGACACCGAGACAGATTTGAGCCGCCGCAAAGGTCGCAAAGCTGTCTCCGACGCCGAGAAGAAGCGCGCCCAGAAATGCGGCCACAGCGCTCAGCAGCAGCGTTTTTCGGCGCCCAATGCGGTCGGACATATAGCCGGATGGCACTTCAAGAAGCGTGACTGCGACGTCGAAGACCGCATAGAGCAGGATCGCTTCCGCCGCAGACAGGATGTTCTGAAAGTACAGGAACCAGACCGCCTGCCAAAACAGCAGCGAACGCAGAAAGCGGGACCAGCGGTAGAGTGGGATGTTGCGTTCAAGAGCTGCGGTCATGCCGCCAAGCTACAGGTCCGCGCCTGTCGGGCAAGGGGCCAAAATTCCAGAACCTTGGCGGCAGACACCAATCGTCGGAAAATTTGTGCTCAGGGCATCGTTCGGTTCAGCCGACATCCTCGATGCGGATCGCCACAGGCGCGCCTTCGACGACGCCGGTTTGGTCCATGGCAACCATTGCCTCATCAAGGGCGGTGCGCGTGGTCTTGTGGGTCACAATCAGCACTGGGGCAGATGTGTCGTCATGACCATACTGGCGCATCCGGTCAATCGAGACACCGGCATCCCCCAGAACCGCCGCGACCTTCGCCAGCGCGCCGGGTTTGTCGACCAATTGCATGCGAAGGTAATAGGGCGCGGGAACCGCTGCCTTTGCGGGGCGTGCCTTGACGAGTGTTGTCGCGGGCTGGCCAAAAGTCTTGAGCCGCAGGCCCCGTGCGATGTCGATCACGTCAGACAACACCGCCGAGGCTGTCGGGCCTTCGCCTGCACCCGCGCCGCGTAGCACAATCTGACCGACGGCATCGCCTTCGATGACGACCATGTTGGTGCCGCCTTCGAGCTGGCCCAGCGGGCTATCAGACGGCACGAGGCAGGGCGACATGCGTTGCTCCAGCCCACGGCCGGTCATCTGGGCCACGCCCAGAAGCTTGATCCGGTAGCCCATGTCATGGGCGGCGTCGATGTCCTCAAGCGTGATCGACTGGATGCCCTCAAGCTCAATCGCGTCGAACGCCACCTGAGTGCCAAAGGCGACGGAGGCCAGAAGGGCAAGCTTATGACCGGCATCAATGCCGCCCACGTCAAGGTTTGGATCGGCCTCCAGATAGCCGAGCTTGTCGGCTTCCGCGAAGAGCGCGTTGTAGCCCTGACGGGTCGCTTGCATCTGCGTCAGGATGTAGTTGCAGGTGCCGTTCATCACGCCCATGACGCGGGTGATGTCGTTGCCCGCCAAGCCCTCGGTCAGCGCTTTCATCACCGGGATGCCACCGGCGACCGCGGCCTCATAGCGGATCACCACGCCCGCGGCTTCTGCGGCTTCGGCCAGAGCCTGGCCGTGGATCGCAAGCATCGCCTTATTGGCGGTCACGACGTCCTTGCCCGCAGCGATCGCGGCCTCTGTCGCGTCCTTGGCGGGGCCCTCATCGCCGCCCATCAATTCCACGAAGACGTCGATGTCATCGCGCTGGGCGAGGGTCACTGGATCATCTTCCCAGGCGTAATCCGTGAGCGGTACACCCCGGTCCTTGTCCTTCGAGCGGGCGGAGACGGCTGAGATCGTGATGGCCCGCCCGGTGCGCGCTTCCAGCAAGGCGGCTTGCTGGCGGATGATGCGGACGACTCCGACGCCGACAGTGCCAAGGCCAGCGATGCCAAGTCGAAGCGGAGAGGTCATGGGCGAAATCCTTATGCAGCGCAAGGATACCCTTGGGCTGCGGGCATCCGGTGCGTTCGTCTAGCGCGACTGCATCCGGGGTGCAACTTAGCGCAGGTCCTGTCGCAAACGGGCGCGGTCTGTGGCGGTGATCACGGGTCCCCGCAGGGCCGCCGCGCGGGCACGCAGGGCCGCAAGGCGCGCGTCAAGGCCGACGGGACCGTCGGTGTCAAAGCCGGTTTCGGCCTGCGCCTGATCGATCAGGCCAGCGACGGGGACAAATGCGGGAAAGTCGCCCGGATTGGCCGCATCACCCCGCCGCGGCAGGTCCGGGCGTTCGGCGCAGGCGCTGAAAAGCGCAAGCATCAGGGCGAGGGAGACGGGGCGCATAATCGGTCCAATCGACAACGGGATAAATCTAGCGAGAACACCGAACAGCCACAAGCAATCGTGGCGCACCTGATCATGTCGTTGCCGAACATGTCGCGAACAGAGCAGACGAGGCAACCGGCCTCGCCCCAGCGTGCTGAAAAGGCCATTGGGCAGGGAGACGCAGAATGCAAATTGGGTTCATCGGGCTGGGATCGGTCGGCGGCAAATTGGCGGGGTCCATCCTGCGCAATGGCTATGCGTTGATGGTGCATGATCTCGATCAGCGGGCCGTCGATCGCTTTGTGGGGGAAGGGGCGACCGCCGGAGGCAGTGCCGCCAACATCATGGCCGGGTGCGATGTAGTCATCACCTGCCTGCCATCGCCCGCCGCCTGCGCCGCCGTGCTGCAAGAGATGCTGCCGCACGTGTCAGCGGGCAAAATCTGGCTGGAAATGTCGACAACCGACGCGGGCGAGGTTCAGAGGCTCGCGGCTTTGGTGCTAGAGGCCGGCGGGCAGGCCGTGGATTGCCCGGTTTCGGGCGGGTGCCACCGGGCCGCGACCGGCAACATCTCGATCTTCGCGGGATGTGACCGAGAGACGTTCGAGACCGTTTTGCCGCTCCTGACAACGCTTGGACGGCGGGTTCTGCATACCGGTCCGCTGGGGTCGGCCAGCACGCTCAAGGTGATGACGAATTACCTTGCGACTGCGAACCTTCTGACCTTGTGTGAGGCTCTGGTGACGATGAAGGCTGCGGGGCTCGACCTCGCCACAACATATGAGGCGATCCGGATCTCATCCGGCACGTCGTTCGTACATGAAACCGAAAGCCAAGTGATCCTGAGCGGCAGCCGCGATATCGGCTTTTCAATGGGTCTGGTGAAAAAGGATATTGGTCTCTTTCAAGAGATCGCCGCCGCCGCTGGTGTCCCGCTTGAGCTGTCGCCGCTGATGATCGACATCTTCGACGATGGCATCGCCCGTTACGGTGCAGATGCGCAATCCGATGACATCATCAAACGGCTGGAAGAGGCGACCGGTCTTTCGATCACGGCGCCCGGCTTTCCGCCGGAGATGATCGATGATGAGCCCGAAGAGGCCGGGTATGAAGTTGTCCGGGGCGGCCGCGCCTGAGGGTTTCCAAGCCGCTTGCCGCCCGCTAAAGACCCCGGCGACAGGAGAGCTTTGATGACAGACACCCCGATTGCGACCCTTCATGCCACCGCCATCCGGCGCGCCTTTGCTTACGGGGCGGTCTTTGGGTTGGGGGCGTTGGTGATCCTTGTCGCCTTCTGGCAACCGCCCGCCATTGGCTGGCAGATCTTCCTGATTGCCTTTGGTGCAGCAACGCTGGTTGTGGCCGAGCGGATGCGCCGCGCAACTCGGGTGCCACTGATCCTGTCGGAGGGGGCGTTGAGCGATGGGTCAGGTCTGGAGCTGACGACCCTCGACAACATCGCGTCGGTCGATCGCGGCGCGTTCGCATTCAAACCGTCCAACGGCTTTATCCTGCGCTTACATCGCCCCGTCGCCAGTGGTTGGGCACCGGGGATGTGGTGGCGTTATGGGCGCCGGATTGGTGTGGGCGGCGTGACTGCGCAGGGCGCAGGCAAGTTCATGGCCGAACAGATCGCTTTGCGGATCAAATCGGACAGCTGAAGTCAGCTCTGGATCGGGCAGACGCGACCGGCCTGAGTGCCGTTGTGACTGTAGCACAACTGCGGTGCCCAGCGGGGGCGAGTAAAGACCACATTGTCGAACGAGAACCCTTCCAGCCCGATGCTGAAATTGGGTTCATAATCGACCGAGGTCTGCACAACGATCAGGGTTTCCAGATGCGGCATCGCCGGGATTTGCGCTTGGGTCAGTCCAATGTCCGAAAGATTGGCCCAATCGTAATTGCCTGAGCCACCTTTCTGACGCGACCAGACGACCATAACCTCATCCGCATCCATATCGTACTGGATCACGCTGATGCGGAGTTCTGTCAGCGACGGGCTGTCCGTCAGGAACCGGTGCACCATCCACAGATTGTTCATCATCGTGTTGGTGATCAGCCGGTCTTCGCGGCTCATCGCGTCTGAAATCGTGTATGCGGCTTTCAAGTTGATAGCTTGATTGCGGAACGCATCAAAGAAGACGAAGGTCGCCAGCACAGCCGCGAAGAGGGTGGGGAACATGATCACCGTTTCGGCGACAATGCTGCCCTCGTCCTCTCGGCGGAAACGCCGCAGTCGGTTTTTGATCGCACGTAGCATTCTAGATCGGCTCCATCACGAAGGCTGACGTTGAAACGAGGCGGTAATATCCGTTGTCCATCCGCGACAGGAACCAGCCCAAAGCGGTTTCCGGCAGCATTGGCACGAAGCGGCCGCAGGCGCGGACAACCATCATCTGGTTTGGAATACCGTTCTGGAAGTTCCGCGCCGGGGCAAACGGATCATTTTCATCGATGCAGGAGGCGTCACGTTCCACCACGTTGGGGCCCATGCCGTTGACGACGTAATAGTCGACGGCAATCATCTCAAGCCGGAGCTGCTGGGTGCAGTTGGGGATAATGCCCGCACCGTTGCAGATCATCGCCTTGAGCGTGTCTTCGTCCACTGCGTTGGACGTATTCAGACGCACTTCACGCACAGCCATGGTCAGACCACGCTCCATCATCACGTGACGCGTCATCAAAAGGCCGAGTTCGAACGCGGATACGACCAGCAAGAAGAACGGCACGAAGACCAGGGCGAACTCCACCGTGGGGCCCCCGTCTTCCTTGCGACGAAAGCGCCGCAAGGCCGATCTGATGTGTTTGATCCGGTTCAGCATGAAAGATCCTTACTCAGTCAGCTTGAGCGCACGAATGTCAGACGCGATGGCCGCAAAGGCCGAAGAAATGTCCGTACCGGACACGTCGAAGTAGTGGCTCGGTGAGCTGGCGCAGTCAGCCAGGGCCGCTTGGCCTGCAGACGGGGCCTCGAATGCCACGGTGTAGACGATGATGCCCTGCGCCCGTGCGGCTGCACAGATGTCAGACAGGCGGTCATCGGCTTCGGACGAGTTCACGAGGCTATAGTTGATCGCGCTGTCGGGGTCGGAATAGTCGTCATAAAAGATTTCGACCCATTGTCCGAGCAGGTTTTGCGCCCAGGTTGAGCCTGCGCTCCATGGGATTGCCCCTGCATTGTAGGCGCGGGACAGAAGCGAGTTGTTGACGCGGTTATGTTCCCACACGGCGTAGAGTTCCTGCCACGACGCATTGCGCACGTTGTTTTCATAGGTCGGGCCGACGCCCGGAGAGGCCAGGAACAGCGGACCGTTTGCCATCGCCTGACGATACTCCCAGTTTGACGAATAGCCGTCGGGGTAGTTTCTGAAACGCTGCGACGACGACGCGTTGTGCGTGTAGAACCAGTCGTCGTGGAAGTCTGTCGGCGTCCCCAGACCGGAATACTGGATGGAATAGTCTGTCCGGTGCACGTCCTGAAGCGGCTCGTTCACGCTGTCGAGGTTAAACCAGATGAATGAGGTGCCCCACTTGAAGCGATCGTGCAGGTCGTATTGCTGCGTGTTCGCACCGTCGGTCATCACAACGATCACTTTCAGGACGTCCGGCTGGTTGAAGTCCTGCGGACGGTTCGCAGCGGCGATCGGCACGTCAGATCCCGACGTGTTCGCCAATACGTTGAAGATCTCGCCGGTGCTGGGGTCGAGCAGGGCAGCACCCCACTTTACGCCCATGTCGATGGCGGTGTTGCCATAAGGCTCAAGCGCGTCGATGGCGTCATGCAGGCTCTGTTCGTTCGTGGAGCCCACAATGATCGAGTTGTGATCGCCCACGTGACACCACGGGTTCGCGATCGGCACCGCATCGGCGCTGTACCAGTCCGGATCGAAATGGGCGACGTGTTCATAAGTCTCGGACAGATCAAGCTCGGTGGTCTCGAAGAGCGTATCGTCCATGAACAGCGGGCAGGTGGAAAACTCATGCGCGCGGTTGATGTTCATGAACGGCTCAATCGAAGTGCCCGGGTTCACCACAGCCGAGTACGGGATCATCGAGATGGTGATCAGACCTTCTGGGGCGTTGGTGTTGTTCGCGAGAACAGTCGTCACGAAGTCCCGCGCGGCCGGGCGCAGGTTTTGAATGCGGTTGTTGCGGCTCATGGAGCCGGAGACGTCGAGCACAAGCGACACTTCCACGTCCGTCACACGTTCTTCCGCCGTTGAACCGCCGCTCACCGTCAGAGTCGAGACTTCGGTTTCAAACGGGTTGGTGAAGACGTTGGGCAGGTCGTAGAAGAACAGCGGCATCTGAGCTGACGCGTCTGCGGACACGACACGGTAATTGATGCCGTCGTCACAATCGATGTCTTCGAGGAACGATTCCATTCCGGCTTTGGTGAAGTAATCCGTCACCACGTCTTCGCAGGGCAGGACCTGATCCATATCAGCAGCCGCCAGCGTGGCGCGGTCCAGCGTCGCCTGAAGCTTCGCGCGGGTGGTTTCGAACCGCATCAGATCGACCGCCATGCCGCCGAACCACAAGATCAGGACGAACATAAAGAGCGAGAAGATGATCATCCCGCCGTCTTCTTCTTTGCGCAGCCGCGCCCACATCCCCCGGGATGATTTTGTGGTCGGTTCCGCGTCTTTCATCGCTTTAATCAAATTGACGTTCATCGTTTACCTTCCTCAATGGCCCGCCGAAAATGGACAGCACGGACGGACTCATCGCGTTGTTCAACAGCCCGTAGACCAGACAGGAGTGGCGAAATTAGGGCGGAATGGGGCAGGAACTTGTTAACCTGTTGACCTTGCGGAGACAGCGCGGAGTGATAGCAGCCCATTGTTTCTGGAACGGACACAGATTGAACGTGGCGCTTCCAATTTCGACCGGCGCTGTTTGGTGACATTAACGTTTCGGCAACGAATAGGGCCTGAAGGTGCCAAAAGAAGTCGATTCGACTTTAACCAGAATTTGACAGGTTGCTTCCATCGTCGCACCGTATCCGAAGGGAGGACCAGTTATGGCCAAGGACAATCAGCGTCTAAAGGAACCTACATTTCGCGAAAGCGTCGATCTGATGTTCAACAGGGCGGTTGCTCTGATTGAACTCCCCCCCGGTCTGGAAGAGAAAATCCGCGTCTGCAATGCGACCTACACGGTGCGGTTTGGCGTGCGCCTCCGGGGCAAGATGGAGACTTTCACGGGCTACCGGTCAGTCCATTCCGAACATATGGAACCGGTCAAGGGCGGCATTCGCTTCGCCACCGGCGTGAACCAGGATGAGGTCGAAGCGCTGGCCGCCCTGATGACCTATAAATGCGCTCTTGTTGAAACGCCATTCGGCGGCTCCAAAGGTGGGCTGTGCATCGATCCACGCGCCTGGGAAGAACATGAGCTTGAGCAGATAACGCGCCGTTTTGCCTATGAACTGGCGAAGCGTGATCTGATCCACCCGTCCCAGAACGTGCCCGCCCCCGACATGGGCACGGGCGAGCGCGAAATGGCATGGATCGCCGATCAGTACCGCCGCATGAACACCACAGATATCAACGCCGCCGCCTGCGTGACGGGCAAGCCGGCCCATGCCGGCGGTATTCAGGGCCGGGTCGAAGCAACAGGGCGGGGCGTGCAATATGCGCTGCGTGAGTTCTTCCGCGACCCCAGTGATGTCGCTAAGGCGGGCCTGAGCGGAACGCTGGATGGAAAACGCGTGATCGTTCAGGGCCTCGGCAATGTGGGCTACCACGCGGCCCTGTTCCTGAGTGAGGAGGATGGGTCGCTGATCACCGGCGTGATCGAACGCGACGGCGCCATCACCAATGACGCCGGGATCGACATCTCAGCATTGCGCGACCACATCATGGAGACCGGCGGAGTGGCCGGCTTCAAAGGGGGCGATTACGTCAAGGACGGCGCGAGGATGCTGGAGGCGGAGTGCGATATCCTTGTCCCGGCTGCGCTTGAAGGCGTGATCAACCTCGGCAATGCCGCCAACATCAAGGCCCCCTTGATCATCGAGGCTGCGAATGGCCCGGTGACCTCAGGCGCGGATGATATTCTGCGCCAGAAAGGCACAATTATCATTCCCGACATGTATGCAAATGCTGGCGGCGTGACGGTGTCGTATTTCGAATGGGTCAAGAACCTGAGCCACATCCGCTTTGGCCGCATGCAGCGCCGCCAAGAGGAGGCGCGGCACGAACTTATCGTGGGCGAGCTTGAGCGGCTCAGTCGGCAACTTGGCGATCAGTGGTCCATGACGCCGAACTTCAAGGAAAAGTATCTGCGCGGCGCGGGTGAGCTGGAACTGGTCCGGTCCGGCCTCGACGACACGATGCGCACGGCCTTCCAATCCATGCGAGAGGTCTGGCATGGCCGCAGCGATGTCGATGATCTGCGGATGGCGGCCTATCTGGTGTCAATCGAACGCATCGCGAAGAGCTATCAGGCAAAAGGGCTGTAGTGCTGGAAAAAACGAGCCGTCGGAGACGACCCGGCGGACCGTTTCAGCGCCAAAGCGAGCGGCGCCATGACGCTTCAATCTCGGAGGGCGCGATCTGTCAGATCGCGCCCCGCGTCCAAATTTCGCGCATATTGGTTCCGACGAAGCGCTGCGGATTGGAGGCGGGTACGCCTTGGGCGGCTTCATCCGCCGCGACCAAGGCGCGTGTCCTCTCAAATATCTGCTGCCATGACCCGCCTTCGCCCATCGCACGGTTCAATGCCTTGATGAACCACGTATTGTCGCTCTCCGGGCTGCAGCCGAACGACGACCGATCCGCCGAGGCCGCCGTCAAAATAATCCGGTTCGGGGATCGCAATTCGTCGATGAGTGAGCCCGAAAAACAGGCCTGCAGAATAAGGATCTGCTGATCAGAGGAGAGCGGCGACAGCAAGTTTGCCAGATCATCAGCGGTCAGATCGAAGATCTCGCCTCCCTGACGTGGTTGCACCACGATCCGATCTGGCACCCCATGTGAGGTGAGCATCACGACCACCAGATCCTCCCCATCGACAGCCGCTGTGGCCAAACGGGTCAGATCGGCTGAAATGGCTGCCGGATCCGGGTCGGACAAGCTTGCGGCGTTGACGCCATATTGCGCAGAGCCCGCGGGTGACCCGAAGGCCGCGCCATAAGCGCGATTGAAGGTGATGACATCCCGATCAAAAACCGGATCGCCATACATGCCCCAGCTGAACAGAAATGTGCGCTCCGGTGGCGCAACGGCACTGGGCACCGGAATTGCTGCGTTTGTTGTCGTCTCTGGTGCGTCCAGACAGGCGCTCAATCCAAGAACGGCCAGACCCAATATTGCTTTGATGATCCTCATCACACTCTCCCTGACGTAACCCATCATCACTTCCCGTCGCGCGACGCTACTGAATGTTCGGAACCCTGCCAAGTGCGACCTGTCGCTCGCTGTCCTGCATTTGTCGAATTGCGGCATTGCCTGTCGCGCGGGAGCCGATAACGTGAACCGTGGCAGGCGCGCCGACAGCCCAACAGGGGGAACATCATGGGCATTTTCAGTGGCTATTCGGGCCTCAAGATCCTTAAGGAAGGGGTGTTCGGCCAGACCGGCTGGAAACCCGTGTGGCGCGACCCTGAACCCAAGGCCGAATACGATGTGGTGATCATCGGCGGCGGTGGGCACGGGCTGTCGACCGCCTATTACCTTGCCAAGGAACACGGGATCACCAATGTCGCCGTGCTTGAAAAGGGCTATCTTGGCGGCGGCAATGTGGGGCGCAACACCACTATCGTGCGGGCCAATTACATGCTGCCCGGCAATTCCGAGTTTTATTCCCACTCCCTGAAATTGTGGGAGGATATGGAACAGGACCTCAACTACAACACCATGATGTCCCAGCGCGGCGTGATGATGTTGTGCCATTCCGACGGCCAACGCGACCTCTTTGCGCGGCGCGGTAATTCGATGATTGCCCAAGGCGACGACGCGGAATTGCTGACGCCAGACGAGGTCCGTCGCGAAGCCCCGATGATCGATTTCGACAATGTCCGATTTCCGATTTACGGCGGCTTGATGCATCGGCGCGGCGGCACTGCGCGGCACGATGCGGTGGCGTGGGGCTATGCCCGTGGGGCGGACCAACGCGGCGTGGACCTCATCCAGCAATGCGAAGTCACGGGCATCGACATCGAAGGTGGGAAGGTGCGCGGCGTGCAAACCACCCGCGGGGCGATCCGCGCCAAGAAGGTGGCGATCGTGGTGGCAGGACGGTCGTCCCAAGTGGCGGCGATGGCGGGGATGCGGCTGCCGATTGAAAGCCATGTGTTGCAGGCGTTTGTGTCTGAGGGACTCAAGCCGATCATGCCCGGCGTCATCAGTTTCGGGATGGGCCATTTCTACATCAGCCAATCCGACAAGGGCGGCTTGGTCTTTGGCGGCGATCTGGATTTCTACGCCTCTTACGCGTCGCGGGGCAATCTGCCGATGAAGGAACATGTGATGGAGGCTGCCATGACGCTCATGCCCGCCATCGGCAAGGCCAAGGTGCTGCGATCTTGGGGTGGGATCATGGACATGTCGCCCGATGGCTCACCCATCATCGACACGACCGACACCGAGGGCCTCTTTCTGAATTGCGGCTGGTGTTATGGCGGCTTCAAGGCCGTGCCGGGATCGGGTTTCAGCTACGCGCACCTCATCGCCACCGGCCAACACCATGCGCCTGCGGCCCGCTATCGCCTCGACCGGTTCCGGACCGGGGCGGGGTTAATGGATGAAGAGGGCACAGGCTCTCAGCACAATCTGCATTAGGATCTGACATGCGTATCCCATGCCCGCTCTGCGGCGAGAGAGACCGCCGCGAATTCTATTACCAAGGCGATGCCGTAATGCTCGACCGCCCGGCGCAGGACGCGGGTGAGGCGGCGTGGGACGATTACTTGCACAATCGGGACAACCCCTGCGGTGAAACGCAAGAGCTTTGGCAGCACGAAGGCTGCGGCGCGTGGATCGTGGTGCGCCGGGATACCGCCACGCACGCGGTGTCGGGTGCCGACCTTGTCAAAAAAGGTGCCGCATGAGGGTCGCGGGATGGGGTCTGAACCGGGATGGCGCGCCGCTGTCGTTCACCTTTGATGGGCAAAGCTATCAGGGGCGGGAGGGGGACACGCTGGCGGCTGCCCTCCTCGCGAACGATGTTCGCCTCGTCGGCCGGTCGTTCAAATATCACCGTCCGCGCGGCATTCTGACCGCCGGATCAGAAGAGCCCAACGCGTTGGTCACTATGGGGGAGGGGGCGTCGCAGGATCCCAACATCCGCGCCACCACGCAAGAGCTGTTCGATGGCCTTTCGGCGCGGTCGCAAAACGCCTGGCCGTCGCTGAAATACGATGCGCTGGCGGTGAACGACATGGTCGCCCCATTTCTGAGTGCGGGGTTTTATTACAAGACCTTCATGTGGCCGAAAGCATTTTGGGAAAAGGTGTATGAGCCGTTCATCCGGCGCGCCGCGGGCCTTGGCGCGCTGTCCGGTGACGCCAATGAGGACCGCTACGAAAAGGCGTTTGCATTCTGCGATGTGCTGGTGATCGGCGCGGGGCCCGCGGGGATCATGGCGGCGCTCACGGCGGCGCGGGCCGGGGCAGATGTGATCCTCGCGGATGAGGACAGCGTGATGGGCGGGCGTCTTCTGGCCGAAACCCATGAAGTTGGCGGGATGCCCGGCGCGGATTGGGCTGCAGCCCAGGTCGCGGCGCTGGCGCAGATGGAGAATGTCCGCCTGATGCCGCGCACTACCGTCACAGGGGCTTACGATCAGGGCACCTATGGCGCGCTGGAACAGGTGGGCCACCACGTCCTCCGCGGCGGCGATCACCCGCGTGAATGCTTCTGGCGGATTGCGGCCAAGCGCACGATCCTGTGCGCCGGTGCGTTGGAGCGCCCGGTGGCGTTCCCCAACAACGATCGCCCGGGCATCATGACGGCCGGGGCTGTGCGCGCCTACCTCAATCGGTGGGGCGTGGCACCGGGCAAGGCCGTGACGATCTTTGCCAACAACGACAACGCCCACCGAACGGCGCTTGACCTGATGGAGGCAGATGTGGATGTCGCCGCCGTCATCGACAGCCGCCCGGACGCGCAAGCGCAAGGCGATTATCGTCTTTATACCGGCGGTGTTGTGACGGGCACCAAGGGTCGCACGGGCCTCACGTCTGTTGAAATCAAGCATTCCGGCGGCACCCGCACGCTGCAAACCGATTGCCTGGCCATGTCTGGCGGCTGGAACCCGACGGTGCATTTGACCTGCCACATGAATGGCCGCCCGCAATGGCGCGATGACATTCTGTCTTTCGTGCCGACCCCCGGCAGCATTCCCGGCATGGTCGTGGCCGGGGTCGCGAATGGAGACATGTCAACCGCTGACTGCCTACGTTCTGGGGCGCAGGCCGCCTGTGAGGTCTCGACCGATCTGGGCCTCAACCCCAAGGCCGATGTGCCCGCAGCAGAAGACGATGACTACGCCATCGCGCCGCTATGGTTTGTCGAAGGTAAAGGCCGGAAATGGCTTGATTTTCAAAATGATGTCCACGTGAAGGACATCAAGCTCGCCGCGCAGGAGAACTTCCGCTCGGTCGAGCATATGAAGCGCTACACGACCCAGGGCATGGCCACCGATCAGGGCAAAAGCTCTAACGTCGCAGCACTCGCGATCCTCGCCGATGCGACCGGACGCGGCATACCTGAGACCGGCACAACAACCTTCAGACCGCCATATGTCCCAGTCTCAATCGCGGCGATGGGCGCGGGGTCTCAGGGACATGGATTTGCACCCGAACGGCACACGACCTCGCATCAGGCGACGCTCGACCGGCAAGCGCCGATGATTGAAGCGGGTCTGTGGTACCGCCCCAGCTATTTCCCCAAACCGGGCGAGACGACTTGGCTTGAGGCCTGCAACCGAGAGGTTGAGATGGTCCGCAATCATGTCGGCATCTGCGATGTCAGCACGCTGGGCAAGATCGATATCCAAGGGCCTGATGCCGCCGCCTTCCTAGATTTCGTCTACGCCAACACGTTCTCCACCCTCAAAGAGGGACGCGTCCGCTACGGTCTGATGTTGCGCGAAGACGGGCATGTGATGGACGATGGCACCACCGCGCGGCTGGGGCCTGAACACTACGTTATGACCACGACAACGGCCGCAGCTGGCCAGGTCATGCGCCATCTTGAATGGGTTTCACAGGCACTGCGCCCCGATCTGGACGTGCGCTTCACTTCGGTCACCGAACAATGGGCGCAATTTGCCGTCGCTGGCCCGAAGTCGCGCGATCTGCTGAACACGATCCTCGATACGCCCATCGACAATGACAGCTTCCCCTTCATGGCCTGTGGCGCTGTGGATGTGTCCGGCGTTCCTGGTCGCCTTTTCCGGATCTCGTTCTCTGGCGAACATGCCTACGAAGTGGCCGTTCCGGCCCGGTATGGCGCGTCGCTTTTCCGGCTGCTGACGGCGCAGGCTGAGGCGATGGGTGGCGGCCTTTACGGGATGGAAGCGCTCAATGTACTGCGCATTGAAAAAGGCTTCATCACCCATGCCGAAATCCACGGACGCGTCACCGCCTTCGACATCGGGATGGACCGTATGGTCAGCCAGAAAAAGGACTGCGTCGGCAATGCAGCGTCCCGCCGTCCTGGGTTGCTCGACCCGCAGCGCGAGCAGATGGTTGGTTTGAAACCTGTTGATCTCAAAGAAAAAATGACTGCGGGGGCGCATCTTTTCGTAGCGGGCGCCGATCCCGTCCGGGAAAACGATCAGGGCTATGTCACTTCGGTTTGCCATTCTCCGACATTGGGTCACGACATCGGCTTTGGTTTCCTCAAGGATGGCCCAAACCGGATCGGGGAAAAGGTGGTGCTGACTGATTTTGTGCGCAATGTCAGCACAGTCTGTGAGGTGTGCACACCCGTATTTGTCGATCCGGAAGGAGGGCGCGTTCGTGGCTAAACTGATCCCCAACACCGCCTGCGCCGGATTGCTGCCGGTCACCATTGGTTCCGTGACAATAACTGAGGTCGAGACCGAGCAAATGACGCTGATCGCCCCGTTTCACGATCAGACAAAAGCAACATCGGTTGCATTGAAAGCGGCATTCGGCTTTGGGTTTCCTTCTCCAAATCGAACCTTCGGCGCTGGTCCTCGGATCATCTGGTGTGGCCGCAATCAGGCGCTCTTGCTGGGGGCTGAACCGCCCGACTTGCCAGCCCAATGCGTCGACCAATCCGACGCCTTTGCTGTCGTCCGGATCGACGGTGAAGATGCCGAGGCGGTGTTGGCACGGCTTGTGCCCATCGACCTGCGGCGCGGCGCCTTCAAGCGGGGCCATACCGCGCGAACGATGCTGGCCCATATGCAGGTTGGCCTGACGCGGATTGGTGCATCTGCTTTCGAAATCATGGCGTTTCGCTCAATGGCGGGGACACTCGTCCATGACCTGAACGAAGCTGCAACGTCAGTTGCAGGTCGGCGCATGGTTATTGATTGACCAGTCAATAAAAAACAAATAGCGTCCCCAGATGATTGGAAGAGGGGACTGGAATGCCGAAACTGGGGATGGAACCGATCCGTCGCGCGGCCCTGGTCAAGGCCACCATCGACGTGATCGGTGAACGTCGATCGCTCGACGTCACCGTGAGCCAGATCGCGAAAGAGGCTGGCATGTCCTCTGCCCTTGCCCACCACTACTTTGGCGGCAAAGATCAGATTTTCCTCGCTGCGATGCGCCAGATCTTGCGGGATTTCGGCGTTGAAGTGCGGCATGCACTGCATGGATCGCTGACGCCCAGGGCCCGTGCGGAGGCGCTCATCCGCACCAATTTCGCGCCGTCCTGTTTTGAGCCCGCCACCGTGAGCGCATGGATGACGCTCTATGCGCAGGCCACGTCAAACCCGGACATGCACCGGTTGCTGCGGATCTATCAGGGCAGGGTCAGGTCCAACCTGACCCACGCACTCCGACCGCTGTCCTCCGCGCCTGTTGCGGATGCCAATGTCCTCGCCGCGCTTATTGACGGGGTATATCTGCGTGCAGCTTTGGCCCGCGAGGCCGATGTGCAATCGGCCAGCGACGCGGTGCTGCGGACCCTTGATCACTTGACGGGAGGCGCCAAATGACCCGCCCCAATATTTTGATCCTGATGGTCGATCAACTCAATGGGACGCTGTTTCCAGATGGGCCGGCGGACTGGCTTCATGCGCCGAACCTAAAGGCGCTCGCCGCGCGATCCGCGCGCTTCAAGAATGCGTATACGGCGTCGCCTCTCTGCGCGCCAGGACGCGCGTCTTTCATGACCGGCCAATTGCCTAGCCGGACACAAGTCTATGACAATGCAGCAGAATTTTCGTCGGCAATTCCGACC
>JBCBCS010000072.1:0-15710 GCA_038530475.1 Pseudomonadota bacterium
TCCTTCGCTTATGGGCAATTCACCAACTACTCCCTCTCGATCATCCCGCTCTTTCTGTTGATGAGCGAATTTGCGACACGTGGCGGGATGTCCCGTGACCTGTTTCGCGCCGCGCGGGCATGGCTCGGTCACAGAAAGGGCGGCCTGGCGATGGCGTCGGTTGGGGCCTCTGCGGGTTTTGGGGCGGTCTGCGGATCGTCCTTGGCGACAGCCTCCTCAATGGGCAAGGTCGCGCTGCCCGAGTTGCAGCGCGCTGGTTATTCTGGTGCCCTATCAACTGGTGCATTGGCAGCCGGAGGTACATTGGGCATCCTGATCCCGCCGTCCGTCGTCCTCGTCGTCTATTCGATTCTCGCCGAGCAAAACATTGAAAAATTGTTCCTCGCGGCTTTCATTCCCGGACTGATAGCCACGCTGGGATACATGGTCACCATCGCAATCTACGTGCGACTGGCCCCCGGATCTGCGTCACAAGAAACGCGTTTGAGCTACCGCGATCGGGTCAAGGTGTCCCGGCCGGTCATTCCGGTTCTCGTCATCTTTGCGGTCGTCATTGGTGGCATCTACAGTGGCGCGTTTTCACCCACCGCCGCGGCTGCAGTCGGGGTCGCAGGTACGGCTCTGGTCGCCTTGCGCCAGGGCAGCCTAGGGCTGAGCGATATAAGCGACAGCCTTCTCGCGACGGCGATGACATCCGGCATGATCTTTTTCATCATCGTCGGAGCTTTGATCTTCAACTCGTTCCTATCTGCCGCCGGGGTGCCACAAAGCATGGCGGAGTATTTTGAGACAACGTCGCTCAATCCTTGGCTGATCCTGACAGGAATGCTGCTGCTTTACCTGATCCTCGGCACGGTGATGGACAGCCTCGCGATGATCTTTCTGACTGTGCCGATTTACATCGATATCGTCCTTGGCCTCGACTTCGGACTGACACCCGACGAGATCGGCATCTGGTTCGGTATCCTTGTCTTGATGGCAGCTGAGATTGGGCTGATTACGCCGCCTGTTGGTCTCAACCTTTTTGTCATCAATGCAATGTCGAAGGATGTACCGATTGGGCAGACCTATCGCGGCATCCTGCCCTTTGTCGCTAGCGACATCATTCGGATCGGTATCCTCGTTGCCTTTCCGATCCTGTCGCTCTGGCTTGTCCGGCTGGTGGGTTGATCACCAATGAAACTCAGGCCCTGTGACGTGCTTTCCGAGCGTCATGGCATCAGAAACATGCACCATCGGGGACAGATCCACCTCTGACTGCCGCGCCCGCACCAGTTCCGCCATCCGGGCGTAAAGCGCAGGATATTCGTCGAGCTCGCTCAAGGGCATGTGATGATCATTAACCACGCACACATTCCCCCCTTCGAGAAGATAGACCTGAGTATGATCGGACGTGTTCAGCGTCATCTCCCATTGCGGTTCACCTGTCTTGAGCCAGTCAAATTCTGCCTTGATGTCGTCGGTGAACCAAAGCTCAGCCTTGATCGGCGTCCACCGGTTTGATGGGCGCTGCAGGATCGCTTTGGTGAGGTGTACGGGATTTGGCAATATCTCGGTCAGGATGGAAAGCGCGTTGATCCCGGGATCAAGCACACCCATCCCGCCCGGCTCAAAAATCCATTCCTGCCCCGGGTGCCATTGCCGCACGTTTTCTCGCCAATCGATCCGCCCGCTGGTGATCACCTTACCTGCCAACGCTTCCTTTGCCGCAGCGACACCTTTGGCCATCCGGCTGTGCCACGTTGTGTAAAGTGTCTTTCCGGCCTTCTTCGCCAAACGCTCCAGTGCATGCACCTCTGCCAGAGTGGCCCCGGGTGGCTTTTCCAGCATCACATGCCGCCCAGCTTCCAGACAGGCCTTGGCGTATGCAAAACGAGGCACTGGCGGCAAACACAGACTGATTGTTTCGATCTCTGGATGAGCGTCGAGCATTTCAGTCATCGTTGTGTAGGACGGAACGCCTTCGACGGTGCCAGACCGGCTTACGGTCGCCGCAAGTTCCCAGTCCGCAGAGGCGTCAATTGATGGCACATGTTGATCGACAGCGATTTTGCCGATCCCGACCAAAGCGACCTTCATGACTGAACCCTCACATTTCTTGGTGTCCTCAGCCAATCATGTCGCGCGAGAGGTGCGAGGACGCAAGCCTGCGAATTGAAACCACCGACCGGTCAAAACGTCGTAAACCCATGGCAAACATGTCGCCTCTGTTCTTGTGACATGGCAGGACCCGTGCAAACGTTCGACCAGAATTTTTGGGAGGGGTGATGACTCCAATCTTCAACTTTGACGGCATCTATACGCCAGTCGTCACGCCCTATTGCGCTGATGGCACGGTGAATTGGGACGCTCTATCCGACGTCATTGAGTATTTGATCGGCGCAGGTGTGCACGGACTGATCTCCGGCGGCTCGACCGGCGAAAACTACGCTCAAACAGTCTCTGAACGGGCAGAAATCGCCCGATTTAGCTTCGATCGGATTAAGCGCCGCGTGCCTCTGGTCGTTGGAACAGGCGCCATGCTGACTGCTGACTCTATTGCACTTGCGACTGCTGCAAAGCAAATGGCAGCAGATGCGATCCTGCTGGCCTCACCGCCATATGCGGTGCCGACTGACCGAGAAAATGCGCTCAATGCGCTCGCGATCGATAAGGCCGCCGGCCTCCCGATCATGCTGTACAATTATCCCCACCGGACCGGCACGATGATGGGGGAAGAGTTTCTGGACCGTGTCGGGCGGTCCCGAAACTTTTGCGGGATTAAAGAAAGCTCTGGTGACATCAACCGGGTGCACCTGTTGGCCCGCGACTATCCGCATATACAACTTGGGTGCGGAATGGACGATCAAGCCCTCGAGTTCTTTGCCTGGGGTGCACCTTTTTGGGTGTGTGGCGGCTCAAACTTCCTGCCGCAAGAACACGTTGCACTTTATCGGGCTTGCATCGAAGAGGGCAACTTCGCCAAGGGACGCCGCATCATGTCGGCGATGATGCCGTTAATGCGGGTGCTGGAACAGGGTGGAAAGTTCATTCAGACGATCAAATATGGCGTCACGCTGAACGGGATCCCGGCGGAGGACGTTCGCGCGCCGCTGAAAGGTCTCAACAAGGATGACAAGCGGGCGCTCGAACAGGTGGTTCGGGTCCTGAAACGGACAATCGCAGATATTGAGGCGGAGGGCTGACAGATGGATTTGCTAACCCAGCAAGAGTATGAGGCGATTGCCGCCGATCTGGATTTTCCGACTGGCGCATTCATCGATGGAGCTTATAGGCCATCAATCTCCGGCAAGACATTTGAGACGCGAAACCCAGCGACAGGCACTGTTATCGCCGAAATTGCGTCATGCGATGCATCCGATGTGGACTTTGCAGTCGGCAAGGCTCGGGAGGCGTTTGACGATGGACGATGGTCGTGCCTCCACCCGAGTGCTCGCAAAGAGGTCCTGATCCGTCTCTGCAAACTCATGACGCGGAACGCGCGCGAACTCGCCGTTCTTGAAAGTATCGAAAGCGGAAAAACCATCTTCGATTGCGAAACGGTGGACGTGCCTGAGACGATCCAGTGCCTGAAATGGCATGCAGAGGCCGTCGACAAGATCTATGATCAAGTATCACCGGCCTCAGATGACCATATCGCCATGGTTGTACGCGAACCGATTGGTGTTGTTGGCCTTGTCCTGCCGTGGAACTTCCCGCTGTTGATGCTGGCCTGGAAAATTGCGCCCGCCTTGGCGGCGGGCTGTTCTGTCATTGTCAAACCCGCGGAAGAGACATCAATGACCGCCCTCAGAGTTGCGGAGCTCGCAGTCGAGGCGGGCCTTCCGCGCGGTGTGTTCAACGTCGTTCCGGGCATGGGGCCTGACGTAGGAGAGCCGCTCGGTCGGCACATGGACGTCGATATGGTGTCTTTCACGGGCTCGACGGCGACAGGCAAGCGCTTCCTGACCTACGCCGCTGAAAGCAACGCGAAAGAGGTTGTTCTTGAGATGGGCGGCAAGAACCCTGCAATTGTCATGGAGGACGCTGAAAACCTGGACCGTGTTGCTCAGCATATCGTCAACGGAGCATTCTGGAATATGGGGCAGAATTGCTCAGCCACGTCGCGACTGATCGCCCACCGTGACGTTAAGGATGAACTTCTCGCGCGAATTCTGCACCATATGGAGCAATGGAACACAGGCAATCCATTGAACCCGGAAACGCGATTGGGCGCGTTGGTCTCTGAAGCCCAATTTGACAAGGTCAGAGACTGTTTGAGCCGTGCTGAAACCATTCTGACGGGGGGACAAGCCAAGGACGGATTTGTCGATGCGACGGTGATTGAACTGCCCTCGAACGATCATGTTCTAGCGCAGACCGAGATTTTCGGCCCCGTTCTTTCGGTCATCACGATCGCTAGTTTCGACGAAGCGATAAAGGTGGCGAACGAGACTGAATACGGCCTTTGCGCATCGCTTTTCACCGCAAATGCGAAGCGGGCGCTGCGGGGTGCGCGGCAACTTCGGGCTGGAACTGTTACGGTCAATTCCTACGGCGAAGGAGACATTTCCACTCCGTTTGGTGGCTTTAGGCAGTCGGGCTTTGGTGGCCGGGACAATGGCATCCATGCTCATGATCAGTACACTCAAATCAAAACGATTTGGATTGATCTGGCCGATGACACCGACGAGGCCGTAGATTGATATCCATCAAACGCGCGCCCGTTCATCATGGACCTGCGGCGTGGGCTGATATCCTTCCGACGATCCCCGTCGGACAGAGTCTGAACGACGATATCACCGCAGACGTGCTCGTTGTTGGTGCGGGCTTTGCTGGGCTGTCTGCTGCTCGTCGCCTTATTGAGATTGACGCGAACCTGAGCGTCGTTGTGCTGGAAGCGGGTCGAATCGCCGAAGGCGGGACAGGTCGCAATTCTGGCTTCATGATCGACATCCCCCATGACCTTGCGAGTGAGAATTACGGGGGTGGCACAGAGGATCAGGCGCTGATCACCCTGAACAGGGCAGCGCAGTCCTTCGCCGCCCAGATGGTCGATGAGTACGATGTCCCATCCGATTTCTTCGATCGGTGCGGCAAGATAAATGGTGCCGCCAGTACAACCGCTGACGTCCATAACACCACGTTCATGCGGCATCTCTCAACGTTGGGCGAGCCCTCAGAGCGGTTGGACGCACAAGAAATGCAGCGCGTCACCGGAAGCCGCTACTATCGTTCTGGTCTGTATACACCTGGTACAATCCTTTTGCAGCCTGCGGGATATATCCGGGGCATTGCAAACGGGTTACGCAGGCAAGGCGTCAAGATCTTTGAGCAGAGCCCTGTCATAAACCTTTCCAAAGGATGGTCTGCCAGGACAAATACAGGCTCTGTTTCGGCAAAAAATGTCATCCTGTCTGTCAATGGCCACCTAGAAAGTTTCGGTTTTTACGAACAACGGCTGATGCATATCTTCCTCTTCGGTGCGATGACCGCACCCCTTCAGCCCGGAACAATTCAAGGACAGACCAGATGGGGCATTACGCCTTCGGATCCTATGGGCACAACGGTTCGGCGGATTGACGGCCCCCAAGGCGGGGATCGGATCGTTGTTCGCAGCTGCGCGGCGCTTAGGCCAGGCATGCGGGCCACTGAAGGTGACCTCAGACGGGCAAAATCGGTCATGGCCCGGAAGCTCAAAGTCCGTTTCCCATCACTGGATGTGCCACTTGAGCATGTCTGGGCGGGTCATCTGTGCCTCAGTCGAAACGGCGTCTCGGTTATGAATGAGCTGGAGAAAGGTCTATTCTCAGCTTGTGTTCAAAATGGTCTGGGAACAACACGGGGTACGCTGACCGGAATTGGGGCCGCGGAAAAGGTGATGGGGGTTACGTCGGACATCACTCGTTATTTTGACGCCCAAGATCTGCCCACAAAGCTCCCGCCGCCTTCCATTCAAACGATCGCTGGCAACGCCGTCTTGCGTTGGAAAGAGCATCAGGCCCGCTCAGAATAGTGTCTAATGCACCTGATTAAGCTCATCGGCGGCAGGAATCTCTTCCTCACGGCGGGCGATAAAGGCCAACAATTCTTCGTCCTTCGCCGGATCGAGCTTTGGTTCCTGATACTCTGAAAGCAGCTTACGCGCATGATTGAGCGCGCGTTCCGTAATCTCAACCGACCCTTCAGCGACCCATTGTTCGATCGAGTTGTTGTCGAACATGTCCGGCATAAAAAAAGCGGACTGGAAATTGTCTTGGGTATGCTGATGCCCAAGATAGTGCCCACCGGGGCCAATATCAGAAACTGCGGCGACAGCTTCGTCAAAGTCCTCCCATTTGAGACCTTCTGCCATCCGATATGCCATCGCGCATTGCTCGGCGTCGACGATGAACTTGGCCGTTGAACAATGCATTCCAGCTTCGTTCCAACCGGCAGAGTGCCAGATGTAGTTGGCGCCAGCATGCATGACCGCGGACAGCGTCGTCGCACTTTCATACCCGGCCTGCGCGTCAAAGGTCTTCGCGCCGCCTAGCGTGTTCGACGTGCGCCATGGCACGCCATAATGGCGTGCCATTTGACCGATCATGAAATTCATCTGACTGATCTCTGGCGTTCCCGCCATCGGCGCCCCTGACTTCATAGACACTGTAGAAAGGTAGTGGCCGTAAATCGCGGGCGCGCCGCGCCTTACGACCTGAGTGTAGGCCAGTGCCGACAACGCCTCGGCATTCAGTTGTGCAACCGTTGCGGGAACAGATGCTGGAGTATTGGCCCCACCCAGTACGAAAGGTGAGCACAAGACGGGCTGGTTCCGACGGCAAAAGGCGCGCATCGCACCCAGCATCGTCTCATCCCAGACCAGGGGTGAGTTGCCGTTGCAATTTCCGGTCACAACCGGATGGCTGTCAATAAAATCGTCACCAAAGAGGATTGCGCACATCTCAATCACGTCTTCCGCATTCTTGGGAGACGTCGTCATCCCCATGAATGTTTTGTCGGAATGCTTCATCGACGAATACGTGATGCGCAAATGGCGTTGGCTGATCGGATGATCATACGGCTCAACAATATGGTGCGCAGAGGAATGGAGCCCCGGCAGCATATGGCTGAGCTTATGAAACATCGCCAGGTCATCGAGCAGGGGATTGCGACGGACATCGTCGAGATCACGCAGGTACGGTGCGCCTGTCATCGGCACGAAGATGGCATGTGGACCACCCAGAGCCACGTTCTTGTTGGGATCGCGCGCATAGTATGTGAACGTTTCTGGGATCGTTGAAATCAGGTCTTTGATGAGCGCGCGGTCAAGATAGACCATCTCGCCTTCAACCTTGGCACCGACCGCCTTCCAATCCGCCAAGGCAATGTCGTCGCGGAACTGAACACCCACGTTTTCAAGGATATCCATTGAAGCTGCGTCAATCCGGTGGACCTGATCTTCATCCATGACGTTCGTATGCGGCAATCGGTTTGTCAGCCCGGGCAACATGTCGAAATTCGGCGCGGTTCGCGCCGCACGACGGGCCGATCTGCCACCCGCCCGGCTACGAAGGGGTTTGTCAGTCATGGGGCCTCCTCTGCTTGGAGAGTGAGGGATTAAAAACTTTTCAACATGCATAAAAACGAAGCAAGCATGCCGTTTTTCAACCGAATCTTGGCATCCTAGCTCCAGATTTGACCTCTGCTCGGAACTGCCGATGGGCCCAAACGTTGGGCTTCTAAGAAAAGGAGCCAGCCATGACACCCGACTACTTCATTTTCGGGTTGGTCGGCCTCCTACTTGTGGCAGCGATTGTTTTCACTTTGACCCACAAGAGGACGGAAGACGGAACAACAAGAAGGAATGACAAGAAAACCCGGCCCACCGACTGACCCATGACAATCCGACAGGGCAAAATGCACCTCGCTAAAGGCGAGGTGCTTTTACATAGAAACGACAGTTCGAACTGGCAACGATAATCGCTGGTCAGTAATCGATGGCATCCTTACTGAAATCCTCAACCTGAAAAGTCGTGCGCATGATGTAGCGTTCGCCATTGCTGTCCGTTTCTAGCCTTCCGCCCAACTGAATTGCGAACGCCTGGATCAATTGCTGTCCCAGATCAGATCCGGCGGCAGGATCCGTGGGGTCGGATAAGGACCGTGAATTGGAAATAACGAGAGACGCCAATCGATCCTCTTCCATCGATAAAACAATCTCAACGTCAGGCTCATCGCTGTCCGCATACTTCATGGCGTTCGTTAGCACCTCAGACACCAACATCGCTAGCGGTACTGCCTGATCGGGATAAAGGATGACAGAATCCAGCTGTGTTCTGACTCTTCTATCGATGCCACGTGCGGAGCCTATGGTGAGCGTTTGTTCAATCAGTCGCTCTATCAGTTCTGATGCATCAACTTGGTTAAGGTTCTCGGACTGGTACAACGTGCGGTGTACACTCGAAAGTCCCATGATCCGGTCTTGAATTTGTCGAAGTGCCACCCTCGTTTCGTCTGCGGTCGCCTTTCGGATTTGCATATTCATAATCGAGGAGACGATCTGAAGATTGTTCTTCACCCGGTGATGGACCTCTTTCAAAAGGATCGACTTTTCATGAACCCGGTTCTCCAGTTCCGCCTGATCAAGGAGGATGTCTTCGGCCATCGTCCGAAATTGCCCCTGCAGGCGTTCAAATTCATCGGAAGAGGCTTTAGACCGCGCGTCGTCAGGCAACGCCCGCTTGGTCGCAAACCGTTTCATATCGGAATTGAGCAAGCGGATTCCCCGAAGCACAAACCGATCAATTACAAACCAGGCAACCAAAAGGCTTGCCACCCACATCAACAGCGGCAGGGTGGCATTTAGCAAGGGACCGGTGGGACGGCCTGCGTTCATGCTTTCGGGCCATACCCCCAACGCATAAATCACATTCGGGCGGATCGGAACAACACTGTATAAGTAGGTCTCACCATTGGCGCCTACCGCAACGAAAGTACTGGTCCAGTTCCTCGCCATCTCATCTAAGAGAAAGTCGGTTGGCAAATACTGCTCGGCTGTTCCGCGATCCTGTTCAGTCGAAAGCAATTCACCCGAAGCATTCACCGTCATCAATGCGAGCGGCGCGGCGTCGCCCAAAAAGTCAAACGCTGCGCCAACGGCATCAAGTTCAAGAGAGATTGAGGCGAAACCCATCAAGTTTCCGCTTTGAAAACGTGGTTGGGTGACAATCAACACGTTCTGGGCAGATACTTGACCCTCAGAGCTAACGGTCACAGTTGACTTGGGGTCGGCCAGTAACGCCTCGAGCTCAGGGCCGCCAAAATCTATCTCTGACGAAGCGGAAGAGCATCGAGACAACCCATCAACATCAATGAATCCGGCAAATTGGTACCGCGCGTTCTGCTCCATGAATTCACGCACCAGGTTTCGACACCCTTCGATATCGTCCCCAAAGCCACTGATTACATCACCTAGCGTGGCTGCTGCACCGAACGTCTGGACGATCAGATTGCTTTCACCCGACACGGCTTGCTCGGTGAGGGCAAGCAGTGACTGTTCAGCGTTTTCGCGAGTTTCCTCATAAAGCTGCTGATTAATTAGGATTCCAATCGCCCCAAGCGGCAGGAGAGCCAGCGTCAGGAAAAAGACGACACGAACTGTCAGTCTTCGATGCAACGCTGGCCGTGTTGTCATGCAACAGTTCCGTTGATCCTGTCTGCGACGACAGCCATCGTGGCGCTGTCGGTCATTTCGATCGCGTCGTTCTCGTCAAGATGCATCAGCTCCGCCAGACGCTTGCGCCCTCTGTTGACGCGGCTCTTAATCGTGCCGGTCGCTACACCACACATGTCCGCAGCTTCCTCATATGCGAAACCAGACGCGCCTACGAGGATCAACGCTTCGCGCTGTTCGTCGGGTAGCTTGGCAAATGCAACTTCGAAATCCGCCATCTGCAGACGCCCGTCGTGATCAGGTTTCTGCGACAAACTATCGGTGAATACACCGTCAACATCGGCTACTTCCCGAACGGCTTTGCGGCGATTGGAATAGTAGGTGTTGCGAAGGATCGTGAAGAGCCAAGCACGCATGTTTGTACCGGCTTGAAATTTGTCGATGTTCGTCCACGCTTTCACCACTGTGTCCTGGACCATGTCGTCAGCCGTAGCCGAGTTTCGCGTCAAGGACATCGCGAATGCGCGCATGGCCGACAGATGTTCGACGATTTCGTCCCTTGGATCGAGGGCCCCCATCAAGAACGATCCCCGGAACCGGATGTTTCATCCTGCTTTTTCAGTTGAGCAAGGAGTTCATGAAATCGGTCCGGCACGTCTTCAGACACAACTTCATCATAGACCCGCTTTAGATTTGCGTTGATCTGCTCCGTATGCTGCTTTTTGGGCTTCTCGTCTGCCATCAGCGGCCTAACCTTTTTTCATCGTCGTTCCTGAATATCCGGAACCAACTCCCGACTAGTGCGTTTGGTTCCATCAGAATTTAAAATAAGGCGTCAGACATGACCGACACCCATGAATTTACCGAAGCTGTGAGTTCTGCCTTGCCATTCTTGCGTCGGTACGCGCGGGCACTGACAGGGACCCAACAGTCGGGAGACCAGTACGCTGCGGCGACGCTTGAGGCTGTCCTTGAGGACCGGACCTCTACTATGAATTGTTCATCCGTTAAGGTAGGGCTCTTTCAGGTCTTCCATACAATCTGGAACAGTTCTGGCGCTCCGATCGCAGAAGGCGAAACTGGATTGAAAGCGCGGGCGCAGGCGCACCTGTCCCGCTTGACAGCTAATTCGAGAGAAGCGCTTCTGCTTCACACCATTGAAGATTTCAGCATTGAGGCTACGGCCGAGGTCATGGGCCTGTCGGTAGGCGATGCGGAAGACTTGGTGAACACCGCACGCGTTGAGATGCAGGACGCGATTGCCGGATCAGTGATGATCATCGAAGACGAACCAATCATTGCGATGGATCTTGAAACGGTTGTGGCCGACATGGGTCATAGGGTCACTGGAGTGGCACGAACACAATCCGAAGCTGCGTCCCTCGCCAGTTCCGATCTTCCTGATCTAATCCTTTCTGATATTCAGCTTGCTGACCAATCGTCCGGGATCGATGCCGTGAACGAAATCCTTGGCGAACATGGCAGTCGGCCAGTGATCTTTATCACAGCGTATCCAGAACGTCTGCTGACCGGGGAGCGGGCTGAGCCAGCGTTCCTCATCACCAAGCCCTACACCGAAGCACAAGTCCGGTCCGCAGTGAGCCAGGCAATGTTTTTCTCTTCAACGGAAACGTTGCAAGCCTAATGGACGCGCACCTGTCAGATCATCTGACAGGTGCATCTGACCCCTTCAAACCGACACGACCGGTCAGGCAACGTCGCCGTCCCCGTATTCCTACTCCGGCAAGAGGGGGCGAATGGTAGACATCAAAACTTCTTCTGAAAAAGGCCTCGGCAATTTGACCAACGGCAGATCGACTTGGTCATCATTTGTGTTGGTCAGGACGACCTTCGTCCCCTTGCTAATCCAGTCCGACAGTCGCGCGGACCGGCGGGTCTCATTGAATGAGATATCGACAAAGACCAGAGAAGGACGGTCAAGTCCGACGTAATGTTCGAGCACATCGGTACCGGTCACCGACACATGAGACCGTTCCGTCATCATGGCTTCGATAAGATCGATACGAACGATCGGATCTCTCTCAATGATAAGTATCACGCGGCTTTTTCCTGCTGAACAACTTCCGCTGTCTCTATGGAACCTTATCAAACCGCTTGCATTAAACTATGACATAGCAAGGAACGGAAATTTGAGACATGGCGACAAAGTGCCAAAGTTGCCCGCTTCATAAGGCAGAGCTCTTCACTCCCGTAAATCTAGAGGATCGACGTGCGACCCAACGGTTCAAAGTCGGTGAATTATCTGTTAAACCGGGCGCTCCGTTGCTGATGGAGGGGTCCAGATCCCCACAATTATTCACTGCTCTTCGCGGGATGGGCCTACGCTATACGACACTGCCCAATGGTGAGCGGCAGGTTATAAATTTCATCTTTCCAGGCGATTTTCTTGGCCTGCAGGCAGGTGTCTTGGGGGAGATGAAACACTCGGTTGAGGCCACAACGGCAATGACGCTCTGCGTCTTTGACCGAAACGAGTTTTTTGATTTCTGTAAGCAGAACCCAAATCGTGGTTTCGACATTACGTGGCTCGCGGCAGAAGAAGAGCACTTTCTAGGTGCAAGCCTCGCCACAGTGGGTCAGCGGACTGCCTATGAAGCCGTCGCATGGGCGTTGCTCAAGACGTATCAAAAGGGGACGATGCTAGGCCTTACGACCGGTAACCACATGCCGTTGCCCTATCGCCAACAAGACCTTGCCGATGCTCTTGGTTTGTCTCTGGTACATGCCAACAAGACACTCGCGAAGCTGCGAGATCAGCAACTGGCAAGCTGGACAGATGGTGTTCTTCATGTCCCGGACTTCGCGCTCCTTGCCGAGAAAGCGCTCTCTGACGGGGAACGGCCAGAGCCACGGCCGTTCATCTAATCTTCGCGGATCATATAGGCTCGGGACTACACCTCGTCCCGAACCTGACCGTACGCCATCAAAGTGAATATGACCGTCCCACCAATAATGTTTCCGGCCAAAACAGGCAGAAAGAAATTGGTTACAGCGTCGCTGATCGACAATGTGCCTTGCACCATCAGATAGGCCATTTCGACCGATCCCGCCACGATATGAGTGAAATCGCCAGCGGCGATGAGCCAAGTGAACATGACGACAAGGAACAATCCTGTAGCCCCAGCTGCCTGCGGCATCATCCAGACAATAGCCGCGATGAGGATGCCCGCCGGGATTCCCCGAAAGAATGCTACGGCAGGGTCAAACCCGGTCGCGTGTTCAGACAAAGACGTGAGCGCCGGGGTCAAGTCATCCGGCAAAGCAGGTGTGTAGACGTAGAAAAGGGCGATAAGGAACGCACCAATGACGTTGGCAAACAACACAATTGACCACAGTCGCGCGACGCAGAAGCAAATGCTCCAAGACGGTTTGTGAATCAGCGGCACAACCGTGGTGATCGTATTCTCCGTAAAGAGCTGCATGCGCCCGAAAATCACGACGACAAAGCCCAGCGAATAGCCAAGATTTTCTAGCAGGTACCGGCTACCTGTATCAGGCAGATATGTTCTGAAAATCGCTTCACCGAGGACGGACAAACTGATCATGATCCCCGCAGCGATCCCTGACCAGAAGAGTGATCTCTTCGTGCGCTCAAGCTCCTCTTCACCATCGCGACGGATGACCTCATACAAGAGGCGGGGCGCAAGTTTTGCGGCATCTTCGACAGAGTTATTGTCGCGATCGGACACGGAGTGTGGTTGCGTCATGGAATTTCCTTCTGGATCACAGGTAACGCATTGGCTCACTCTTTGGTTTCACGGAACTTTTTCGAGCAACAAAAGTTAAGAGGATTGAACTCGAACTAAGGCATACCGCGATGGAACAACTCGACAACGCAACCGAAGCTGTGAATGGCTGGCTTTCTTCCGTGCTGACCGCTGAAATCTACAATGGTCAATCTCTCGCGGATTACTTTACCCTTGATGCCTTAATTTCAATCACCGGCAGCCTGTTGTCCGCCCTGCTCATCATCACGCTTGGCTTCATCGTTTCGGGGGTCGTGAGCCGAAAAATCCGGCGGATCGGCGAAAAGAACAAGCGGTTGGATGATACCCTTTTCAAGTTCTTCGGAAACATTGTTCGCTACGTTATTCTTGGTTTCACGGCGCTGTTTGTTCTGAACACGTTTGGTGTTCAGACGACCTCCATCGTAGCTGTAATCGGTGCCGCCGGCCTTGCCATTGGCCTCGCCTTGCAGGGCACTTTGTCTAACATTGCCGCTGGGGTCATGATCATCATGTTCCGCCCCCTCAAGATTGGGGATTTCGTGCAAGTCGACGACGTTATGGGCACGGTGAAGGACATCACCCTGAACTACACAGAAATTGCCAGCATCGGAAATGTCATGGTCGTCGTTCCCAATTCTGAGGTGTGGGGCAATACGATCAAGAATTACTCCGTATACCCAACACGGCGCGCGGAGTGGACATTTGGCGTGGGGTACGGTGTCAATCTCGCTAAAGCGGAGCAGGTCATCCGAGATGCCGTGATGGCTGACGACCGGTCACTGACTGATCCAGAGCCGTTCATTCAGGTAAACAACCTTGGCGGCAGCTCAGTCGATTTTCTGGTACGCGTCTGGTGTAATTCGGACGTCTATTTTCAGTATCAGGCGGACATTAAACGCAAAGTGAAAGAGGCGCTCGACGAAGCTGACATCAACATTCCGTTCCCAACGCGAACCCTCGTTTACGAAAACAACGAAGAAGATCAGGCTTCGCTCGCCGCTGAATAGGTACGACGTAGCCGAGACTTATTTCGGTCAAGACGTCGGTCCTAGCTATCATCACCAGCGAGGCCTGAATGAGTTGGGGCGCCCCACGCTTTCTTTCGGAAGCGATAACCGATGTACTTAGGCGGTCGACGCTCCGCAAATGCAGTTAAATTGCCCTGCCGCCTAAGAACTACGATTTCGGTCGTAGACCACCCACACCATCGCACCGAAAAACAGGGCCGCCATAGCGTACCAAGTCAGTGCGTAGCTCAAATGCTTGTTGCGAAACTCTAATTTGGTCAATCCGCCGCGCGGATAGCCTGTAGGATCGCCGACGTGTTCCGCTGTGATGAAATAGGGCACCGCTGACCTGAAGCCTGCGCTGTTCGACATTTGAGCGACATCCGCTGAGTACCAGCGCCCAGCGTCCGGATCATTAGCTTCAAGCAACGTGCCGCCGGGTTGCGTTTCGCGGACAAGCCCAGTGACGGAGACTGCGCCAAGGGGAACATCCCAATCCGACGGCGCAAGCCCTGTCGGAACGAAGCCTTGGTTAACCCAGAACAATCCATCCGAGGTTGCCAACGGCGTCATGACCCATGACCCGGGCCCCAGATCCGTCAACGCTTTGATCGTCAGGCTATCTTCATGTTGATAACTGCCTGAAATTTCGACGCGCAGATATTCAGGAGCATCACCCAAAGGCGCGGGCACAGGCTCTCCGTAGGCATTGGCCTCAACCTGTTCAATCAGGTCTAGCTTCCAGGCCAGCCGGTCCATCTGCCAGTTCCCCAACAGGACCATCACTACCAGTGCGCTTGCGGACAGACAAAGAATCAGCACATCGGCCCAGATCGGGCGCCTAACGTCAGGCGTGTCGATCACAAGTTGCGAATCCGTTCGATTTGTTCGTGTGCCGGCATCATATTTTCCTGCAGGTGGAACATCACCCAGATCGATCCGGCAAGAATGATCACCAACAGCACAGCGGTGAACACCAGAGACATGAATTTCCAGCCATCCTCAGCCTTCACATCCACATGCAAGAAGTACTGCACATGCACCATGATCTGAAGCGCGCCCATCCCGAAGATGATAATGAGCGCCAGCGGCAGGCTCATCTCCAATTCAAACATGACCACAGCAAAGGGAATGACGGTCAAAACGACCGATAGCAGAAATCCGATGATGTAGGTCCGATAGGACCCGTGCGTGTCGTGATGCGTATCGCTCATATCAGAACTCCCGTCAGATAGACGAAGGAAAAGACGCCGATCCAGATTCAGTTGCGTGGCCTAACCGAGTCAAATCAGCGCCGTGTTCTCTGTCTCAGCCTCTTCT
>JBCBCS010000073.1:0-15611 GCA_038530475.1 Pseudomonadota bacterium
GCGCACGTCAAACGGATCGAGCACCTTGTCGTACTTGGCCCCGGCAATGAAGGTCTCGGTCGCGGCGTCGATGTCTGGGATGGCGAGCCACAGGGTGTCTACGTCCCCTCCGGCGCCAAGGCGCGGATCATCTGCGATAGCGACGCGACCGAGACCTTCATTGCCGGGGCCAAGTACGACAAGGTGCTCGATCCGTTTGACGTGCGCGAGCATGATTTCGTGCAGTACGGCTCAGACGACACAAAGACCCACCGCTGCATCAAACACATCCTCGGACAGAAGCAGCACGATAAGGTGGGCCGATTGCTGGTGTCAGAACTCTTTACGGTCGGCCAAGGCGGCTGGTCCGGCTTTCCGGCGCACAAGCACGACACCGACCGCAAGGATGACGCGGGCAACATCATCGAGACCCGCCACGATGAGACGTACAATTTCCGCTTTCGGCCCAACCACGGCTCCGCCGTGCAGATCCTTCAACGCGAAGAGGGTGTTCCGGGCGATGCCTATCAGCTGATGGATGGCTCCACGATCATGATCGACAAGGGCTACCACCCCTGCGTCGTGATGCCGGGCTACGAGATGTACTATTTCACGATCCTCGGCGGTCTGAGCCAGCGCTCACTGGTGCAGTATTTCCAGCCGACCCATGCCTATCAGGTCGAAACGATCCCGGGCATCAAGGACATGGTCGCGAAGTTCAAATAGACACGAACACGAGAAGGCGGACCCATGCCATTGGCCACCCTGAAAGACGTGCTTCAACCGGCCATGTCCCATGGCTATGCCGTGGCGGGCCTGGTCACGCTGGGATGGGAGGACATGCGCGCCTATGTGGCCGCTGCTGAGGCCGAGGGCTGCCCGGTCATCTTGCAAGCAGGCCCAAGCTGCCGGGCGCATACGCCGCTGCCGATCCTGGGCAAGATGTTCCGGCATCTCGCAGAGGCTGCGTCCGTGCCTGTGGTCGCCCATCTCGATCACGGCTACACGTTTGAGGAATGCCAAGAGGCGCTGGATGCCGGCTTTACATCGCTGATGTTTGACGGCTCACGCAAACCGCTGCGGCAAAATATCGATGAAACCGCAAAGGTAGCCCAGTTGGCGTATAGCGCCGGAATATCTTGCGAAGGGGAAATCGGCTTTGTCGGTTATGCAGACGGCGAACATTCGGCCGGGACCGACCCCGCAGAAGCAGCGCAATTCGCGCGGGAAACGGGCGTCGATGCGATGGCGATTTCCGTGGGCAACGTGCATCTGCAACAAGATCGCGACGGCGGTTTGGAAGAACCACGCATCCGCGCCATTGAAGCCGTAACTGATGTGCCGCTGGTGATCCATGGCGGCTCCGGCGTGCCTCATGCACAGCGGAAGGCATTGGCGGCAGGATCAAATATCTGCAAATTCAACATTGGGACTGAGCTGCGCATGGCCTTCGGGGCGGCGCTCCGATCCGCGGTCACCCGCGACCCGGAGCGCTTTGACCGCGTGCAGATCCTGTCGGAAACCCATGACCCGGTGGTTGCGGCCACCCGGGCCGTTCTGCGAACGATGAAAGGATAAGACATGGTGCGCATAGGTTTGCTGGGTTGCGGCCGGATCGGGCAGGTCCACGCCCGCGCGATCAAGAACAACCCCGATGCCACAGTCGTCGCTGTATCAGATGCGTTTGCCGACGCGGCCAATGCATTGGCGGATCAAACCGAGGCTGAGGTGCGCGACACCGATGAGATCATCGCCAGCGACGACATCGACGCGGTCGTCATCGGCACCCCGACAACAACCCATTACGACATCATCCACGCCGCGGCCCGAGCCGGTAAGGCGATCTTCTGCGAAAAACCTGTGGATCTGTCGTCAGAGCGGATCAAGGATTGCATCAAAGTCGTGGAATCGACAGGCGTTCCGTTCTTCACGGCATTCAACCGGCGATTTGATCCGAATTTTGCCGAACTTCAGGGCCGGATCACACGCGGCGACATTGGTCAGGTTGAGCTTGTGACAATCCTGTCCCGCGATCCCAGCCCGCCGCCGATTGACTACATCAAAACCTCCGGAGGCCTCTTCCGCGACATGATGATCCATGACCTCGACATGGCGCGGTTCCTGCTGGGGGCAGAGCCGGTCTCGGTCTATGCTGTGGGGGCAGCATTGGTTGATCCGGCCATTGGCAAAGCCGGCGACGTAGATACCGCTGCAGTGACCCTCACGACCGCCGAAGGGGCGATCTGCCAGATTTCCTGTTCCCGACGCGCAACCTATGGCTACGACCAACGCATTGAAGTGCACGGAGAAAAGGGCCTGCTTCGCGCCGACAACCAACGCGAAACAACCGTCGAGCTCGCAACCGAGGACGGGTTCACATCGGCCCCCGCACAGCATTTCTTTTTGCAGCGATATGAACGAGCTTATGCCGCTGAAATGGCGAGCTTCGTCGCAGCGCTGAAGGCGGGTGAGGCGCCGATGCCCGGCATTCATGATGGATTGCGGGCTCAAGTTCTCGCGGACGCCGCCGCCAAGAGCCTAGAGACAGGGGCTGCTGTCCGCATTGATGGATAACAGCGTACAGCGCGTCGCCACAGACGGCCGCGCATCACTTCGGCGAAAGCGCTCCAGCCGAGTTCAACTTCACGCGTCCGATCTAGAACATACAAACGATCCAATTGACTGGCTCCGGGGATCTGGTTTCCCGGAGCAACACAAAAGTCGCCCGTAACCTGAACCGATGTGACCAAAGCCGGGTCAAAAACGCCACGAGCGAGGTTCGGTCTCGCGTGGAGGTGTGCAGATTTTATTCGGGATCGACCGGACCTTCGCTGCCGTTCATTCAGTCGGATCATTTCTTCGGACGCCGTCTGCGGAGCGGATATCTCCGTTCTTGATTGACGTCAGCGAGCGCATTTGATTTTCGCTATTTTTGCGAAGTGTGTTTGTCAGAGAGCAATCGAGTGAGTGTTTCCTCGAGCCAGAGATGAAACGGGTTTTGAGCGTTTCTCACATGCCGCACCGCGTGCAATTCGAAACTTCCGCCATCGATGGGGATGGTGCTGAATGCAATCTGGAACCGACCCGCGTTTCTTTCGGCCACCCGTTTGGGCAGGACGACCAGTTGATCTGAGGTCTCGATGATCGGGAGAGCTGAAAGGAGTGACGGGACGACGGTCCGGACCTCCCGTTGCAAGCCCTGGAGCGCGAGCGCATGGTCTACGAGGTTTCGCCTTGGACCGCGCGGCGAAATCAACAAATGTTGTTCGGCTGCGATACGCTCCAGCGTCAGCGGCCCTGAGAATATCGGGTGATCTTTGCGTCCGGCGATGACGTAGGTTTCATCGTAAAGCTTTTGATAGACGAATGACGTTTCCCGTTCGGTCGGGAAATCGAAATATCCAATCGACAGGTCAATCTGTCCTTGGACAAGTGCTTCGAGCGCGTTTTGGTTGTCGACGGGGAAGGTGTGCACATTCACGTTCGGCGCGTTTTGCTGCAGATCGGCTATGAGGATCGGAATGAGCCCTGACGATTCATAGTCGAACGCGCCAATCCTCAGATCAAAGCTGGCTGAACCGGGCTGAAATGGCTCTGGCCCGTCTAAGGTTTCCGACATCAGCCGAAGAATACGACGCACCTTTGGTTCAAGCTCAAACGCAAAGGCGGTCGGTTCGAGGCCGTGGGCACGGCGCAAGAACAACGGGTCGTCATACAGGTTTCGAAGGCGCTTCAACGCATGACTGACGGCGGGCTGCGTCAGACCCATTTCAGTTGCAACGGTGGTGGCCTTACGGTGGCGCATTGCACCCAGGAAGACCAACAGGACCGTCGCATCGATCCGCCTTAAATTAATCTGATCTATATCACTCATAAAGTGAATGCATTATTCTGAAATACCGTGTCCGTCTAGCCTTGCGGCGTTGAGAATCGTCACGCTCTGGTCGTGGCACCCTCAAACCGCTTACGCGGAACAAGGACAGCAGGCGCCAATCCTGCATCTGACATCAGGGAGTTGAACTATGAAAATGAACCAGTTGATTGTCGCCGGCGCGCTCGCGACGATGATGAGCTCGACCGCCTTTGCTGGTGGCCATGCCGATTGTGGCCCCGCAGGCCAATCCATCCGCATCCTCGCCAGCGATTTCCCCGCCATTCATGCCGTGGCCGACGCCGCGGAAGAAGCCTGTGCCGGTGCCGCCGGGGAATTCACCCGCAACCACACGACCGAGGCGCGCCAGATCATGAACGCCGCGCTGACGCCGAATCCTTCTGAATACACCAGCGTTATTGTCGCCAACTCAACTCTGACGCAGCTGATGAATGACGGTCTTGTGCGCCCGCTCAATGACCTCATCGAAGCCCACGGACAGGACATTCCGGACAACCTCAAGATCGTGATTGACGGCAACGTGATGGCGATCGCCTTCATGGCGAATTCTCAGCACCTATTCAGCCGTTCAGACATTCTGGCTGAGGCAGGCGTCGAAAGCGTCCCGACAACGTATGATGAGCTGATCGCGGCAGCTGAGGCCATTCGTGCCGCCGGCATCATGGAATATCCGCTGGTGATGAACATGCAGACCGGCTGGAACGTCGGCGAGAGCTTCAACCTCGCCTTCCTCGCCCATGGCGGTCAGTTCTTTGAGCCCGGCACAGCCAACCCGACCGTCAACAGCGAAGCTGGCATCGCAGCGCTCAACACGCTCAAAGAGCTCGTGGAATACGCCCATCCTGATCACCTGACGCAAGCCTCGAATGAGACGCAGGCGCTTTGGGAAGCGGGTGAAGCCGCCCTTGGCATCATGTGGGGGTCGCGCGGTGCGGCTATCCTCGATGATGAAGGGTCCACCGATGCGGTCACTTCGACGACCGTTCTGTCCGCAGCACCATCGGTTGAGCCGGGCGGTGTGCCGGGCGCCACGCTCTGGTGGGATGGTTTCACGATTGCAGCCAACGTGTCTGACGACGAGGCGGCGGCGACCTTTGCAGCCCTCGCATCCGCACTGAACCCGGACATGGTGGCGGCCAATAACGATGACGCCGTGTGGCTGCTCGACGGCTTTGTGCCGGGCCAAGCGGCCGAGGGTGTCTCTGCCACAGCGGCAGCTGGTGCTGCCCCCTACCCGATGCTGCCGCAGATCGGCCTGATGCATAACGCACTCGGCGCGGAACTGGGTGACTTCCTGCAAGGCAACGAGAGCGCAGAAGACGCGCTTGCTGATGTGGAAGCCGCCTATATGACGGCTGCAAAAGAAGCGGGTTTCCTCCAGTAACTCCCATGGAAACCGCCAGAGGGAGGGGGCCGCATACACCCCCTCTCTCGACTGTCCAGCTAGGCCTGAGCGACACCTATGAAACACCGCACGTTCTTCTGGTTTATCCTGCCGACGCTGTCGGCGATGATCCTGTTCATCGCATTGCCGATTGTGTCGGTGTTCATCCAGTCGCTGCATGTGGGACACGAACAGGTTCTCATCGTGTCCGAAAGCTGCGGCCCGTTTGGCTGCACAGAGACCACGTCCGTCGACCTGGAGGCCACCGAAGCGCTGCGTGAGGCTGCCCCCTTGGGGCAGTTCAACGGGGCCGAAACCTACCTTAACCGGTCCCATCTGGCGTTTGCGGAAATCGGTATCGCTTGGGCTGAAGCGGAAACCTGGGGCGCATTCTGGAGCGATGTCCGAGACCTGCCATTCTACCGCGCGCTTGCCTTCACGCTGACCTACACGGCTGTTGTGACACCCTTCGTGCTTGTGCTGGGACTGGCGATTGCGCTTGGCGTGAACGCGCTGCCCAAGCTTTTCAAAGGGCCGTCGATCTTTGTATCGTTGCTACCGTTTCTCGTGACACCGCTGGTCGGCTCGCTGATCCTGTTCTGGATGGTCGACAGCGACGGGGTGATCGGGGCCACTATCCAATATCTGTTCGACGATCCAAATCTCAGTCTGAAAGCCTCGGCCACGCTTACCTGGACGATGCTGATCATTTACGGGATCTGGCACACTCTGCCGTTCAGCTTTATCACCTTCTACGCCGGGCTCCAGACTGTGCCATCTGACACGGTGGAAGCAGCCAGGATCGACGGGGCGAACAAGTGGCAGACGATGCTCTATGTCGTTGTGCCCCACCTGATGCCGCTGGTGTCCTTCGTGACGCTGATGCTGCTGATGGACAACTTTCGAGTGTTTGAACCCATCGTGTCCTTCCGCGCCGAGGCCCACGCCACCTCGCTGAGTTGGATCATCTACAACGACCTGCGCGAAAGCGGGAACCCGCTTTATGGCTCAGCAGGCGCAACATCGATCCTGACGATCATCGGCGTGATCATCCTGCTGACGCCGGTGCTGATCCGCACATGGCGCGATTTCAACCGCAAAGCGCATTAAGGGGACAGCATGGCAACGCAACGCGACACTCAACTGACCCCGGGCCGGATCATCGCCTTCTCGCTCGTCGGTCTCTGGCTCTTCATAGCGGCCTTCCCGTTCTTCTGGACCTTCTGGGGCAGCTTCAAGGTGCAGGCCGACTTCTTCTCCAAGGCGGATTGGACCAATGCGCTGTGGGGCACGAAAACCATTGAAGAGACCGGCGGAGCGTTCACCGGACAAGGCTATTTCGGTGCGTGGATCACCGAAGAATTCTGGCAGAACTTCGTCAACACAGCGATCGTGACCTTCTCAACCGTGGTGATCTCACTGACAATTGGGACCCTCGGGGGCTACGCGCTGGCGCGTTCGGGGTTCAAATATGCGTTCTGGCTGTTGATGGCGGCGCTCGTGTTCAGGGCAATGCCGCATATTACGCTGGTCTCAGGCTACTTGTTGCCGTTCTTTGAATGGAACATCTGGGGGCACCTGCCGACGACCATCATCGTTCTTGTCGCAATCAATCAGCCCTTCACGCTGTGGATGCTGCATTCGTTCTTTTTGAACATCCCCAAGGATATGGATGAAAGCGCCATGGTGGACGGCTGCACCCGGTTTCAGGCGTTTCGACACGTGATCGTGCCGGTGATGTGGCCGGGGGTGATTACGACGGGGCTCTTCAGCTTCTTGCTGGCCTACAACGACTTCGCCGTTACAGCGATGCTGCTCAGCGATGAAAATGAGACGATCATTCCCGCCATCAACTCCTTCCTTGGAACCACCCAGGTGGAAGGCAAGGTGATGTATGCGGTGGCCGCTGTTGTATCGGCGACAGCCCCGCTCTTTGTGCTGATCCTGTTCTTCCAGCGACAAATCGTGAGTGGTTTGACCGCAGGCGCGGTGAAGGGATGAGCGGTCACGATGCCGACAAGGCGCGAATAGCGCGTTTGCTTAAGACACGCGGAGGTGTTGATGCCGCTTGAGACGCCGACGCTGGGACCTGTCACAGACGTTCACAGCACCAATAAGGAGATCATCGCGAAGCTACGCCGCGCTATGACGGATTTCGACCCAGCGACCGTGCGCGAGGCTTTGGGCGATGTCATCGCCGAGGATGCGATCATCCACATGCCCTACCCGTTCGGTGACGTGACCGGCCCGGATGCTCTTTATGACACCTGCTATGCGCCACTTCAGGATGCGATGCCCGATCTGGAACGGCGGGACTGGATCGTGATGGGGGGCCGAACCGAGCAAGGCGATGACTGGATCGGATGTGGCGGCCATTTTGTTGGCACGTTTGTGGGACCTTGGCTCGATATTCCGCCGACGGGTCACCTGACGCATATGCGGTTTCACGAATTCTACCGCTTCGTCGAAGGGCATGTGGTCGAGGTTCAGACGCTTTGGGACATCCCGGAAGTCATGATGCAGGCGAAGGCCTGGCCGATGGCGCCGTCGCTCGGGTTGGAATTCTGTATTCCTGGCCCAGCCACCAATGATGGACTGGTTCCAGGCCCCTATGATGAAGCAAAGGCGCAGGCCTCGTGCGATCACATCGTCACGATGCTTACGCATATGAAAAAGCACCCTAGCCAAGGCGGGCCCGAAGTGATGGAAATGCCCCGATTCTGGTCGGACCGGGTCAATTGGTATGGGCCTGCGGGCATCGGGACTGCACGGGGCATCGCGGGCTTCCGCAACTGGCACCAGATCCCGTTCATCAACGCCATGCCCGACCGCGGCCGATACGTGGATGAAATCACCTATCACTTCTTCGGCGACGGCGATTATGCAGCTGTTACCGGTTGGCCTAACATGATCCAGACGGTCACCCATGGGGGCTGGCTGGGCATCGCGCCCGCTGGAAAACGGATCACGATGAAATCCCTTGATTTCTGGCGGATGGAAAACGGCAAGATTCGGGAAAACTGGGTCATGGTCGACCTGCTCGACGCTTACGACCAGCTTGGCGTCGACGTGCTGGCGCGCATGCGTGAGTTCAATAAGGTCAAGGTCGAGGGACGCATCCCCTTCCCTGTCGGGGAGCGCTAAGACACTCTACGCGATCGGTCCTGAGTGGCCGCGCTAGTTTAAGGTCGGGCGCCGCCACGCGGCCCGTCAAATCAGACTTTCCTTGCACCTGCGAAGGTCAATGGATGCCATTGGTCCGTTTTCTTAGGCCACTCGGTCGAATTCTCTAACAGTGAAATCTTCGAATTTGGCAGTGGCACGTTCATCGTCTACGATGCTAATCGGCTGTGATTTGGCGGCACTCCGCTTGGCGATTAAGGACATGACATTGAAACCAGTCTTTCTGACATCACGCGTCTTGTTCGACACCTGTTAGGCGAACTATGTCGTTCCCGCAGAAGGGTTTGCAGTCCTGAATGAAAGCAATTGTCCACCTTGGAATGCCGAAAACCGGCACGACGACGCTTCAGAGTTGGCTGTATCTGAACCGTAAAGCCTTGGCCGTCCGCGGCATAGGCTATGATCGGATGGCTTATCGCCGACGAGATCAACGTTCTGCACACACCGAGCTGAGCTTCTGTGCGAGAGACCGGGTCGGCTTGCTCCAGATGGATCGGGGCTTGCGCATCAAACATCAGATTTTCGACCTTGGACAGCAGCGCTCTTTCGTCATGAAATATGAGCCGGTCTTTGCCCGGTCGCTCAGAAGAATGGCCGCCCCTCAGGTCATACTATCGTCCGAATACCTCGGGGCTGGGCTGCAATCTGAAGAAGAAGCCAAAGCACTCGATGACTGGTTGTCTCAATTCTTCGATGACATCCGCTATGTCATCTACTTTCGCCGCCAGGAAGACCTTGTCCTGAGCTCTTATCAACAACGGCTCAAGAGCGGACACGTCGGTGATTTCGACAGCTTTCTTCATAAACATGCTGTTCACAACTATGCGCAAATTGCTGATCGGTGGGTGTCAGCCGTTGGTCGTGACAAGCTTGATGTGCGCCTATTCGAACGGGATTGGCTGGTCGACGCTGACATCATTGCGGATTTTTCGAATGCAATCGGGTTGGACGAGATTCTGGACCGCCCTGCATCGCAAAACGAGAGCCTGAGCTTGGCAGCGCAGGAGTTACTGCATGCGGTGAACCGAAAGATCCCGCACAAATCAGAGGACGGCAAACGCCACAATCCTGTTTATGCGAAGGTTAGAGACCACATCGTCGACATGGCGGATAGTGGTCCGGCAAGAACACTCACTGGTGAGCAGATCGATCAGGTTCGGTCCCTCAACCAGCGCCACAACGAAGACCTGCGCGCGGCGTTCTTTCCGCAGCGCGAGGAGTTGTTTGCCCCCCGACCCGCAAAGGGTTCAGACCCCGAAGCGATAGATCACAAGGAACAAGTCGCGCGCGCAGCCGCCGAACTGGCAAATCGAATGGCCATCGAACTAAAGTACGGGAAAAAGCTGGTCAGGGCACCAGATGCTTCGCCTCAGCCATCGAAACCTCGGCGCTTTGACCTGTGGTCGAGACTTGTTTCCAGGAATGAAACCTAGCCTCATTTAATTTGGTGCACCCATAACTCATTTTTGCCAGACTTGGCGTTTCTGGATCCAACCAACATTGCATTCCACTCACATCTCCCACCTCGGATTTCGTTCGAGATGAGGCTGTTAGAGGCGTTTTTTAGGACCTTGAGATGTCTATGAACTGGCAGAAGGAGACCCCGTCTAGGCCTAATCAGATTTTGTTTGTTTCCAAAAAAGCCTGCGCTCTGGCATCCAGACCGGCCCTAGGGGTACGTTCCCTTCACACCAGCCTTAAGCATCTTCAGCACATCGCCTTTCCAGGACGCGTTCTTGGTCGGGTCATAGAGCCAGAAGCGCCCGCCACCTGGAGGCGGAGTGACCCATTCATCCAAGTGGATTCCACTGCCTTTCATCATGTGGCCGACACAGCCAAAGTTTGCCGCGAGCCAGTATTGACCCACCTTTGCCAGTTCAACACCCGTGATCTTGCTGCCGGATTGATTGTAGATGTAGCAGTCAGCCGCGCGACCGCCATTGCCGTAGTCGTCGTGGCGGATTGATGAACCTTTTACTCGTCTGGTGCCATGACCGAGGCGATCCTGACCACCGCTGTAAATCTCGATCCTGCACCCGACCCCGTAAACCGCGTCCACGGCTTCAACCAGACGCTCCTCCATGTTCGTGGTGCATTTCTTGTTCCGGACGGCCTTTTGGTTGGTATACTTCAATTCGGTCTTGGTTGTGAGCGCACCAGCCACGCCTTCAAGTGCCTCATCCGTCCAGACTTCCGCATTTGCATCATCGTCATCAAGATCATCAATCTGCGGGTCTACAACGGTCTCACCGGAGAAGCTTCGAACGTGCTGAGCGGAAACGGAAAAACTTGGCACTGTGGTTGTGTTCGAGCGCGTCATCCATTCGCCACGGAAGAATTCCACCGGGGACAGTCCTGCCGACAGCGAAACCTCGCCGGTCATTCCAATCCAATCTCCGTTGGTGTTGTAGATGTTGTGAACGCCAGCGCCAGGGCTTACCGGTTCGCCCGGATTCTCAGCGCCGACGGCTCCACCGATCGTGATCGACTGACCATTAAAGGCGGGCAAGCCGCCTTTGACGACAGAAAATGAGATGCTGCCTGAAACGCTGATGATCCAGCCGACGACCTGACCAACAGAAGAGAAGTAGCCGATTGTGCGACGCGGCCCGAACACAATCCCCATCGTTTGTCCGCCGCCGCCGCCCACGCCAGCGAGGTAGCCTACGCCGAGCGAGATCGCGATATCGAATTCGTCACAAAGCGCAAAAATCCCCTCCAGTATAAGGCCAACGCTCGTGAAACTGAGCGCGCCCAAAATTGCCGATTGCGCTGCTCCGGTCGCCTCTGTCACCTGCGGTAAGGGGACGGGCGATGTCATGGCGCGGCCATAGGTCATGGCACCGGCGGCGTCCGCCTGCGCGACGAGATTTACGATCCGCTCAGCCTCTTCGGAGCTGGCGCCCTTCGCAATGAGTTGTGATTTCAGATCATGTCCAACGGTTGAGGCAGGGGCCGACCGCGCTTGGACACGGGTACCGTGGGGCATCGACCGCCGCTTGTGGTGGTTCTTGGCTGTGACGCGGGTTTGAAGTTCACTCAGGCGCAGTGCCATGGTCTTGGCCTCCTGTTAGGTTGGAAACCGCCGCAGTCACCGGACTCTCGGCGATCGTGGCGATGGTGAGGGTCTGGGGGTCACCCAAGGCTGCAAGAACAGCTCGGGGTGATGCGATGTGTCTGGCCCCGTCGGGGGTTGCAATGTGCAGACCGGTCTCGTCACGCGAGACAATCAGAATTGCCTCGCGCGCTTTCGCGTTGCCCATCACTACGGTGGGCCATGTGTTGTGATTGGGAAATTCCTGCGCGGCAATCATGGCAGACTGTAGGCCAACCGCCATTTTCAATGCCGGCAAAGTGACCGCTCCGGGCAGGCCATCAAACGCTTGCCAGCCATTTCGCCCCTCCGTCATCGCCGCGGTGTCAAAATCAAGATTGTGAATGTCGGCCAGGATCATCATACCAATCTGAGGAAGAGGCAGCGGCTGAAGCGGGGTGGTTTCAAAGTCGATGGAGAAAAGATCGTCTTCGGCTTGCTCTTTGGCCTCTTCATCCCCGGCCTTCGCGTTGTGTCCATCGTCGATCAAGCGTGTCGGTTGATTGGTCGGCTCGGACTTTGGCGCGGCATCTTCGGCCAGCATCGGTGACGCACCGGACGCCTTAGCCGTGTCACCGCTGGAGTGATCCTCCATCAGCGCATTGGGTCCCCCCTCTTGCGCCCGACTAGAGGGATCTTGACCGATACGCATTGTGGCTTGGTTGTCCGCGTCGCCAGGGGATGTAGACGAGGGCCCATCGTTCGACGATATCATGCCGGACGCGCCTTCAGAGCCATCCGGTTTGTTGATATCAGACAGCAAGTCGTCCGAGATCGACGCCACTTCGCTCAGCAGATCGAATTCATCCAATGGCTGCGCTTCCTCGGGCGGAGGTGGCACGGGCAGGTCTTGGGCTTCGGACCGGTCCATCGAGAGGGACCGTTCAATCCGATCGAGATGGGCATCCATATCGATCCGTCCCAGATCGAATGTGCGCACGTGGCTGCGGCTTTGCCCCATGGCGTCGAACACCTTGTGCTCTTCGGGCACCGGATCTGGTGTTGGGGAGAGGGCCGGATCTATAACCGGTTCAGACATTGCAGGCGCCATCTGGGGTGACGCGGCCGGTTGCTGTTCGTAAGGTCCGCTCTGGCCTGTCGGGCGTTCGCTCGGCTCATGTGACGCCATAGAGAAGCTTTGCCCCCAATCTTGGCGGCTATTTGTGACAGGACGCGAGGCGTCGATGTCTGAGGCCGGAAACCCCCAATCCGCCGTCGTCGTGGCACGTAACGCTGGCGCGGACATCGCCACGGCTGGGGCTGGGATGGCAACCTGTTGCGGTTGATCCTTGAGTTTTATCCGCCGAACCGCTGCGCGGCTCACCACCGGCATGGCCTTCCTGCGAGCCTGCAGTGCATTGAGATGTCCGCATCCCGCCGTCATGACAATCGTCCTCGTGCCAGATCAACGGTCAGCTCAGAGAATGGGTCCAGCGACAAGGCCAAAGGATTTGAACCCGGGTTCAGGTCACCATGAGCCACCGTGACAACAAGGCGATCGTCGGTGGCCTCGGACACCTCTACGTCAATGTCATTGACGGTAGCTCGTGGAAATCCGGCCTCCTGCGTGACCGGCGCGAGATTCGCCCCCGTAAGCACGACTGAGACACGCCCGGCATCTCTTGGTTCGACAGACATCGACTGCACAGTCGGTCGATTTCGATCGCGGCGGGCAGACGTGATCTTGTTGGCAAGATCGGCATAATTCACCGCCGCCTTGCTCCCGGTCTTGCGTTCGACAACGGCACCCAGATCGACATTCCGACTTTCCAAGCGCGCCAAGTCGCGCGTGGAGGTCACGCCAACCTTCTTCAGTTCTGACTTGATTTCCGGCTCCAGCCCCTCGATTTCTTCAATTGCGATGTCGTCAGCGGTGACCGGATCGACACTGGTTTCATTGATCTGACGGTCAGTGATTGAGCCCAGCTGAAACGCGATCCGTGAGGCCCCTTCATCACCCGGGCGTGCCACGCGAAAGCGCAGGTTGCCATCGTCGAAATCGGGAAAGACATGCAGATCGAAATTCACGTCCTGCACCGCATAGGACAGCTTTCGCGTGATCCCTTTGAGAGACAGCGTATCGCGGGCCTTGTCCAACTCAAGAACGAGGCTGTCGATGAAGTTTTCCAACTTCCAGCTTTCGAGCGCTTCACTCATGTGGCACCGCCCGGATTGTCAAACGCATGCTGTGCCAGATCGGCAGAACGGATGTCGCCACTTGCTGTGTCGGGGCAGACGCGTGGATGCTCATACCGCCGTCGCCGGCGCCATCGGAAATAAGCTGCACCTCCACGGGCAACTCCACGGTCATTTCTTCCACAGAGAGGTGATCAGACGTCTCGCGCGCGGGTTCGGTAATAAGCTCCACGAACTCGGCAAGACTTGGAAGCAGGTCGTAGGTGTGACGTGAACGATCATGCATGGGTTGCCCCCCCGTGAGATCGGGTGGCAACGAGGTTGGTGCGGTTCAACGGGGCATTCGCTTCGCCGATCCACCTATCACCGCCGCGCAAAGAGGATACGCGGAACGCGATAGAACGGGGCACGGGGATGCGGAGTTGGACCTCTTTTGTCGCGGTGACTTGGCCATATGCGTCGATGGCGTCGGCTGTACGGAAGATCCCGGTATCAAGGCCGATCACGGGGTAGGCAAACACCTCGAACGCATCGCCGACATTGCCGCGAAAGGAAAACGCCGCACGCGCCGTTCGATTGAGAGCCTCGCCAAAAGCCGGTGCGCGCAGGGCCGCCACGGCTTGTGACGACAGTGCTTCAATCGACGGGTCGAGCATTGCACCAAGCTGCATCAAGGCGGCAGCCGACAATTCGGTTCCCGTCCTCAATCGCGCCTTCATCCGAGCGATCGAACTTTCGATCGGTTGGGTTGCCTCTACGGTCTCCATTCGGGTGTGGACCTGCTTGCCCTCCGGCGCGAGGGCATAGGCATACCAGGCTTCGACATCGAAACTCTTGGACGCATCGCCGAAACGCCCCGCCCAGATCATGTGCCAGTAATCGCCAAACCGTGCACGATCCGACAACTCAAAAGTTTCGCCACCAGGCTCCAACCGGTCAAAGGATAGGGTGGGCGCCATACGGCCCCGATGTTGCAAGGGGGCACCGCGCGGCTCGCCCTTTGCGTTGTTCCAAATCAGAGTGAAGCAGAAGATGACGTCGTGATCGTCGGGCAGCGCGTCTGCCTCATGGGCTGCAAGGCCGGGAACCGTGGTGAGGCGACCTGGAGAGCTTACGTCACCGACTGAAACCTCTTTAGTCAACAGAATGGCAAGCGTATCAGCGTGTTTGACTTGAATTTGCACGACCGCATTACGGAGTGTCGGAGTCAGACCATCGGGCCGCGTGGGCAGCTCAACCGCCATCGGAAAACCCAAAGCGTGACCCCGGGCATGAAGGCTGATTTGCCGACCTGCCAAAGGTTGTGTCTTGACCTCAAGCAAACGCAAACTGACCGAGGCTGCACGGACCCATTGCCGCCCCGGATCCGGCTGTGACAGCCCAATGCTCATCGCGTTCAGCATGGCATCCAGTGCAGGATCATCAACACCAGGGTTCAATTCGCGTAGATGTTTGAGATCTTGCTCATGACTTTTGAGCGCAAGATTGGCTGCATCCTTGAGACCGTTTATGATGGTCTGCATGTGCTGATTTGGCATCTGCAGGACCTGCTGAACCGTCTCGGGCGTCAGGACCTGTTTCAGAATTGGGACGAGCGTCTGGGCGGCGATCGCCCCAGAAATGATGCCCCCATCCATCGCGACGGAAACAGACTGGGACCGCGCTCGTCGGGGTTTCCAGTGACCATGTGCTCTTGCGGCGCGGGACTTGCTGTTCAGATGCATCAAAGACGATTGTGTGGCAGGCAAAGCTGCCGGGGCAGTTGCTGCCGCGCCGGCTGCGGCAGCTGGTGCCGCAGCGGCAGGCGTTGGGCCCTGCGCATTGCGGATCGCGTCTGTCAGAGCGGCAATATCGGTGCGCAACTGCATATTGGACAGCCCGCCAAGGGCTTGACCCGCCTCTTTGGCTTTTTGGCCCTGTTGATTTGGAAGAATGCTCCCCAA
>JBCBCS010000074.1:0-15384 GCA_038530475.1 Pseudomonadota bacterium
CCGAGAGACCGACCCCAACTGGGAGTTTGGCCCGAAGTCGATTTCGGCCGGATCGCTGCATTGCGACACCTGGTCAGGCACGGCAGTTGAGCTGGCCTCGCGCGACCAGCTTGTCATCTATCCCGTTATGGGATGGTGGCGTGATCGTCCGAGCCAGAACCGGTTCTTGGACAAGGCTCGATACGCGCTCATTGTCACTTTGGAAGCACCCGAGGTCGGTATTGATCTGCAAGCCGAAGTCGCCGCAACAGCTGAGGCGATGATTTCTGCGAAAGCCGGCGTGACAATCGACGTCCCCACCTAAACCTGGCGATATGATCGACACAGCGACGCAATTGGGTTTTCCCGTTTGTGGCGTCTCTCCTCGCTGATTTCGGCCTATCCTCAGCCCGAACCATGACACACCGTCGCGCGCTCGCAAGGGCTGCGCCCTTCTCCACTCTTGTTGCGACCCAAAGGGTGCGATCGCGCCCCTCGGTGCGTCACTTGGGCTGCGTTATTACCCGTAATCAACAAGAGAACACCATGACAAAACTGATGAAGAAAATCCGCGCCGTGCTGAAAAGTCTCGGCCACAAAGCCAAGGTCACGCTCAGCGTTGCCCTATCCATCCCCGGTTTCCTGAAGATCGAGGTCGAATACGAAAAGACACTCACCCCGCCTGACAAGCAGGCCGCGAAGTAGCGGCAACAGCCCACGCTTCGGCGTGGGCTTTTTGCTGCCTACCCTTCCGATGATGTCGCGCCAGCTCGGAGGACATTGCAGGCATACATGCCAATCTCATGTCCTTCGGTGCCATAGGCGATCATCGTCCCTTCCAGCAACTCCTGGCCCTCCGGGATCTCCATCGCCCGAATATCCACCGCGGCATCGATGCTCTGAAACGTTTCCAATGCAGCGGCGTGACAGTCAGCGACATCTGCAAAATCCATGCGCATTTCCAACTCAGAACCGGTTTCAAAGTTGAACATCACGACGATCAGTAGAGCTTTCATGAAACCCTCCCTCTAAAATCGAAAGCCGGAGCGTCTGCCCCGGCCTTCGGGTGAAACTTTCGTCTTCACCTTGCGGGATCATAGGCCGTCCCCGGCTTGATCCTGTGATAACAATAATACGTTATTGTTACGCAAACAAGGGCTTTGTCACGCCTTCATCTTGCCAAAAATATCCTCGGGGGTGCGCCTGCAAGGCGCGGGGGAAGACAGCCCCCACAACAGTTCACTGTTGCCTTCGCGATGAGCGGCTTTGACTAGCACGTATGCGTATACTCGTGAGCATACGCATACACCGGAGTGAGCCGCCTTGCGACGGCCCAGGGATCCTATTCGGTCACGTCCCCTTTGGCGCTTGGCAAGAAGGCGACCAGCTCGGTCACACCAACCGGGAAATCAAGCTTAAGCGTCAGAAAGTTTTCGCCACTGTCCCGCTTTGTGTTCTCGAACACCGCGCCGACCCGGCGATAGGTGGTCTTCTCGGTGCCGTTGTCGTCATATTTTACAGGGACGGTCAGAGTGTAATGTGCCATTTGGGTTTCTCCTTGTTTCGATGAAGGCGGAAAAGCGCATCGAACGAGGGTGCGGTGCAGGCCGAAAATCGGTGGGTTTGCCCTTCGGGTGGAAACCGTTTTTCTGCTTGCCGGGGCTTCACCACGGGGACACCAAGCCCGCGATGCGTCACCTCTCATCTTTCCAGAAACAAGGCCGAGGGAACCCAGATGCCATTACACACCGTCTCTGCCTGATACGGCAACAGCAACGATAGAAGTCAGTGGGGATCCCGCTTGCGCGCGGGATCGAGGACACAGCGGACGCCGGCCCCTCCGCTTCGCTCTAAGGCCGTCGACAACTTCCCATTGGTTTGATCCGCCCAACAGACCTGGCCCACAAAGTCAATGACGCCATCGACGGTGCGCCATCGGACCCTCCGCAATTTTCTCCTGCGTCGAAAATGACGGTTTCCAACGTCGCCCGGCCGACAAGCCCCCCTCGGGGGATGGCTATGACTTTTTATTCCAGGCCCGTGGGTCGGGCTGACGCCCTCCCCCCTCTGTTCCCCGGAAAATGCGCGCATTTTCCAGAAAACAGAAAGGGAAGGCGTCGCCCATTGGCGGAAAGAGGTCACAAGACCCGACCGCATCACCACAAGGAGGCCAAGGATGGCTGATACGGTTGACGACCGGGCGCGGGATATCGCCCGAATTGCCGAACAAAACGATGCCTTTCGCTGTAAACGCCCCGGAGGCGGACAGGGACAGTGGGTCTACACCCAAGCTGTTCACGCGGAAGGTCAGGGTTTCGTCCTCGCCTGCGTTGCCGCAGTCGCCGCATACGACGATTTCAACGAAGATATTGACGCCTATGGAACCCATGAAATGGGAACGATGGAGGTCATGGGCAAAAAGGTCTGGTGGAAAATCGACCTTTACGACCGTGCCTATGAAGGTGGTTCACCCAACCCCACGTCACTCGCCGACACGCGCCGCGTGCTGACGATCCTTTTTCCAAGCGATTGGTGAATTTGGTCGCCCCGTCAGCGGTGCGCCAAAGGCGCTGCCTGCGTCGGGAAGGAGGTGAACACATGACCAGAGCAGTTATCGAGCAGCGCAAGCGGGAAGCTATCGCGCTTGTGAGAAAGGGAGGTCTCTCCGCCAGGATCGGCCTCGCCTTTCTGAAACAGCACGCCGCCTAAGCGGCCTCGCCTCACCCCGTCAGGGGTGAGACACCCTTACCTAAATCATCACCACAAAACAAGGAATGTCCCAATGACAAAGCAATCCAAGATCATCGGAACCGAGGCCCGCTTTCCCCTCGCAAATCTGTCCCTCTCTCCGATGAACCCACGCCAAGACGTGCCCGAAGCGGATGTGATTGAACTGGCGGAAAGCATCTGGGCCGCTGGCCTGATCCAGTCCATTGCAGGATTGGCAGGCAATAAGGACACCGCTGAGATTGTTGCGGGCGGACGCCGCTTGCGCGCCCTGCAATATCTGGCCGAACAGCACCCAGACATGGCCAAGACGCGGCCCGAACTTGCGAACCCTATGGTGATGCTGGCCCCCGACGCCGAGACCGCCGAGGCATGGGCGAACATGGAGAACGTGGCCCGCCGTGATCTGCACCCCGCCGAGGAAATCCGTGCCTATGGCAAGATGGAAGCCAAAGGCGGCACCGTAGGAGCCATTGCCCGCGCTTTCGCAGTGAAGGAAAAGCACGTCTACCGCCGCCTTGCACTGGCGCACCTGCCCGATCCGGTTCTGGACGCCCTTTCGGCCAACGAAATCAGCCTGTCCAACGCCGCTGCATTCACCGTCAGCAATGACATGAAAGCGGCTCTTGAAGTGCTGGAACAGGCGCGGGGTGGAAACTACAGCGATCACCAGATCAAGCAGGCCCTCAAACCGGATTCCGTGCGCAGCAGTGACCGCCGCGTGGTCTATGTCACCGAAGCTGGCTATGACGAGGCCGGAGGCCGCAAGACCGCTGATCTTTTCCAAGACCAGACGTTCTTTGATGATGTGGCTTTGCTGGACGAGTTGTTTGACGCGAAACTGACCAAGGCCGTCGAAACCTTGCAGGCCGAAGGCTGGAAGTGGGTTGAAGCGGTCCAAGACAGTTGGCTTTGCCACTACAACATGGGGCTGGACAAGTTTGGCCGGGTCTATGCCGAAGAAGGCCAGTTGTCCGAAGACGAAGCCGAGCGCTATGACGAGTTGGCTGAACTCGCCAATGGCGACGTGCTGGACGCCGCAGGCGAGGCCGAACTTGCTGCCCTACAAACGATCATCGACGGGCAGTATACCGACGAACAGCGCAGCCATGCGGGGCTCTACGTCTATGTCGATGGCAACGGGGTGCAGCAGATCAGCGGCGCACTGGTGAAGCCAGAGGACAAGAAAGCGGCTATTGAGGCGGGTATTCTGCGCAAGTCGATGCGCAGCAGCAGCAACGATGGTCCCAAGTCGCCAATCTCGCAAAAGCTGCGCGACGACTTGAACCGCGTGACCAAAGGAGCGCGGCAACACGCCGCCCTGCGCGATCCTGACCTCTTAATCGACCTTCTGGCCTACCAGTTGAGCCACAATCTTCGTTGGGACAAGCCGTTCGGGATCGCGACCACAGAAGTGCCAAACTGGCCCTCTACCGAGGCCGATGGCTATGCACTGGACGAGCGGCTGACCACCAACCCGCCCCGCGATATGTGGGACGCCAAAGACCTTGGAGCTTCCTTCCGCGCCTTCCGCAAGAAGGGTGCAGACCATGTGCGCGGTGAGTTGGTCCGCTTCCTTGCCGCCCAATTCCAAGGCGGCGACGAGAAGCTGCAAGCACTGGTCGAGAAGGCCACCAAGCCTGACACCCGCGAGGTTTGGACACCCACAGCAGCCAATTTCTTTAGCCGTGTGGGTGGTCCCTACATGGTCGAGATTTGGCGCGATCTTCTGGACTTGGCCGAGGATCACCCGACAGCCACGACCTTTGCGAAGCTGAAAAAGGGCGAGAAGGCCGCGAAGCTGGAAGCTTTGTTCACACAATCAGACCTGCGCAGCGCCCTTGGCGTCACCGAGGCGCAAGCCGCCAAGATCGACGCTTGGTTGCCCGAAGGCATGGAGTGAGAGCAGCGGCAGGGCGTTTGCGCCCTGCCGCTTTCGACACAGGAGCAATACCAATGGCATTCGAGAACGATACCAACACGGGCCGGGTTCAGAAGATGGTCGAGACCTTTGCCCTGATCCAGAAATCGGCCCTGTCCAACCGCGTGGATGCTGACGCCCTACAGGCAATGATGCGTCCGCTGATCGAGGCGTTGACGGCGACAGGCGTGGTGGGCGCGGCTGTCTCCGCCCCGGAGGGGCAGGATACATCAACAGCAGCTCATACTGCGGGCGAACGGGCCGCGCTGCACCTTGCCAATCGTGCATCCCTGCGTGACCTCATAGCCGCCCTGTTGGGACGGCTAGAGGCGCACGAGGCCCGCATTGCGGCATCGGGTGAGGACCACTGACATGCGGTTCAAGAGAACACCCAGCTTCACGTTTACGGACACACCCCGCAAACGCGCCGCCTTGCGCCGCAAGCAGCAGCGGGAGCGGGACGCCCTGCCCCTTTTTGCTGACCAGATTGCCGAAGAACAGCCCACAGAGGATGAGGTTATGGCCCGCCGTGCCGTCCTGTCCGACCAGCAGGAAACCCGCTGGAGGTCAGAACGGGCCGCAGAATGGCGCAAGGCCCGTCGCATGATCGACAGCCTGCCCGCCGAGGAAGGCCGCGCGATCCGCCGCGTCTGGGACTGCGCGCCCTACCCCGCCGATCCGTCCCGCCTCTTGGGCGTGTTGCACAGCTACAGCCTTGGCAAGATGGACCTGAAACGCCCGCCTTTTCCACTGTCCAAGACGGATGCGGGCGGGTCGCGCATTGCCGACCTGTTCGCCAAGCCAGACCTTTTTGTCCCGATCCTGAAGGTCCGCGACATCGCTGAAGACCCCGACCGCTACCCGCTGGCCGAGCGTCACGCAGCCTATCACCACCTGCAAGCCGCCGCATCCAAGAACAAGGACCGCCAGCGGGCCATGCAGGACCGCGTTCTGGCGTCAGACTTGTTCTTGCGCCTTGGAGAGTTGGAGGAAGCCCATGCCTGACTTCACAGCCCATAGGCATCCAGTTTTGGCCGTGCGTTGCCCCGAATGCGGCAAGGCCCCCGGCGTGTGGTGTCGTCGCCCAAGCGGCCACTGTGCATCCGATCTGCACAAAGCCCGCCGGATAGCAGCCGATTGCCTATTCGCCGCGCAGCACGGCGAGGACGCCAGCATCGAGCGCGTTGGCGAGGATTGGGTCATCGACCCGAAAGGACGTGCCGAGCGCAACCGCCTTGAGCGCATGACTGGCGTTCAATTGGAGCTGTTTCCATGACGATGATCACCGAATATCGCACGCCAGGAACACGGCTTTGGTGGAGCAACGTGCAAGAGTGGTGCGATTGCGCCTATGTGCTGAACCGGCGACGGCTTTTGCAAAAGCGCAACCGCGATCTGGAAACGCACGCCATCTGTATGCCGCTCGATCTGATCTATCGCGAGACAGACCTTGAGGCGGTCGATCTGGCGATCTGGTTCTACCGGCATGGCCCTATTGGCATCCGCCGTCCGCAGCGCCGCCATCGAGGCGATCACCCGTCTACGCCGATCTTTCAGGCCTTCATGAACCGGCGTGCGGTGCGGGCGCGAAGCCAGGATGACATCCCCGAAGGCGACAACTGGCGCGCTGCGCACGCTCGCTGAGCAAGACATTCGTATCCTTGTGGTGAGGATAGACTTGGCCCCGCTTGCAGAATGCAGCGGGGTCCTTTTAGCTGCTGTTCGTTAATCGCGGCCATTTACGTACAATTGAGACAGAGCTTCGGGAAATCTGTCCGAAGAGTGCATGCCAAGCCAGAGAAAAGAACACAACGTGAACAAATGCCAGAAACAGGGTTCCCAAACATGCTGGGACAGATTATGACATGTTGTCAATAATAGACACAGATCAGGGGCAGGCACATGAACGCGCATCCACGGACAGAATTTGCGGAACTGATGGAACGGGCGGGTCTCGATATTGATGCGACTGCCGAACTTTTGGGCGTCAGTGATCGGACGATCCGACGCAACATGAAGGGTGAAGGCAAGCGGATCGACCAGCTCCGTCTGGAGAAACTACGCCAGACAGCCGATGCGCGGTGCACCGGCAAGCGTTCCGAGGGCTTTCGCTTCATTGATCTTTTCGCCGGGGTTGGCGGGCTACGCTTGCCCTTCGAAGCCATCGGCGGACGTTGCGTCTTCACAGCCGAATGGGATCGGTTCAGCCGGGAGACCTACAGCGCCAACTTTCCCGAGCCTGCCGACAGCGATCATGTCTTTGCCGAGGACGTGCGGCCCTATGCCGATGCACCCGAGACAATCCCGGCCCATGACGTTCTGCTGGCCGGTTTTCCGTGTCAGCCGTTCTCGATTGCGGGTGTGAGCAAGAAGAACGCCCTTGGCCGTCCGCACGGTTTCCTGTGCGATACGCAGGGAACGCTGTTCTACGATCTGGCCAAGATCATCGACCACCACCGCCCCCCTGCCTTCCTGCTGGAGAACGTGAAGAACCTTGAGCGCCATGACGGCGGCAAGACCTTCGCGACAATCATCCATGTGCTGGAGAACGAGCTGGGTTATCGCGTCTTTCACAAGGTTGTCAGCTCAACACCTTGGGTGCCGCAGAAGCGCGAGCGCATATTCATTGTTGGCTTCAAGGATCACAGCATCGAGTTCGACTTTGACCAGCTCGCCGTGCCGGAGGGTGACGGCCCGACACTTGGCACGATACTCGATAAGAAGGTTGATCCGAAATACACGCTCACCGAACACATGTGGACCTACCTTCAGGGCTACAAGGAGAAGCACCGCAGTGCCGGAAACGGGTTCGGATTTTCTTTGTTCGGTCCCAATGATGTGGCCCGCACCCTGTCCGCCCGCTACTACAAGGACGGTTCCGAAATCCTGATTGAGCAGAAGGGCAATCGTCCGCGCCGCCTGACACCCCGCGAATGCGCGCGTCTCATGGGATTCGAGAAGCCGGGCCAAACCAGCTGGAAAATTCCCGTCTCTGACACGCAGGCCTATCGCCAGTTCGGCAATGCCGTTGTTGTTCCTGTTGTTAATGCCGTCGCGCAGCTTATGCAGCCGCGCATCGTGGACGCTATGGAGCTGGACGGGCGCGAAGTTCCGCAAACCCTGCAGGTGTCGCTCCCGTTGCCCGAACCGGGTATCGCAGCGGAGTAATGCCCGTCGATATCGTTTCTGCCACCGTCCGAAGCAGGATGATGTCAGGGGTCAAGAGCAAGAATACCAAACCCGAGCTGGCCATCAGGTCCGCACTTCACAGGCGCGGGTTCCGCTTTCGGCTGCACCGCAAAGACCTTCCCGGAAAGCCCGATCTGGTATTCACCCGCTGCAATGCCATTCTATTCGTTCATGGCTGTTTTTGGCACGCCCACGACTGTCATCTGTTCCGCTGGCCGAAGAGCCGCGAAGACTTCTGGCGCCAGAAAATCGGCAAAAACATCGTGCGAGACCAGCAGCAGCGTCAGGCCCTTGCAGCGACTGGCTGGCGCATCGGGATCGTCTGGGAGTGTGCCTTGAAGGGCAAGACCCGCCTGCCCTTTGACGGCGTTGTCGATCAATGCGCCATATGGTTGAAATCAGATATAAAAACACTGGAGGTGAGCGGGTATGAAGCGCGGGCAACTGTCTGATTACTTCGAGGGAGTCGGAGTCAAGCGCCTGTCCGCCGTTGATGCCGAGCCGAAGACATCAAACCAGCATGAAGTCGGGACGACCGTTAAGATGCGTGAGGACTTTCTGGGCGAGACGCACCAGCAGAAGTTCCCAGCGATCTACATCTGGCTTGGCGGCGATCAGGAAGGGTTCACTGAAGAGAGCTGGGCTACGCACTACGACGCGCGGATCAACAAACCCCGCGCCGCTGAATGGCGGCTCTACTACCCTTCAAACCATGTCACAGAGGCGATGAAGGCGGGAGACACCCTGTTTCTGGCCAAGGACCAAAGCGGGGTTCTGTGGTTTATCGTAGCCCCGGAAGGATCAACTAGCGAGCAGCAGCTTTTCTGGCTGTTTGACCTGCGCCCCGAAGGCAAATCCTTCGTTTCACGCGAGTTTTCCGACGAGGAACCGGAGTTGGATTTTGCCGCCCGCTTCATTCTGGACGAGATCGGCATCGAGTTCGAGGAACCGGATGCCGACAAGCTGGACAGCATCATCGAGAAATTCGGCACCACGTTCCCGAAGACGGCCGAGTTCTCCGACCTGGCCCGCCTCACCCTGCCCGAGGTCCGCGCCGAGGACGACCCGGACGCCGCATTGATCGCATGGCTGGAGCACGAAGAAGCCCTGTTCCGACGACTTGAGCGCAAAGTGGTGTCTTCGCGGATCGAGGCTGGATTCACAAATGCGGATGGCACAGACGTGGACGGGTTCATCAGCTTTTCGCTGAGTGTCCAGAATCGGCGCAAGTCGCGCATGGGGCATTCGCTGGAGAACCATCTGGCGGCTGTTTTGCGGGCGCATGACATCCGGCACGTCCGGTGTGCCTTGACCGAGCATAACCACAAGCCGGATTTCCTCTTTCCCGATCAGGAAACCTACCAGGCAGCTCCAGCAGAAGGCGATCCGCGCCTGACGATGCTGGGGGCCAAGTCCACCTGCAAGGACCGCTGGCGACAGGTTCTGGCCGAGGCCGAAAAAATTAGCCGGAAACACCTTCTCACACTGGAACCGGGGATTTCGGAACCGCAGACCAGCCAGATGGAGGAGGCCGATTTGCAGCTGATCGTTCCCGCTGCCATTCAGGTAAGTTACACTCGTCTCCAACAAAAGTGGTTATGGGATGTCGCCGATTTCATCAAAGAAGTACGAATTAAGCAGATGCATTAGAATTGTGGCCTGAAGATCATTTTCGAATGCTTCGAGCCGAACAAAAACAGGAAGAGAATAAATGGAAGAGACAGTCGACCTGCCCCTTGAGAATCCACCGGACGCTGCCCGGTTAATATTTGGCCTTCGCGATACAGGCTATAGTTTCAATACGGCTGCGGCAGACATCATTGATAATTCGATAGCTGCGAATGCATCCGAGGTGCACGTGCGAATCGAGCTGTTTGCTGATGGCCGCAAAACCGTGATGTTTGGCGACAACGGCGACGGCATGAACGAGGACAAGCTGCACGCCGCCATGCGCTATGGCGCGCAGGCTCGGCAAAACCTCGCAAGTTTAGGCAAATTTGGTCTCGGCCTGAAAACTGCATCAAGCTCGGTTTGTCTCCGGTTTACGGTTATCTCCCGCAGTAACCCGGATGCCCCGCTTGCGAAACTTGCATGGGACCTTGACCACGTCGAGAAGACCGATCGCTGGGAAATGGTGCGGGACGAGATTACGGATGACGATCTTGAGGCATTCGAGGAACTCTGTGGCGACAGCGGCACCCTAGTCGTCTGGCAGAAGTGCGACCGCATCCTTCCGAAAGAGTATCGGGTTGCGGGCGGTATCCATGAGCAGAATGCCATCAAGAAGCTCGCCGAAGATCTTAGTGCGCACGCTGCACTGATCTACTACAGGTTTCTTGATCCGAACGACGACCGGGAACGAAACGTCAGAATTACTGTGAATGGTGAGGGCGTGGAGGCATGGAATCCGTTCTTTGAAGCCAAATCCGAGCAAGTGTTTGATACGGAACAACAGACCATCGAGATGGAAAAGGAAGACGGAAGCATTGGAAGTGCCCATATCAGGGCATGGATACTGCCTCACAGCGGCGACCTCACAAAAGAAGAGAACCAGGAAGCGCGTATCTCGAATGACCGGCAGGGCTTTTATATTCTGCGTGAAGGACGTGTGATCCAGGAAGGCGGTTGGCTCGGCATGTACGGACGTGAGCCGCACCTGTCGCTACTGAGGGTCGAGTTCGATTTTCGCCACGACCTTGACGACGCCTTCAAAGTCGATGTCAAGAAATCCCGCATCCATTTCGACCCCGGGCTTGAAGACTATCTGAAGAAGGCTCTTGCGCCTGTTCGGCGTGAGGCAGGGAACCGCTACCGCCGCACCAGCGAAAAACAAGCCGCAAAGAACAAGGTCAATCACAAGGGATCAAACAACAACATCGCCCGGACGCCATCCACTAAGAAACCAGGTGTTACGTCTGCTGACCCGAATACCAGTACAGGTGTCGTTTCAAACAACCACGGTGTCGGCATCACCATTAAGGCTCCCGTACAAAACGGCGTCGACCCGGACAGTATTCATGTAGCAGCGGTGGACGACATCAAGTCCGGCCACTTGTATGAACCGACGCTACGCAGCACGGGAGACAGCGGACACGTTCCGGCGGTCCGGATCAGTCGCGACCACGACTTTTATCAGAAAATTTACCAGCGAGCGAATGGAAGTGGGTTCGCCGTTCAAGGCATGGATCTTCTCCTGTGGGCCTTTGCTGTCGCGGAACAGAACAACACAAACGAGGAGCTGGATAGCGTATTCGAGGACTTGCGAGAGGAGGTCTCAGGCAATCTCCGCAAACTGCTGCGTGACCTCGAAGTACCGGATGCTGACGAGTTGGGCGAGGCATCGGACGAAGAAGGCGATGATTGAGACAAAGGCAGATTTGATCCGTAGTACAGTCGTTCGGCAAACCGGCGCGGCGATTTCACTCGATGTGGAACCGGAGGGGGTGCAGAAAGGCCTTGAACTTCGGTTCAGTGATTTGACGAGGAATGAAGGGCCTGTCGTTACGCTTCGCCCTAGCGGACTGAAACGCCACCTTGTGACAGTGCGGTTCGGAAACTTTTCCGCTTCGATCATCCGCCAGATTTCGCAAGCAACCGACGAACAGGTGGAAATGGCTAGGGAGCTGGTGAAATCGGTCGAGGGCACCGCTATTTTGTCATTTCCCGATGGAATGAACGCAGATGAATGGAAAGTCAGCACCCCCGCATTCAATCTGCGCGCCGAGCGGAGGGTCGAAGGTGACCGGCAGTCGGACGAGAGCATCGTCGAGACTTGCGAAGCAGTTGTGGTGCCGATTATGGCCGCTCTCGCGGAACTGATTGGCTACGACGAAACCCCTTCGCCCGGTTTCGAAGCCTTCGACGGTGAGTTGGAGGGCGAGCTTAGCATCTCGACGGTACGCCGCCGCGAGCGTAACCCCCGCAGTCGCTTGCTGTGCATTCACATTCATGGTCATCACTGCGCCATTTGCGGTACAGACCCGATTGAAACCTACGGCGAGGCGCATGGCGCTGTGCTGGAGGTTCATCATCTCCAGCCCCTTTCGAACTTGAACGAGCCGCGAATCTACGATCCCCGGACAGACCTCGTCCCTCTTTGCCCGAACTGCCATCGTGTCGTGCACACCAGACGCCCGGTGCCGTGGAGCATCGCTGAAGTCAGGGAGATGATGAATGGCTGATGCGCCAATAGCCCCAGCGTCCTGGCCAGTCCATTATCAGGAACTCGTCAGAACGCCACCTGAAGGTTTCGTCGTGTCGGATCGTATAGTTGCGCCCCGGCTCATTATCCGGCGGAACCAAAGCGGCTGTGAAAGCACGTTGTATGGCGTCCGTACGATCAGGGGAGAGGAAAAACTGCTGCAGGCGCTCAGCTGCAGCCACAACTGGGTTCTGGACGGGACAACTATCCGGCCTCTTCCAAATGACATCGCAGATATCCTGGCCAAAGAATTTGCCGATGTGAACATTGAACGACCGGGTTTCAGTGAAGTCCTGACGATTGTCCGCAGACCACAGACACTTGTGCCTGTCATCGTCGACCATGGTGTTTTCTCAGCCGCAAAGAGCGTGGCAGCAGGTATGGGCAAGGGTTTCGTTGTGCCGGATTTGCACGCAACACCCTTCCCCTACCAGGCTGACGGCATAGCGTGGATGCATGAAACCGTTGGCATTACCGGGGGCCTGATCCTTGCCGACGAAATGGGTCTGGGCAAAACGATCCAGATCATCGCTCTTCTCCTTCTTGAGCCGCCCTCGCCCGATGCCCCTGCCCTCGTGATTTGTCCGACCAGCCTGATCGCCAACTGGCAACGCGAAATTGCAAAGTTCGGCCCATCCCTTTCGGTACTCCTGCATCGAGGACCGCACAGAACGGGGATCGCCAGTGGATTGAGAAAAGCACAGATTGTGATCGCAACATACGATACGGTGGTCAATGACATCGGACTGTTCGGCGGTATGCGATGGTCGTGGATCATCGTTGACGAGGCACAGGCAATCAAGAATCCGGATTCAAACAGACGTCAGGCCCTCGCGTCCATTCCGCGTGCCCGTACTATCCCGATGACCGGCACACCCGTCGAAAACAGTCTGACTGATCTTTGGTCGCTGGCTGATTTTGCGATACCGGACCTGCTTGGGACCCGGGAAGAGTTTTCGCAGACTTATCCCGACGGTACGGATTCCGCCCGCAAACTGTCTGAGACGACCGCACCGATCGTACTCAGGCGACGGGTTGCCGATGTTGCAGACGATTTGCCAGTGCGCACAGACGTGGATGTGCCGCTCCTGCTAGGGGAAGACCTCGCAGGTGAATACGAACAAATTCTCGCCGAGACACTAGAAGAGTATCCTGTGGCTGGCGCCCTTGTCGCGACCGGACGGCTACAAATGTTCTGTGCGCATCCTTTGTTGCAGGCACGAACGGAGCACGAGGGAGACGAGCCGGACTATAATGCGTTCGCTGACGCTAAGGCGGGACATTTGTTGCCAACGCCGAAACTCGACCGTGCAGTTGCGCTGGTGCACGAGGCATTTGACAATGACCGGAAGGTTATCGTCTTTTCTGTCTTCAACCGAATAGGTGATATCCTCAAAGGGTTGATTGGTGAAGTCCCAGACATGTTCTGGGGAGCAATCAATGGTTCTACCCCAACAGACACAAGGCAGGCACTGGTAGACGGATTCTCGGAACACACTGGTCCTGCCTGTTTGGTCCTTAATCCAAACGCGGCCGGGGCAGGACTGAACATCACCGCAGCGACTGTTGTGATCCACTACACGCAGGTTTGGAACCCCGCGCTTGAAGCACAGGCCAGTGCACGAGCACACCGGCGTGGACAGACTCAACCTGTTACCATTTACCGGCTATTTTACGAAGGGACAGTCGACGAAGTCATGATAGATCGTTCGGCGTGGAAGCGGGAACTTGGAAACGAAGCAGTCCCGGTATCGACGCGCGATGAAGGCGATCTGTCACGGGCGCTTTCTATTCGGCCCGGAGGCACTGAATGACCAAACAGACTTTCAAGAAAACCCTGTCAGCAAACGATACCGGGGAGTCCGGAGGGCATCAGGCAGGTATCCTCGTTCCCAAAGGCGATGCTGATTTTCGTGCGTTTTTGCCCGATTTGGGAAACGCCGAGAAGAACCCACGCGCTTGGATAGAGTGTACCGATCAAGATGGAAGAATCTGGGATTTCTGTTTCATCTACTACAATAACAAGCATCACGATGAGGGCGGTACACGTGATGAGTACCGGATTACTCACATGACGAAGTTCCTCCGCTCGTTCGGTGCTGTTTCCGGCGATAACTTTGTGATTTCCGGGGCTCCGGGAAGTGGGCAATACGAGATCTTTCTTGAGGACCAAGCCCAGACAGATGCGATCCCGAACCGTGTCAAGCTGCAAGGCTGGCGACGGGTTCACTGAAACCGGTGAATTCCAGAACAAACGGCGATCAAACTCCGCCTACTCGCCGCTGGCGCAACTTGGTTTTCCCCGGTTCAAGTTGAATCGCGGGCGGCAACAGCGAGTTTCGCAACCATGCGCGTGCCTCTTGCTGAAAACTCGTACACGGACCAGACCTTGAAACTGACCTTAACACCATGATTGGCGCTGACCTCCACTGTAGCGGCGGGCCAGCCCCTCCCCCACCATGATATCGGCGACGTCCCGGCCATCGACCATGAGTCGCGCCAGATCACGCCCGTATTGGTCGCGGCGCGGCAGGTAGGCCAGTTCCGCCGACGACGCGCGGGCCAGCAGATCACGCAACCGATCGGTTGCCGCATCGCCCAAACGGCGCTCAGATGCACATTCCGCGCGATAGGTTTCCGGCGTGTCGAAGCCGAGCAATCGGATAGACTGGCCGGAGAGGCTTACAGTGTCCCCGTCAACGACCGTCAGGTGGCTAGGGATCACACGTTGCACCGTGGCTTGTTCTACCCGCGCTGGTGCCTGTGTGAGCCCGTTTGGCTCATATAGCCACAGCCCGAGAAGGACGAGCAGAGTGGCAGGGAGAAGTGCGCCCCGTGGCATCCACCGACGCCGCCTTTTCCACGGCCGGAAGCGGCTTGGTCTCTTTCTCGGCCGTCTCAGCAGCATGGGGATCACGGACCTTCTATTGGGCCTTCGCAGACAGGGGGGTTTCCACGTCCAGTATGGCCGTTTCTGACCTTGAAACCAAGGCGCGTGCCTTTCGCAGGTCTGCCTTGCCGATCCTTTGATGCGATGTGGACGCGAGCGGTTGCGCATGGTGATCCGTCCGGGGGGCTCATCCTTGGCCGTGCGGGTGCGTGAGCAGAAAGTCCACAAGAAGAAGCCGTTCAGGCGACCACCAGTAATTGCGGAATGTCATCAGAGTGATTTTTTGCGATCACCACCGGGCACCTCCCTTGTTTCTCTTTAGATGGGGATGAAGGGCCCGAATGAAGAAGGTACCTTCAGCTCGTGTTCGAAGATCTCCGCCTGCGGCTGCGATCACGACACCCTGTTGAGCTTCAGCAAGCAGAAAAATAAACGCCTTCGGCGCGGCTTTCACCCTGCGGGCGAACCTTCCGTTTT
>JBCBCS010000075.1:0-15243 GCA_038530475.1 Pseudomonadota bacterium
GGTGCGCTGTGGTGGATGAACAATGAGCAGTTCACGGGCATGGACGAGGACATGCGCCGCGTGATCGTGGACGGCTTCTACGCGCTCCAGCAGGCGACGTTCGCATCGCCGAAGCGGAACTCCATCCAGGCCTATGCCGACTTCGTCGCCGGCGGGGGTGAGCTTTATGTGCCGTCCCCCGATGAAAAGGCGATGTTTGCCGAAGCAGCAGCCCCGGTGCAGGACTGGTTCCGCGCCAATGTCGACGGTGGCGACCGCATCCTTGATGCGCTGATCGCAGCCGTGGATGAGGTCGAGGCCGACATGGCGGCCGCCTACGACGCTGACCTGAACTAAGCGTCTTAGATCGATCGAAGGGCCGTCCCATCCGGGGCGGCCCTCTTTGTTTGTGGATGGAAGGACTGCACGGATGATCTTGCCCAAGACGATGATGGCCGTGGTGACGACCGGTACCGGCGGGTATGACAAGCTCGTCTACAAGGAGGTTCCGGTGCCTGTACCGGGGCCAGGCGAAGTGCTGATCAAAGTCCTCGCCGCCGGGGTCAACAACACCGAGATCAACACGCGGCTGGGATGGTATTCGTCTTCAGTAACCGACAGCACCGACACCACGTCAGACGACGGCGACCGCCCCGATGGCGGCTGGAATGCAGCCACGCCCTTTCCGTTCATTCAAGGCACCGATTGCTGCGGCGTGATCGTTTCCGGCGATGATCGCATTGGCGCGCGCGTCATTGTCCGTCCGTCGATCCGGCCCAAAGGCTTCGACCACCCGGAAAACATCTGGATGGGTTCAGATTTCGACGGCGCATTCGCGCAATACGTAAAGGTTCCGGCGTCGGAGGCTTTCGTGCTCGACTGCGATTGGACCGATGCCGAACTCGCCACGCTCCCCTGCGCCTATGGCACGGCGGAAAACATGGTTCACCGGGCGGGTGTCAAACGAGGCGAGACCGTGCTGATCCCAGGCGCATCCGGCGGCGTCGGCTCTGCGCTTGTGCAATTGGTTAAACGGCGCGGGGCACGCGCCATTGCGATGACTTCGGCCTCAAAGCAGGAAGCGGTGCGCGCCTCAGGCGCAGATCAGGTCCTGACCCGCGACAGCGACCTTATGATTGAGCTGGGCCCTGAAAGCGTTGATGTGGCGATCGACAACGTGGCAGGCGATGGCTTCCCGACGATCCTGAAACTTCTCAAACGACGCGGGCGCTACGCGTCCTCCGGGGCCATTGCGGGCCCCATCGTCAGCCTTGATATGCGCGATATGTACCTCAAGGACATTACGTTGATCGGCTGCACCGGCTGGGATGAACCGGTCTTTCCAAACCTCATCCGCTATGTCGAACGGGGCGAAATCAAACCGCTTCTGGCGGCGACTTACCCGCTGGAGGACATCGCCAAAGCGCAAGAAGATTTCACCAAGAAAACCCATATCGGCAAGATCGTCCTGATCCCGCGGCACGTCTGACCAGCAGACGAAATTGCATTTTCATTTGATTTGTATAGGAATTGCTGCTCTATTTTTTGCGGGGTGGTTTATGAATTCGCAATTACAAAATTACTTTTTTATACTGTTGCTTGTAGTCGTCGCCGGGTTCGCTCTCATGACGAAGCCGGCTGCAGCGACCTTCGATCCAATCCTTGAAGCATCGATAACGAACGCGTTCGGGGGCGACGATCGAAACGGTGATGATCGGCTGGAAAAAGAGATTGATCAGCTTTATTGCACATTCGGCGACGCAACGTGCGAAAGAAATTTCCGCGCTGGTCATACAATCGAGGAAGCCGATTACATCCTCCTCCGGCACAACCGTGTGACCTATCAAAATGTAAGTGTCGCCAATTGCATTGGCGCTTTTAGTTATTGGATTTGCTTCAATGGTTAGAACAACATCTTTCGCCCTCACCGCTCTCCTGGTCGTCGCTGCTTGCGAATCGGAGGATGAAAAACAGGCTGAATTGATTAAGGGCGCTTGGGACTGCTCCATGCGCGATACGATCGACGGAGCGGCCGTCGAGATGTATGCCGCAGATACCTATCGGTCGAACAAAACTTCCACGACCGCGGGTAACATGACGATGTCGATGGACGGCGTCGAAATCTATATGGAGTTCGTTGCGGATGGCACATGGGATATCGAGTCCGGGTCTTTGTTCCTATCCGTCGACAATTTTGCGCTGACTGGCGCCCGTGCAGCAGGAATGACGGTCGACCCTGCGACCTTGCGTGCGATGGAGTCAGAGTTGGCGCCTTTGCTGGACGTTGAAAGCAGCGCGCGCATCACGCGGCTAACGGAAGATCGGCTCGAATACAGCTCCCCCAACTCAGGCGACGTCAGCTGCAGGCGCTTCTGAACCTGACCATTTTCGAAAGGGACATGATCAATTGTCCCGCTCGGCCCGATCCCGCAGCTTCCGATACCACCGCCGGTTCAGCGCCACGAACTCTGCCATCGCGGCGCCCAGCCCGCCGAACTGCCGACCCTTGAGGTAGAGGTAGCCCGAAAACGCGCCGATCCCGGCCCCCACCGTGTCGACGATCAGATCCCACATCGTATCGACCAGCCCGGATTTCTGCATGTTCATGCCGAAAATCTGGTCCATCCCGAACTCGAACACCTCCCACAATGCACCGATGGACAGGCCCACGCAGAACGCCAACATCGCCAGCGCCCAGGCCGGGGCTGCGTAGCGGTCCCCTTCGAAGAGCATGAAGATGAACAGAAACGCCATCGCCCCGAAACTGAGGGCAGAGGCGAAGTGCAGCGTCACGTCCCACCACCAGAACCGTTCGTAAAAATCCGCCACTTCTCCCAAAAACAAAGTGGCAAAGATGAAGATCACGATCGCAGCGAGGATCGTGCCCGGCAATTCGATCCCGAAAAATCGCGCGGCATGACGCGGCAGGAACGTCAGACCTAAAGTGGCCACCGCCACAAAGACTGCAGGCCAGGTTTGGGTCAGGATGCCCGTGACGATTTCGACCGTCAAAATGGCCTGGATCAGCAAAACCACGATCGGGCTGGCCGGGCGCGTCATCATAGGGGGTTCCGATCACGTCTCATGCCCCCAATATAAGGAGCATGACCGCAACCGCACCCCCTTTGCGTCTGGCCAGCTACAACATTCGCGCAGGCCTCGGCACCGATCTGCGACGAGACCCTTTGCGGGTCCTGTCAGCCATCGCCGCGTTCAAAGCAGATATCGTGGCCCTGCAAGAGGCGGATTTTCGGCTCGGCAACCGCCCCGCCGCCCTGCCACCGGACCTCATTGAACCTCATACCGGGCTGCGCCCCTTGCCCGTGGCTGAGAACACTGAGAGCCTCGGCTGGCATGGGATAGCGCTGCTTGCGCGCCCTGACCTCAAGGCGCAGAACATCCATCGCTACCCCCTTCCGGGCCTCGAACCCCGTGGGGCCATCGCTGTCGATCTCCCGCAGCTCCGTGTGGTTGGGGTGCATTTGGGGCTGCTCCGCCGGTCGCGCCGCGCGCAACTCGACCATATCCGTGACGCGCTCGATGACTTGCCCGAACGCCCCACCGTGATCCTCGGGGATTTCAACGAATGGTCCACGAAAAAGGGCCTCGGCCGCCTCGCCCGACGCTACACGATCCTCACGCCGGGGCGAACGTTTCCGTCCTCCCTGCCCCTCGGAGCACTCGACCGGATCGCTCATTGTGACAGGCTCTCGGTCCGCCCCCTGGACATCCCACGCAAAGCCCGCGGCAGCCACCCGTCAGATCATCTGCCGATCTTGGCTGAGGTGGAAAGGGTCTAGCTCGCCTCAGGATTGCACTCGCGTCGGCACGTGTTACCGTCTCGTCGAAATTGCAAAGGACTGGGTTTTCAATGCCTTTTGGCCCCTTTTACCGTGGAATCGGACCCCATAATCAGGGCGAATACGACAAAGTCCTGGCCAGTGGTGAGGTCTGGGGACTGGAACCGGGGGTTCTCGCAACCGGTGAAGCCTGCGTGCAGGCATATCCAATTGACCAAGCGAAGGGGTCAAATGGCTACAACTTCATGACGGATGTTCAACCGAAGGAAAGCCTGGGATTTCCGCTGGACGGACCCCCGATTGTGCGGGAGGTCTTCTGGTTCGAAGGATACGATGGCGTTCTGTCACGGGAAGATGGAAAGTTTGCAGCAATCCCCGTATACTCGATCCGAAAGGGCATCTCATGATCCAGAACCTCGATCTGCTTTTGCGGAATGATCGCTATGTAAATCGGCTCGAAACCGATCTGCGTTTTGGCGATCTGGCGGCCCTTTTTACCGATCCACCTCTGGAAATGGAAAGGCCGGGGCTGGGCATCTGGCTTGCTTTTCCGGTCAATGTGGATGACGCCGGCTACATGATCGTGAGCGTCCCCCGCGACGACAAGGACAGGCTTGGCACGACGGTGTTCTATCAAGATGGTGAGGGCATGAACGATGCTTCGATCGCCGGGGTCTTATTGCAGTTGCTGGGGCGACAGACCGCCCGCTTCATGACACCGGACGGAGAAATGGTGACCCCCGCTTTCGCCTCTATCGACCCAGAGATCGAAGACGAAAACGGCGCTCAGAAAAAAATGCATTGATTGCGCGCCGCGCCCTAGCGAAACGGATACATCCACACCCGGTAATCATCGATCAGCACTTCGGCGCGCGCGCGTTCTTCGGCGCTCAGCTTGGGGCTGAGTTCTTCCAGCGAGTCCGGGGCATCCACGTCGCCGCCGATGGCCGACAGCGCGTACCAAAGATAGGCGCGCACGTAGTCCGGCTCCGGGATGCCGCGCCCGACTTCATAATACCAGCCGAGCCCCGATTGCGCCCCGGCATGCCCCTTGAGCGAGGCGCGTAAATACCATTCAAACGCCCGCTCATCGTCGCGCTCAACGCCCAGACCCAGCGCATACATCACACCGATCAGCTCTTCCGCGTCGGCATTGCCAGACCGCGCCAGAACCTCAAACATCTCACGGGCTTCGACGAACTGTCCGGCCTCCATCAGATCGCGGGCCTCTTCCAGATCAGCGGCCGCTGCAGCCGTGCCGAAAATTAAGCAAAAAGAAAGGATTGAGCACCGCGAAAAACTGGTCAAAATGGTCAAAAGGGGGTTCCATGATTGGCCAATTTGGTAAGTTTTCAGCATGTCTTACGGCTTTCTTAACGGCGTGCGTGGCATCGGCTGACCCGATCACGCTGGATGATTTCGTGGATGCGGACCCGGCGCAAGCCCGGATCGGCCAGCTCTTGTTTTACGATAAAATCCTCAGCGGTAACCGCAATATCTCCTGCGGGACCTGCCATCACCACGACCTTGGCAGCGCTGACGGTTTATCCCTCGGAATCGGCGAAGGTGGCATTGGTCTGGGGCCGGAACGACTCATCGGGGACATCCGCAAACGGGTGCCTCGAAATGCACCAGGTCTTTGGAATCTTGGGCATAATTCGATCACGGTGCTCTTTCACGATGGGCGGCTCGAAGTATCAGACCAGTTCGGCAACGGCTTTGATTCCCCTGCTGAAGAATGGCTGCCCCCCGGCCTCGACAATATCGTCGCGGCGCAAGCGCTGTTCCCGCTCACCGCTCAGTTTGAGATGGCGGGCAACCCCGGTGAGAACGACATCGCCGGCGCCACACATGACCGCATCGACGCCGCGTGGCCGATCATCGCAGCGCGCATCCGCGGCAACGAAACCTACGCGAACATGTTCATCGAAGCCTTTGAAAACGTTTATGAACCACTCGATATCACCATCGTTGAGATTGGTAATGCATTGGGCGCTTTCATCACCTCTGAGTTTCGCAGCTTCGATAGTCCCTATGATGCGTGGCTGACCGGGACGCCGCTGCCAGAGGACGCGGAACGTGGGCGGGCGCTGTTCTTCGGCGACGCCCGCTGTGCGACCTGCCATTCGGGGCCCCTCTTCAGTGATCAGCAGTTCCATGCACTGGGTTTGCCCGCCTTCGGCCCCGGTCGCACACGGCGCTTCGATCCGATGCCCCGCGATGTGGGCCGGATGGCAGAGACCGATCTGCTGGAAGACGCCTATGCCTTCCGCACCCCGAGCCTGCGCAACGTCGCCCTCACTGCGCCCTATGGACACAACGGCGCGATGCCGACGCTGGAGGACATGATCCAGCATCACAGCGATCCCGAGGCGTCCCGCGCGGCGTGGACCTCCGATATGGCGGCCCTTCCCGTAGCGCCGCGTTTTGCCGGGGTCGATTTCGCGATCCAACAGGACGTCCGGGAAATGGCGCGTCAGGAAGCTGTGCTGACGATCAACCCCGTGGCGCTGAGCGACGGAGAGATTGCAGACATTGTGGCATTTCTGAATGCGCTGACAGGCGAAAACGTGAACGATTTGCCGCTTGGCCGCCCGGATACGGTGCCCAGCGGGTTGCCCGTCGATTAACGCAGAACCTCGCTGAGTGGGCGCCGCGCGCGGGCGGGTGCGTCACCGGTTGGCACGCCGAACCGGATCACTTGAACCAACCGTTGATCGAGCGGAATTCCAAAGCGCTTGCAGATCTCTTCACAGGTCGGGACATGATCCGACAGCGCTGCCATCGGCCAGCCCGCAAAGCCAAGCGATGTCGCCTCAAGACAAAGCCGCAGATAGGCACGACCCGATTCAACAGGATTTTCTGATTTCGGACGGTAAAACAATCCAATAACGGGCGCTGTTAATGTCACGTCCTGCTCTGTTGTCAGAGTGGGCGTGATCCCGATCCGGTCCAACAGCCCCCATAACTTTGTCAGCACAAACGGCGCGAGCCGGGCCTGCCCGGCGCTCATTCGCATGGCGTCCCGATCCATCCCGTCGAGGCCAGCGCGAGGATGGGACGCGCGCAAGCGCATCCATGACACCAACTCCTGACGAAAATTGGCGTCCTGCATGATCGCTAATGACGCCGTGTCGTTCCTCTCTGCCAGCCACCGTCGGCCCGGCTCATCGAGGACCAGCCGCGTATCCTTCCTCGTCCACCCAAAGAGCGCAGCAGACCCTGCCGTGAAGGGCCCACGCCAGGTGAACCGCGCCTCAAGTTGCGCGTGAAGACCGTCTTCTGCCCCCGTCTCCAGTGCCACATGCGCGACCGGGACCAAACCTTGGCCGGGGCGGCAACCGGCCCCGGTATACGTCACCTGCGCCTGATATCCTTCTGCCGAAAGCGCCAATACCATCGCCTCAAGAACCGCGCCGCAGGACAGTGCCGCGTCGCGCCCTGTTGGGTCGCCGACTGACAGCCCGACATCCGTGTCACAAAAGAGCGACAAGACCTCTCCGTCGCGCACCCACCGGGCGGGTTGGGTGTTGTGCACAGTCGGTGCCAAAGCGGCCCGCGCAACGCAGGCCTCATACATGTCCTGAGGCAGCATCATGTCGAGGACATCAACCGCGCCATGCGCTGCACGGCGGCGAGTTCAAGTTCAGCACGGGGAGAGGACGCAAGGGACGGCATGGACAAGGCAACGAGGGTAAACGGATCATCATCTGCGATCAGAATGTGACTGGCATCGAAACGTTTGAACAGGTGTTTTATGTGATCCCCTTCGGCCCCGTCTGTAAAGGGCGGATCCGCCCGCCGCAGAACCGGACGGATCCGAAAGATATGAAACAAGACATCGGCGTCGAGATCGGCAAGCTCCTCTGCATCTATCAGCGCCGCCCCTTCCACCAGCGGGTGGGATTGCAGGCCGCGCAGGAACGCCAAGGAGGAGCCAGAGCGGTCCTCTGCGATGTGGCGCAGCAACGTCTCTGACTGCTCTTCCGTGCGCAGGGTTTGCGCCTCAATGAAAAGCACCGCGACAAGGATCGCAGACAGGATCACGGACAAGGTCAGGATTGTGGCATCTCGTTCCAAGCCAAGCATCATCGCCACAACCGACGCCGACAGGCCAGCGCCGAGGACAATTGCCGTAAAGGACACCAACGGCGCCCGGTGCTGCGCCTGCGACCGTCCGAGCGACACAGCCAGCCAGCACAGGAACAGCACCCCCAAAGGCGAGACTTGCGCCGGCAAGCCAATGAAAAGGATCAAAAAATCCGCCGCCGCCAGCGGGATCAACAAGATCAGCGACAGCGCAAGGCGCTCCACCGTCTGGTTTTCCGCAGCGCTCAAGGTTGCGCGGTCCCGGGTCAGTGTCAGCCAACCGCCGATCAACAAGCCGCTCACCTGAAAGATCAGCAACCCAATAAGCCGCGGCGGATCAACCGACGGCGACCACCAGAGCGAGGAGAGGGCAAAAATCACCGTCCCACCACCGACCCAAATCTTCGCCCACAACGGCGCATGCCTGCGTAACAAACCCTCGGTCAACAAAAGCACGGCGATTGGGATCAGCGCAGCGCCAAGCAGCACGAAGAAACGGAAGGCTTCAACGCCCGTGATGATCATCATCACCCGGCCCGCAAAAAGCAGCGCCATCACGCGCAGGCCAAAAAGGAACCGCCGATTGATCGGCGCCATCGAGTCACGCGCTGTGATCACCCCTTGCAGGATAAGCAGCCCGGTCAGCGCCGTGAGCGACAAGAAAAGGTTGCCGATGATCGGTGCGGCCTCTGTCATTCCATCAGGCTCTGAAGGAATTTTCGGACGAGGGGCCGCATCACAGCGGCGGTCAGGGCGGATCTTGGCCGTTCAACTTTCGCCGCGTAAGGATTGAAGAAATAGCCGCGATTATCGGTCCCATGAGGCCGACCTAGACAGGCGTTGAGCGCCTCATACGCCATCAACTGACCCGTCGTGATCACCATCGGCGCGAACGACATGCGCGACCGTTTGCCCGCGACGACATCGCCCACAATCTCAAGATCAATGTACTTTCTGGATGAAGAATGGATTACAACCCATTCTGATTCCATCAAAAACGCCTCTGATCTCTGATCCTCTGTGATCTTGTCCCAATCGGTCGACTGGGTCGGATAGCGTAACCGCGCCTCGTGGCTTTGATCCTTGGGCGCGGTGACATAGACGGACGGCAAGGGCGAGGCATAAGCATCGATCACCGCCTTGCCCAAAGCCCGCGCCCGCCGGTAGAGCAACAGCGACGCCCCCAGATCATCCGTTCCATTGACCACAATTGCCGCCCGCTCAATGTGGTCATCAACGCTGGCAGTCCAGTCGCCTTCATGAACCTCGATTTCAATCTCGGGGTTGATCTGGCGGGCAATCTCAGCGGTCGCTTTCGCCTTGTGGCGGTCAATGCTGTGCAGAAACGCAAAGACCTGACGATTGAGGTTGCTAACCTCGAACGCGTCCAGATCCGCAATGATCAGCTTGCCCACCCCGGCCCGGACAAGGCCCAGAATACAGGCCCCGCCCATGCCACCGGTGCCGCAGACGAACACTGTGGCGCCTCGCAGCCGGGCCTGCTCTTCTTCGGTGACAAAGCCGATGTTGCGGGTGGTGAATTCGTCATACTCAAACATCGTCGTGCCCCTTCGCGGGTCGCAGAATTGACCAGGGCCGGGTTGTGTCGGACCAATAGAGCACCGGCAAGATCAACCGCTGCAGCGCCACATAGCCAGACGTCAAAAGCACACCGAACAAGGCGGATTTCGGCACCTCACGGCTGAGGTATCGCCGGATTGCTGGCAAATCCATGCGCCCCAATTGCAGGACATCATCGCCCCGCACGTAGTCCAGCTCCGACTCGCAAAACGCGTTAAAAACAGCGTCGCGATGCTTGGGCGCCGCCTCCCATGTCTTTTTCAGATCGTCCGATCCGCCGGTATAGGCGTTGGTGATGACAAACCGCGCCTCATCAAAGCCCGCGTCGTCGCCCACGCCAAAGACGTGGCGATGCCCGGCCATGATTCGTCGCGCCAGCAGCAGATGGTTGAGTGTGCGCCGCTCCGCCTGCGGTTTGGGCCAAATGTCCGAGAACATCTCGGACACCATTCCGACCACGGCGGGGACCTGCGTGACGTTTGAGATCCACAAGGGCCGGAACTGATTGCGCACGAACAACATGAAACAGGTCAGGCCATACAAGACCCAGGACAATCCGCCAGAGCGTTGATCCGGGTCCACCATCACAAGCCCCAAATGCAGCACCGGTGTCGGGTCAGGCAGCGTGTCGACCTCCATCACAGCGAGCGCATTGAACGCAACCGGCGTGCCATCGCGTAACGTGACAAGGGTGACGATCGTATCGCGCATGCGGGCCGGATCACCTGAGAAGACGCCGTAGGTCAGCGCGCCTTCGGCCAATGTCTTGGAGGCAATTTTGCGCAGATCCCGCGACAACGCCTGAAGCGCGCTTGTCTCCATCCAGTAGCCGGGGCGTTCGATGATCCGCACAACCCGACCGCCGGATTGCCTGAGCGTGACATCCATATACTCACGCCGAAGCGATTTCAGGAGGGGTGCGATCATCTGCTGCCTGTCTGCCTTTGTTGGCAGTCTAGTAATGCGCACATGCGGCAATCAAGCGCGGAAAGCCTGACCTTTTTGCGGCCATCAAAGGGGCCGAACGGCTTGACCGGAGGCGGAACAAAAACTAGAACATTTAGTGAACATTAATCTTAGCCCTCGCGAGAGACCGCCCCATGCGCAGCGCCCTGCCCCCGCCCAAATCCGCGACCGACCTGCTGAAGGACCGGGCCGAGACGGCAGGCCGCAAAGCCGCGCAAGAGGCCCAGCCGACCTTGCGCGAAATCTTTTGCGACAAGGTGAGCGATGGCGCGGGCTTGGGCTTCATGCTGGCCCAGATCGACATCACTCGCGGCCCGATCCTGTGGATTTCCGACCGGCTCAGCCGCAAGGAAGCGGGCGTCATTTGCATGGTGGGCCTGCCCCACGGCATCGATGTGCTGCGCGTCGATGTCTCCCGCCCTGTCGATGTGCTCTGGGCGATGGAACAGGGGCTGGGCTGCAGGACGCTGGGCGCTGTAGTGGGCGAAGTCTGGGGTGATCCACCACAACTTGATTTCACCGCCTCCAAACGCCTCGCGCTCCGGTCTGAGGCTCACGCCGTCCCCGCCTGGCTGCTGCGCCGCGCCGCCCATGCGAACCTCAGCGCCGCCCGCGCCCGCTGGCGGGTGAGCGCACTCGCCTCCCTGCCCAATCCCGATGACATCCATGCGCTGGGGCAACCGCTCTGGCAGGCAGAGCTCTTCCGCTCCCGCTGGGGCACACCCGGCCACTGGGTTGCCCGCGACACCGACGGCACCCTGCATCTCGACCACCGCACCGAAGGCCAGACCGGCGGGGCGACAGCCGATCAGGTGCGCTATGGCTGACGCTCCCTTCATCTTGGCCAATACAACTCAAACCCGACGATCGAGGCGAGAGGACCGATGAAAGGTCAGGACACGCTGCCCGTCCTGCCCTTTCCCAAGACCCCAAAGACACCGGACCCGGCTGCCACACCGCCCCCTCAGACCGACACCGCTGACCTCCTGGCCCACGCCATCGAGGCGCTGCAACGCGCCATGGCGCCAAAGGCGGAGGATCTGCGCGCGGCAGACCTGCCACAGGCGGAGCGAAGCGAAGAGGACAGCTTCTCCCCCGTCGGGGCCCCCACATGGCGGGCGGGCAAAGACATGGGACGTGGTCCCAAACCGATGGCCGGGCGGGCGGGTGTCACCGCAGGTGCAGTCGCATCGTCCGGACAAAGCACAAAGCCCAAAGACCCCCTCGCCCGGCGCATCACCGCGCTGCATTTCCCACGCTTTTCGATCAATCGCTGGCAATGGCATATGGACCGCGCCGGGACAGCGCCGCCGCCCGATGTGCCCGTGGCGCTGGCCACCGAAGGGCCGCACGGGGCGATCATCCACGCCACCAACCGCGCGGCCGAGCGGCTGGGCATCGCCATCGGCGCCCGCGTGGTGGACATGCGCGCGCTCTGCCCGGATCTGAAGGTCGAATTTGCCGATCTGCGGGGGGATGAGATGGCGCTGTCCCGCCTCATGCTCTGGGTGCGCCGCTGGTGCCCGTGGTCGGCCACGGATGGCGCGGACGGGCTGGTGATGGACACCACAGGCTCTGACCATCTCTGGGGCGGAGAAGGCGCGATGCTGCGCGAAATCGAAGGCAAGCTGTCGATGCTGGGCCTTGAAACCGACCTGGCCTGCGCTCCCACCCATGGCGCGGCCTGGGCGCTATCGCGCTTTGGTGGCGTGCGCGAGGTTTGTAATAGCGATGAAATCACCCTCAAAACCGGCCCCCTGCCGGTCCGCGCTCTGCGGCTGAAGGACGACACCGTGCTTCTCCTCAAACGGCTGGGGCTGAAAACGATCCGCGATCTGGCGCAGGTCCCGCGCCTGTCGCTCGCCCGCCGGTTCCAGAAGGCAGAGCTGGTGCAGAACCCGCTTCTGCGGCTGGACCAGTTGATGGGCAAGCTGGCTGAGCCGCTGCAAAGCCCCGACGACCCGCCGCAATTCAGCGTTCAGGCCAACCTGCCCGAACCTGTCATCGACCCCGAACCGCACCTGCCAGCGATGGCGCAAGAGCTCTGCACGGGCCTGCATGCGGCAGGCCTCGGCACCCGCCGCATCACCCTCACCGTCTACCGCACCGACGGAGAGGTCGACCGGATCAGCGTCGCCACATCCCAGGCGAGCCGGGACGCCGCCCACCTTCTACGGCTCTTCGAGGGCAAGCTGGAGCGGCTCAACCCCGGCTTCGGCTTCGACCTTATCACCCTTGAGGCCAGCGTGGTGGAGCATGTGGAGGTCGTCCAAACCCGCATCGAAGGTGGCACCGACGAGGGCACGGAGCTCGCCCGGCTGGTCGACCGGCTCAGCGCCAAATTCGGGGCCGAGCACATCCGCCGCCCCGCCCCCCGCGACAGCCATATCCCCGAACGCCGAGAGGTCTGGAACCCGGCCATGGCCCCGAACGGCGCGGCCCTGCCGCCCCATCCGCGGCCCCGCCCCCTGCGTCTGCTGCAGCCACCAGAAGAAATCCGGGTGCTCTATGCCGTGCCCGAAGGTCCGCCTGCGCAGTTCATCTGGCGCAGACAGACCCATAAGGTCGTGCGGTTTGAGGGCCCCGAACGGATCGCGCCTGAATGGTGGGCCGACCGCCCCGGCACCCGACTGCGGGACTACTACCGGATCGAGGATCAATATGGCTGCCGCTACTGGCTCTTTCGCGAAGGCGTCGTGGGCGATGGCCGTGGCGGTGCGCCCCGCTGGTGCGTGCAGGGGCTGTTTGCATGAACGCGCGGCTGCCGCAGGCGGGGGCAAAATCTTATAAAGATTTTGCTTCCAGAGTTTCTGCGAAACTCTGTGCGCCCAGTTTTGAGGCTGCCCATGCCTGAGAACGACCACCAACAGCCCCGCCGCACCTTGCCGGAAGACGGCGCATACACCCCGAACCCCCGCGCCTCTTATGTGGAGCTGGGGATGTTCACCTGTTTTTCCTTCCTGCACGGGGCATCGGATGCGGTGGATCTGGCATCCGAGGCGTGGTCGCTGGGCTATGACAGCATCGCGGTGGCCGATCTGAACACCCTCGCCGGTGTCGTGCGCATCTGGTCCGAGGGACGCAAGGCCAAGCTGCGCCCCCTGATTGGCGCCCGAATTGAGCTTGTGACCGGAGAGGCGTTTCTGGCCTATCCGCGCGACCGCGACGCTTATGGGCGGCTATCGCGCCTCATCTCCAAGGGCCGCATGCGGGATGTGGACGGCAATTGGCAAGCCAAGGGCGCCTGCGATCTGACGCTGGCTGATCTGGCCGCCCATGCCAAAGGACTGATCCTGATTGCTGTCCCGGATGAAGATGTGGTGGCCTATGGCCGCACATTAGAAAAGCTATGCAAAGCCTTGCCAGAGCTGAAGTATCTGGCGGCGTCTTACCTTTATCGCGGTGATGATCACCTACGCATCAACCGCCTCGATGCACTGGCCCGCCGCCACGGCCTGCGCCTTCTGGCGACAAATGATGTACTCTATCACGCGCCCGAGCGTCGCCCGCTTCAGGACGTGATGACCTGCATTCGGGAACACTGCACTCTGACCGAGGCCGGGTCTCGGCTGGAGCCCAACGCCGAACGGCACCTCAAATCCCCCGCTGAGATGGAACGCCTCTTTACCGAATGGCCCCATGCGATCAAAGCCACCCGCGCCGTGGCCGATGCGATCCAGTTCGACCTTGGGGAACTGGCGTATGAATACCCGCGTGAGGTGATCCCGGCCGATATGTCACCCCAGGCCTATCTGGAAAAGCTCACCTGGGAAGGCGCGGCGTGGCGGTATCCGGACGGCGTGACGGACGCGACCAAGGCGGTGCTCCGCAAAGAACTCGCCATGATCGAAAAGCTCGACATCGCGCGGTATTTCCTGACGATTCACGACATCATCCGCTTTGCCCGCCATGAGGCGCAGCCCGAAATCCTGTGTCAGGGGCGCGGGTCGGCGGCCAACTCCGCCGTCTGTTACGTGCTGGGGATCACCGCCGTCGATCCGGCCCAGCATTCGCTCTTGTTTGAACGTTTCATCAGCGAAGAACGCAAAGAGCCCCCCGATATCGACGTCGATTTCGAACATGAGCGGCGCGAGGAAGTCATCCAGCATATCTACACCAAATACGGCCGCGACCGGGCGGGCCTTTGTGCCACGGTGATCCATTACCGCCCCCGCTCTGCCATTCGGGAGGTCGGCAAGGTCATGGGCCTGTCCGAAGATGTGACGGGTGCACTGGCCAAGACGGTCTGGGGGTCCTGGGGCAAGACGGTAGGCGATGCTCATGCGGATGAGGCGGGCCTCGATATGAGCGATCCGCAATTGCGGCGTACGATCCTGCTCGCGAGCCAGCTCATTGGGATGCCCCGTCATCTGGGCCAGCATGTGGGCGGGTTCATCCTGACGGAACGCCCCCTGACCGAAAGCGTGCCGATCGGCAATGGCGCCATGCCGGACCGGACCTTCATCGAATGGGACAAGGACGATATTGACGCGCTGGGGATCCTGAAGGTGGATATTCTGGCGCTGGGGATGCTGACCTGCATCCGTAAGTGTTTTGACATGATTTCAAGGCAATACGGTCGAAATCTCACCCTGGCGACCACCCCGCAGGAAGACCCGCGCGTCTATGACATGCTCTGTCAGGGCGACAGCGTCGGGGTCTTTCAGGTCGAAAGCCGGGCGCAGATGAACATGTTGCCGCGCCTGCGCCCGCGCGAGTTCTACGATCTTGTCATCGAAGTCGCCATCGTCCGCCCCGGCCCCATTCAGGGCGACATGGTCCACCCCTATCTGCGCCGCAGGAATGGCGAAGAACAGGTGAGCTACCC